>JAFMMM010000525.1 GCA_017859815.1 Planctomycetota bacterium | reverse complement strand
GTCGCATTCGCTGATGCCCAATTCCGCAATCAATGCGCACGTTGAGTCCACCTTGCCGGACTACTCTGCCGAACCGGCCCCCGGGTTGTGGCCCCGGGGCTGGCCGTCTCTGGCAATTCTCGGCAGGGATGCTGTTGCCGAAGCATTTCCTCTGCCAATCCCACGGCTTCATGGTGCACACCGATCCCCAGTATGCGTACCAGGCAACAGTCTGGGCGGACAGTTGCCCGGTGACGCACGGCCCCTCTGGACGGTTGCCAAACGGCGGACCAGTCAAAGCCGATGCAGCCTTGACGGTCAGCGATCGGTGGAGATGGCTTCGGCGTAAGCCAGTTCGCCCGTGCGACCATCGTAGTACTGGAACACGACCTGGGGATGCGGATAAGCAACCCAGCGATCTTCGCCGCCGATTTTCTGCGGCATATTGAAAACATTGTTGATCTGCACGACACAGAAGTAGGGATACAGCCGTTCCAGTCGCGGCAGGTCCGGCAGGATGTAGCTGCTCCAGCGAATGTCACACTCGCGCGGCCCGAATTTGAAGTGCCCCGTCGCGGGGCGATCACTTTCGTCATTGACCGGAACATGGTTCACACTGTTGTGAGGACCGCAGCAGAACTCCCACACATCGTCGGTCACTTTGATGGCAAAACTGTTGTGCAGGTCCCCCGTCATCACGAAAACTTTTTTATTCAGTTTCGACCACTCGCTGATCAGCAGTTCGCGTTCATGAATAAATCCGGTCCATGCTTCTTCCTTGTTTTCCACATCGGCTTCAAAGCCACCGGCGCCGCTGTGGGGAATCATGAACGGCACAGTGGAGACAACGAAGAAGAAGTCCGCATCGCTATCTTTCATACTCTTCAGCAGCCATTCCCGCTGCGGCGTACCCAGCATGGACACCCCGGGCTTCTCGCGGTTACGGACATCGTGCATATCCCGATCACCTCGAGTATCCAGCAGGAAGAATTCACAGTTGCCAACGCGAAAGCTGCCATAACTGCGGCGACCGATGGAATAGGCCGAACGCTGATCATCAGCAACGGCAGGAGTGTGCAGGCGCAGAGTGTGAGCATCCACCACTTCGACAATGTCATAGACTCGGGAGTTGGGATCTCCCTCATCATTGTCATAGCGAAGATCATTGACACCGGCTTCGATCGTGTCCCAGTGGATGTGCAGGTTGGTCATTTCCTCCAGCGGCAGTTTTGTGAAATCCGTATTCGGGTCTACCAGCAGGTCGCTGCCTTTCTTCAGAACCGCATGCCCGTAATGCACGGGGGTTTGATGAGTCATTGGATTCGCCCAGCCGAGATAGTCAAACCACGCAGTCGTACCGATATCCCGAAAGACAGTGCGTCGATGCCGTTTACCGGCTTCAGACGATCCCCAGATATCGTTGACCAGCTCATGATCATCGAATGTAAAGAAGCTGGGGACATTGCGATGCCATTGAGCCAGTTGCACGCCGCGACTGAGGTAGAGCTTGTAGTTTTCCCAGCACCCAACGATGGCCGGCATGGCCTGAACCAGTTGTGGAAGTTCCTTCTGTCCCTGCACCAGTCTCCACGCCTCTGCGGGATACTCCCGCAGTTCTTCATAACTCCAGTCCCCATTCATGATGTGAAAATGAACTTTTTCGGCCCAGTCCTGATTCAGGTTTTCATAGGTCGGAGTGCGGTGACCAATGCCGTGGTAGGGGTTTTGATTCGCGCAGGAGCCAATCTGAAAGCGAAAATTGAACAGTCCCCTGGGATTGTACTGTTCGTTTCGGGTCAGCTCTGAATCAGGCAGCGTGCGAAAGGAACCGGGCAGTCCATGCGGACGTCCACCAACCTCAAGCTGGTAGTAGTAGCGAGTATCGGGGGTCAGACCGGACAGTTCAGCCACACCGGTATTGTCATCTTCGATGCGGGTTGTGGCTGCGTTGCTGCTGAGGTCCAGATGGTCTGCCGTCGTACCATACCGCACCAAAAACTCTCCAGGATCAGATGTTCTGCCCCAGACGGCCATGGACCTCGCAGTCGGATTTCCCAGCATTGGTCCGTGAGTCAGGCGAATAGGATCGCGTTCAGCAGCCTGCAGCCCGGACAGCAGCAAAACAGAAAGAAGGACCGCAGCAACAAATCGAACGACGTGTTTGAGCATCATGATCACGATTCAGCAGAAAGTAAGGAAACTGTTGTTTCTCAAATGCTATCGCCAAAAAGCCGGAGGATAAAGGGTCCGGATCTCTGTCAGGCTGTGCTATAACAGGGAGTAATCAAAAGAAAAGGGTTGAGACTTCTGTCTTGCGGCGAGCATGCAGATCGCAGATGCACTGTTCACGTGTCCTGCATCAACTGAACAGATCAGGCAATTCGTTAGTGGAAAGAAACTGTGCCATGAGGCAGCAATCGGCAATGCTCAGCGTACTGGTGTTCTTTTTGCTTGTGTGCTGGAATCACGGCTCACTCATCTCAGCCGCGGAGTGGCAAATCCCGCTGGCAGGGAATACATGGCGAACGCAGCCTGAGCCTGGTGGCAATGGAGTTCGTCGGGGTGGCGAAGTCAGCTGGTCCGGTCCGGATGAAGTCTACTCCGTGTTTGTGCGGGCAGATCGACCGGCACCACTCCAACTGCAGCTGGTCGTTTCTGACGGAGAAGGCGCAGAGCTGAAGATCAGTTTGCCGGGTCGCGAACAACAGTTGCCTCTGCAGGCAGGCGATAACCAGGTTCATCATCTCGGACAACTGCTGGTTCGGCAGGCGGGATATTTCCGAATCGACTTCCGCGGAATTCAGAAAACCGCCGGCGGGACGCACTTTGGACGCCTGCAAAAACTGATCGTGAGTTCGGACACTCCTGACCTGACGCTCGACTTTGTTCGCAATAACGACGGCGGGATGTTTTACTGGGGACGCCGCGGCCCCTCGGTCCATCTCACGTATCAGGTCCCCCGCGACCTTGATCTCGAATACG
>JAFMMM010000139.1 GCA_017859815.1 Planctomycetota bacterium | reverse complement strand
AACTCCTGGATCATAATCTGTCTCCGCTGCATCCGTTGGTGTCGTGCCAGCAGGACAGTCCGAGCTGCCTCGACACTCACGGCTTCAAAACGGCAGGTCCCACCGGGAGGCAGTTGAGCTGCCAGGCCCAGATCGGCGCTGATCACATGGGCCACCTGAGGATACCCCCCGGTTGGTGCAGAATCTGCCAGCAGCAGAACCGGATTGCCATCCGGCGGAAGTTGAATAGTTCCAGGGGTCGTTGGCTCGGATCGCCGCAGGCCCGCATTGGGGACGTGCAATTTGGGTCCCGACAGCCGTGCCCCCATCCGATCGGACTCCGAGCGGATCCTGAACTCCGCTGTCAGAAACAGATGTCGATCTGCAGCCGAAAGCAACGCCAGAGATTCCCCCGCGATGATCCGCAAAACCTGCCCTGATATCAGTGGCAGCAGGTCATGGCCTGCCCCCCAGTCTGCCGCATGGAACTTCAGCGGAGACGCTCGTGATGGAGAACCGGCTGCGAACAGTTCGTCACCATCCTGCAGGGCCCGACCGTGAAATCCCCCCAATGACGATCGCAGAAGCGTCGAGGTGCTGCCAAGGACTTCAGCAATCCTGAGCCCCCCGGCAACAGCGAGAATCGTCCTGCATCCACGCCTGGCAGTCGAGAACTGAGTCACCGAATTTGGTGGCAGAGAAACCGGGCGGCAGGCAGGCAGACTGACCTTTTTTCCGTCCGGCAGTCGAACCAGCGGAGCCATATCTGCCCCGACCACCGCCACTTCAGCACCCGACGGCCAGAGGAGTTCATCGCCTCTGAGAGTCATTTCCAGCGCTGCGGCATCGACGGCATTTCCGACAAGCAGATTGGCCAGTTGCAGAGACTCGTAATCCGCAGCGCCTCCGGTTGCCACTCCGAAATGGCGATCATGCAAACGTGGCCCGGCCTGCACTGTCGTCTGCATTCCGGCCCGCAGGACGCGAAGAGATGCTGCAGCCATTGTTACTCCGCTCCAGCAGTCGATTCGTTGCACTCGTCAAACCTGACGAGATCGCCCGGCGACAACTGACACGGGGGCACGGCCCCCTCATCAAACAGCTGAAACTGCGTGCGGCCAATCACGTGCCACCCGCCCGGGGATGCCACCGGATAAATCCCGGCCTGCTCGCCGGCAATTGCGACGCTGCCTCCCGGCACACGCAGACGCGGTGAACTTCGACGCGGTATCGAAAGCAGTTTCGGAAGTCCGGTTAAATAAGGGAACCCGGGATTGAAGCCAATGATGCGAACCGCAAACTCTGCAGCCGTGAATTTGTCGATCACATCACGCATTGACATCCCTGCAGCGGCGGCGACAGCTGCCAGATCGGGAGCATCCTCGGGACGAAACGAAACAGGAATACGAAACAGACAGCTACTCCGTTGATGGTCGATGAGTGTCTGCTGCAGCAACTCGGTCAGTACCTCATGAGACTGTGCAGCAAAACTCGACAGGGGATCAAAGAACACAGCCAGAGATTCGAACCCGGGAACAGCTCCTCGAACCCCCGAGAGGTCTGCCGCACTAATCAGCCGGAATGCAGAAGCGATGAGCCGTTGCTGTTCGGCGTCGGGGCGGCCCGGCCATTCCAGCACAACTGCAGAATCTCCAAGCGGTCGAAAAACGGGCTGTACCGCGTTTGCGTCCATCGAGCGAACCTGTTCGTTCTCCTGCAGTCCGTATTACGGAGATTGTCCGACGGCCTGTGGGGCTGGGGATTTAGCGAGAATCGGACGTGGACGATTTTCGCCCCACTGCAATGTAGAAGTAGATAATCCCCGCACCAATCAGTTCAAGCACCAGCAGCGTCTGTGCCGGCTGCTCAATCAACAGTGAGATAAATGCAGCCAGATACGCAATCAGCAGGAGTGCAGGTGTCACTGGATACCCCCATGTCCTGTAGGGTCGATCCAGTTCAGGCCGTGTCCGCCTGAGTACATAAACGGCAGCAACGGCAAGGGAGTAGAAAATCAGGCCGGCACAGATTACGGAGTCAGTCAGATTGTCAAATGCGGATTTGATTGCCTTCGATCTGGACACGGTTTCAGATGACTGATCACCGGACGGATCCCAAACGGAAAACAGAACCACCAGCAATACGGTCCAGACAGCCTGCAGAACAATTGTATTTGCAGGTGTCCGATTCTTCGGATGCAGTTTCTGCAGCCACGCCGGCACCAATCCGTCTCTCGCTATCGCAAGGTAGATCCGCGGCCCGGTAATCATATTACTGTTGGTCGCACCGAAGGTTGAAACCATCACCCCAACAGCAGCGATCACTGCACCGACCGGTCCGAACATCACCTCGAAAACATCTGCCGCAACAGTTTCGCTCTCCGCCAGCTGCGACATGGGCAGGACCATGTGATAGCTGATGTTGGCCCCCAGGTAGACAAGGATGACTGTCCCCAGCCCGAGGGCCATCCCGCGAGGCACATTCTTCATTGGGTCGCGCAGATCTTCCGCCACAGGCCCCAGGTTGATCCAGCCATCGTATGGCCAGAGCACCGCCACCATCGCTACTCCAAGAGCCTTCGCGAACGCGCCCCATCCGCCGGCATCCTGTGGGAACGCGAACAACGGCTGCATATTGGCGGTGTTCGTCGCACGGTACAGGAACGGCAGGATGATCAGCCCCAGAATGAAGATCACCTTGCTGACTGTTGCGGCACTTTGAATGGATGCCCCCGCCCGCGTACTGCGGTAGTTTGCCGCAGAGAGCCCGACGACAATGGCAACAGCCAGTAACGTCTGGCCAGAGTCTGACAATGGGATCAGGGTGTTAAAATAAAGTACTGTCGCACAGGCCAACGCACCAACGGACCCAGTGCGCACCACCCAGAATTCGGTCCAGCCCCACAAAAACGCCGGCAGCATCCCGAACGACTCGCGAATGTAGACATAGGGACCACCGGCCTGCGGAAACATTGCCGCCAGCTCTGCCAGAGCCAGAGAACCACATAATGTGACAAGGCCAACAAACATCCACGTCGACAAAATGACTCCGGAGCCGTAGGGGGACAACTCACCGACAACAGAGCCAATCTTCAGGAAGATCCCGGAGCCGATGATGGAACCAACCACGATCATCACAGCATCGAACAGGCCGAGTACTGCCGGAAGTTGCTCCGGGGGCGACGCTGAATTCTGCTGAGGAGAGGAATCTTCTGCCATGTCTGTTTCCTGTGAAGCCATGTCTGTTCCCTGTGAACCTGTACCGGCTTGAACTTCTGGACCGCGTCCCATCGGAATCAATTCGCAGTCAACCGCATCTTCAACTCGGTCTAACACAAAGCACCAGCCTGCACCAGCGTAGTCCGACTGGCTTGCTAAAGGTGCTCGCCGCCTGAAAGTGTAATCACTTCCCCAGTGATGAATGTGTTGTGAATCAGAAAACGAATTGTCGATGTGATATTTTCGGGAGAACCACTGACACGCAGCGGAATTTCTCTGTCCGCTCGCTGTTGATGCCATTGCTCGCGACCTGGCGGAGCCAGCACGGCCCCCGGCGCCACACCGTTGACACGGATCTGCGGCGCCAACTGCTGGGCAAGCCCGCTGGTGACGCTGGCAAGAGCCGCTTTGGATGCCGTGTAGATCAAATGGTCCGCAGGCGGTCGCGCCGCACGCCAGTCAAGAATGTTGATGATCTGTCCCGGAATACCATCCGGCAGTCGGCTTACAAACTGCTGTGACAGAAAGACAGGTGCAACCAGATTCACGCCCAGTTGCGACAGGCAGTGCTGCATGGTCACATCCGCAAGCGGCAAATCTTCGAAGACCGAAGCATTATTGATCAGGAGTTGTGGACATCCGATTGCCGAAGCCGCGTCCATAATCTTCTCGGCGGATTTTGCTGCATCGGCAAGATCACACCCCACGGCCATCGCGATCCCCCCCGACTGCTGAATCTGAGCCACCAGTTCCTCTGCCGCTGCCGCTGACTTACCGAAATGAACAACGACAGCAAATCCGTCCTCCGCCAGCGCGAGTGCGATTCTCCGGCCGATACGTCGGGCTGCTCCCGTGACCACGGCGACCCTGGGTAAGCGGTTCTCCACACCGTGTTGCTGTGATTGCCTGGTCATCTCGGCTTCTTCTTTTCGATTGTGTGGGACGTCCTGCCGACATGCGTGAATTTGCAAAACGCATGCGCGCGTCTCGCAGAGTGTCCAAAGCTGATAAACGCCCGCAATGTTTCGCCCGGTTCAGGCTCAGCCTTGCCGATCCTGCACCAGCTCTTCAGAATTTCCCGGCGGACACATCGATTCTCGCCCCGAACAAGGAGTATGCCAGATGGCTGAAAATGAAAACACCGACGACACAGCAACCGCCCTCGGCAGAATCCCCAGTGGCGTCTTTATTCTGGTATTGGGCGACGGGCAGGGACGGAAAACGGGGCTTCTGGCCAGCTGGGTTCAGCAGGCCGCCTTCGATCCTCCACAGGTTACCGTCGCCGTGAACAAATCGCGATACATCCTCGACTGGCTGACCCCGGGCTGCCCGATCACGCTCAATCAGGTCCAGAAAAAGGACCCGGAACTTTTCCGCCACTTTGGCAAGGGCTTTGAACCGGATGCTGACGCATTTGATGGAGTCAGCTGGACCGAAGGAAGCAATGGGCTGCCCTGCCTCGGTGCCGCGCTGACCTCACTCGAAGGAACTGTCGAAACTTCCATGGAATCAGGAGATCACCGGATCATACTGATCAGCCTCACTGGTGCGACCGTGAACCACAATCTTGACGAAGCAGAGCCGTTTGTGCACTTGCGTCGTAACGGGCTGAATTACTGAAGGCGATCATCCACAAAACTGCTGTTCCACGAAGTTTTACAGTTCTCGTAGACTGTGTCAGTTACTCCCCGCTGGTCCCGTGCTGATTCCACGTGGCCCCGCAGGGACTGTCGAAAATGGTTTTTCGACAAAAAAGCCGGAAGTGATCGGCATCTGGAGGGAGCCTGTTCTGATGACGCAGCGAAATCCGATTGCATCGAAAACGTTCACCGCAGTACTGGCGGCTGTCCTGATCAGCCCGTTAGCTTCTGCGCAGTTTTCACGAATCTCCCGCACCGACGTTGAGACCCGAAATCAGTTACCCTCCGGAGATCTGGGTGCGGCTGAGATTCGGCGTGGACCAGGTCTGTTCGGCAGTCAGCGGCGTCCGAATCTCGCGCAGGTGGATCGCCGGCAGCTGAGCAGCCTGATCAGCCAGTTACAGAGCGAAATCGGCCGGTTGGCATCGGCTCTGGAAGCGGACTATCGCCGAGACACACGATTGCGTCCGCTCCTGATCGAACTCATCGCTGTCCGCGAGCAGTTACGCCAGCTGGCCGTCCCTGCCACCGCACAGCAGGGTGATCTGGCTGATGTCATGAATTACTTTCTGCAGACCGACGCCTCGTGGCAGATCTTTTCCAATCGCCTGGGGCAGGCACGGCAGTTGAGTGAGCCGACGGTGCAGTCACTGGCTCGCGCCAACAGTCTCGATCGTCAGATCGGCAGGTTGTTCCAGGTTGACCCAACGCTGGACAGACCGGCTCTGCTGCAGCAAATTTCCGGACAGGAAACTGCCCTGCACTTCCTGACCGACGAACTGCAACGAGATGTGAATGCATCCTTAGGCCTGATCACTTCCTGCAGAAAACTGGAGCAGCAGGTCAATCGTGTCGCCTCCATGGTTGTTGAAAACTTTAGTTACGAGCGACTTGTCAGCGAGTACGTTCGTTTTGAAGAAAGCTGGGCGGAACTGATGCCGCAGCTGACGCAGTTGAATAACAATTATGTCGACCGCAACATTCAGCGGATCACACAGGAAGGCTACCGAATTCATGATCTGCTGTGGCTGGAAAACACCGTCAGCAACGCCGTCCTGCTGCAGCTTACCGATTCTCTGGTGCAGGCCGTTGACGAATTCTACCGCCGCACGTCACTGATGCTGTTGATGGATGTCGGCAGCGTGGATGCCACAATGAATGTCGCCTCGGATTTCTACGGCACTGTGCAGAATTTGCAGGATAATCTGCAGCGAGGAGAATCTGAGAGCGAGGTCATTGACAGCTTTCGATACGTTGAGGAGTACGAACGCGCATTCCTGCAGACGTTCGGTCAAATCCGCAGCCAGGCTGCACGAGTAGTCCTGCAGCAGATTTCCGACGGCGTGGACGCTCTGCGACGCGAACTGCGACTTGGAAATTCATCCATCGTGAATGCAACAGGACTGCGTCCCATTGTTGCCAGCCTCGAAAACCTTGCGGATCAGCTTGATATGGATGTCAGGCTTTGGCTCAATTCCGAGCAGCCAGCGTGGCGAAACGAAGTCTCCGCGGCATCGCTCACCTTTGTCAGAGGCACCCAGCGACTGCATCGACTCACCGATACGGAAACACGCCTGCAGCCGATGACGCAGGAGGTGGATGGGATCTACGAAAACTGGAAAATACTCTACGGATTTCTTAGTCGCTGCAGAACGCCTGAACGTGCGGCGCTGGCATGGCGAGCGAGACTGATTAATGAGACGCTTGCAGACCTGGATCGGCAACTTCGCCCCTAACCGGAATGAAACGGTCTCCGCACGGTTCCCATCAGGTGCCAGCCGGGATCAGAATCACACGCCCCGTCCGTCGCTGTCTGCGATCGCTCGCGGTATGTACCCAGACGGCAAGGAAAGCTGATTGATGAATGATGTTGTATGTCTGATTCTGGGTGGCGGCAAAGGAACACGGCTGCTGCCCCTGACGGAATATCGATCGAAACCGGCAGTCCCGCTCGGTGGTAAGTACCGTCTGATCGACGTGCCTATTTCAAATTGCATTAATAGTCAAATCCATCGCATGTATGTGCTGACCCAGTTCAACTCGGTCAGTCTGCATCGCCATATCCGCCAGACCTACAATTTTGATCTGTTTCACAAGGGCTTCGTTGAGATTCTGGCAGCACAGCAGACTCTGGACGGTTCCAACTGGTATCAGGGTACGGCAGATGCAGTGAGAAAACAGGTCCGGTTTCTCAAGCAGTACGGCATTCGTTACGTGCTGATCCTCTCCGGCGATCAGCTGTATCGCATGAATTTCCAGGAGATGCTGAAAACGCATCAGGATGCCGGAGCCGATGTCACCATTTCCACGGTGCCAGTCGATGCTCAACAGGCGGAAGGCTTTGGAATCATGCAACTGGATGATTCCGGCCGGGTGACCGGGTTTGTAGAAAAGCCGAAAACAGCGGAAGCTCTGGAACAGGTGCGCACACCAGCCGACTGGATCCGGAGTCACGGCATCGAGCCGCGCGGGCGGGAATATCTCGCCAGTATGGGAATTTACCTGTGGAACCGAGACCTGCTGGTGGACCTGCTGGAATCCACCAGCCATGAAGATTTCGGACGCGATATTTTCCCAATAGCAATCAGCCAGCATCACGTGCAGACTCATCTGTTTGACAGTTACTGGGAAGACATCGGAACAATCCGAGCCTTCTATGATGCAAATCTGGCACTCGCCGGCAGCAAGCCTCCGTTTCGTTTTGCAGATCAGGCCGCCCCCGTGTTCACGCGTCCTCGATTTCTGCCCTCAACGCGGGTCGACGGGTGTATGGTTCGAGACAGTCTCCTCGCGGACGGTTGCCAAATCGGTTCCTCGACTGTCGTGGAGCGATGTGTTGTTGGCATGCGAAGCTGGATCGGCAACAGCGTCATTTTGCGCAACACAGTCGTCATGGGTGCCGACTTCTATCCGGTCGCTGAGGCAGACCCGAAATTGAACGAGACAAGCTGGGGAATCGGTGATGGAGCGATCATCGACGGAGCACTGATCGACAAGAACGTGACAATTGGCCGTAACGCTCGCATCCTTGCCACCGATGCCCCCTCGGACAACTGTGACTTTGGTGACATCCAGGTGCGTGACGGTGTTGTTGTCGTCAGGAAAGATGCTCGAATTCCCGACAACTGGAGCTTCCCGGCGAAATAGACGCGTGTTGCACTGCATTCAATTCCATCTGCAGTCGGAGCCGCCGCAGAAAACCATCATTCAGCGGCCTGGACCTCCTGACTGAACACGTTTCTTTCACTTCGATTCCCACTGCTCGGCGGGGATCGGTCGCCATTTTGCGTCAGACCGTGTAGTATTCCACCGGGGAGTCTGCTCCATGCGGTCTCTTTTTACCACTGCCTGAGTCAGCCCAGGGATAAAACGATGAGCGAAAGTGGATCCACATCTGTCGGCGGCGGACCTGCCGAATCCATCGCTGTGGGAAAGCAGAGTGCACAAGGCAGCGTCTTTCTGGTGTCCTACCCGAAAGTGATCTTCCTATATCCCACGCTGATTGTTTCGGTGGCCTGTGCCATCGTCATGTGGCTCATGGGGGGAGCCGTCGCAGGCCCCGAGGCGGCTGCAGAAGCCGGGGCAACTGCTGAGACCACCGAACCTGCAGCAGGCGATGCAGAAGCTGAGGTCGCAGCCGCGGAAAACACTGTCGCACACTGGTGCGGTCGTGTCTTCCTCGCCGTGCTGGGACTCAACATGGTTGTCATCTCATTTGAGTTTCCCAGAACCACTTCCCTGACATGGTTTTTCGCCATCTCCACCCTCTCGATTGCCGTGTGGTTTCTGTTTACGCAGAACAAGGAACTGGCTCCTGCCGTGTTGCACGGTCTGCTCTCCATCAAACCTGCTGCAACAGCATCATTTTACCTCATCTTCAGTGGCATCCTTGTGCTGCTGTTCGTTGCTGTACTGATCAGCCGCCGCATGGATTTCTGGGAAGTTCGCGGAAACGAACTGCTGCACCACCACGGCGTGCTCAGCAACATGGAACGCTTCAGCGCTCCCAATCTTCGGATCGACAAGGAAATCACTGACCTGTTTGAATATATGCTGCTCAGATCAGGTCGACTGATCATCCATGCTCGCAACGAAAGCCGTGCAATCGTTCTCGAAAACGTGCTTGGCATTGATCGCAAGGAAGAGCAGATCACCCAAATGCTTGGCGCTCTGCAGGTCCGTGTCCATGAATCAGGTGACTGACGACGTCCCTGCCGCCAGAAGTCTGCTGAACCACAGGTGACGGGTCACTGAAATGCCGCCGGTTTATCTGGACAGCAACGCTACGACTCCTGCAGACCCGCGTGTCCTTCAGGCTGTCTGTGAAGCGTCGTTAAATGCCGGTGCCAATCCGGGCAGCCCGCATTCGGAAGGTCGTGCGGCCCGCCGGGTGCTCGAAGACTCCCGCGAACTGATTGCAGGTTTGCTCGACGCAGATCCTGGTGAGTTGATCTTCACCAGCGGCGGAACGGAATCGATCAACCTCGCCGTGCGTGGTCTGTGCTCCGGAAGGCAGGGGAACATTGCCCTGACCGCCGGCGAACACCCGGCTGTCCGGGAATCCTGTCTGGCAATGCAGTCTGCCGGATGCCAGCTCACCACTCTTGATGTGGACGGTCAGGGTCGCCTGCGAACGGAGACTCTTCCTCAGGCGATTGGCTCCGATACGATCCTTGCCTGCCTGTTGCTGGCCCACAACGAGACCGGAGTGATCCAGGATATCCGGCAACTGGCCTCACATTGTCAGGAACAGCAGGTGCCTCTGCTGCTCGACGCAGTCCCCGCCGTTGGACGCATACCGGTCAGCTTTCGCAAAACCGGCGCTGCCGCTCTGGCATTTGGAGCGCACAAGTTTCATGGCCCGCGAGGGATTGGCGGACTGTTGCTGCGGGAAGATATCCAGATCCCGTCGATGCTGCGCGGCGGTCATCAGGAACGCGGTCGGCGAGCGGGCACGGAACCAGTTCCGCTGATTGCCGGAATGGCAGAAGCGATGCGTCTGGCCATCAGCGAAATGGAACATCGAACGGCTCATCTGAAGGCATTGAGAGATCGTTTGCAGGAAGGCCTGCAGGCAGCATCCGCGCCTGTGGTCATTCACGGGCAGCAGGCCCAGCGTCTTCCCAATACATTGTCCATTGGATTCCCGGGCGTTCCGGGCGACGCACTGCTTGTGAATCTGCACATGGAAGGCGTTTCCTGCTCTCTCGGCAGCGCGTGTGCCAGCGGTTCTGCTGAACCTGCACCGGCCCTGCTGGCCATGGGAATCGCTCCGGATCTCTGCCGATCTTCCGTCCGGTTCTCGTTGAATTATCAGAATACAGCCGAAGAGATTGAGCGAGTGATTCCGATTGTCGCCCGTATTGTCAGCCAACTGCGCGAAGCACAGTCTTTCTGAAAGGAATCCGTCTTCAATGACAAGGCTTCGAAGGATCCGGATCCCGTCCTTTCTGGTGTTGGCAGTGCTGTTGTTTCCTGCGGCACTGCACGCGCAGAACCCCAATGGAACGCAGGACGATGTCGCCCTCCGCGGGGCCGTCCGGAAAGCCCTTGCCAGCGGTTGTGCTTACCTTCGGGGGACTCAGCGCAGTGATGGTTCATGGCAGGGAAATGGGCGTCTCGGAGACTTCACAGTTGGGGTCACTGCCCTCGCGGTGATTGCTCAAATCAACTGCGACATTCCAGTGGATTCGCCGGAAGTGCAGCGGGGGCTGAATTACCTGCGTGGTCTGACCATCGATGGCGTTTCCGGAAGTGCCGGGATCTATGAAACATCGCTTGCGGTCATGGCACTCTGCGCTGCCGACCAGCTGGACCAGGATCTGCCGCGAATTCAACTGCTCGCCGGCCTGATTGAACAGAGCCAGGAGCGTCGCGGGGCGGGAGCAGGTCTCTGGGCTTACCAAATCCGTAGAAACGGCGGCCCGGGCGGCGCTGGCGGCGATGCCAGCAATGGCCAGTACGCCGTATTGGCACTGCGTGACGCCGTGCAGGCCGGAGCCACTGTTTCGCAGGAGACCTGGCAGCTGGTCCATCAGCGCTGGCTGCGAGATCAGTTGCCCAACGGCGGCTGGCACTACAACCAGAATGACAGAAATCCCCGCGGAAGTATGACGGTCGCCGGCCTCTCCACAGTCGGAATCACCTCACGCATGCTGCAAAACGACGGCGACGTGGATGCCGAGGGGCGTCCGGACTGCTGCGCTGTCCAGGTGCCGGAGCCAGCGCTGGCAGCCGGCCGCCAATGGATGGCAGAGAATTTTTCGGTCAACACAAATCCCGGCCACAATGACTGGTACTTCTACTACCTGTACGGCCTCGAGCGCGCCGGTCGCCTGAGTCATGTGCGATTCTTCGGGGCATACGACTGGTATCGACTGGGAGCCCGTCAGCTGGTCCGATTGCAATTGCCCGGCGGCAACTGGGTATCCCCTGGGGCCGCCGATCGAGATCCGATCCTGAACACATCCATGGCCCTGATGTTTCTTTCTCGCGGGCTCTCCAGAGTTGTGATCAACAAGCTGGACTACACATCTCCCAACGGCGAAATGCGGGATACCGGAGAATGGAACCGCCACCCCTGGGACGTGATCAATCTTGTGGAGCTGATCGACACACTGCCTCGCTGGCCGGCTCGCCTGACGACACAGACCGTAACGCTCAGCCGCCTGCGTCAGGAATCCGCTGTCGAAGAACTGAATCAGGCACCGATCCTGTTTCTTTCCGGTCGGGAAGCCCCTCAATTGACCGCGGAACAGATCAGCTGGCTGCGAGGCTATGTGGACGCCGGCGGATTTATTTTTGCTACCGCGTGTTGCGACGGGCGAGGCTTTGACCCGGGAATGCGAGAAATTGTGGAGCGTATGTTTCCGGAAGGGACCGCTTCTCTGCAGAAGCTGAATGCAGACCATCCGGTGTACCGTTCGGAGTACCTGTTGAATCCGGACGGGGTCGACTTGTGGGGAGTGGATTTTGGCTGCCGCACCTCCATCATCTATTGCCCGGAAGACCTCGGCTGCTTCTGGCAGAAGTGGATGCGGCACGATCCTCCCGGACGCAACCCGGACCTGTCACAGCGAATTCTCCGCGCAAACCGAATTGGCGTGAATATCGTTGCCTATGCGACCGGTCGCGAGCCTCCGGAAAAACTCGATGAACGTCCTGACATGGCGGCGCGATCTGAAGAAAGAATTGAACGTGGCCTGCTGCAGCTCGCTCAGATTCGGCACAGTGGAGGCTGGGATACCGCTCCGCGAGCCGTCCGGAATCTGCTTCAGGCGCTCAACTCAACCGTAGGGCTCACTGCGTCGACTCAGGTGGAAGCGATCCCCGCCTCTCTCGAAGAGCTCACTCGCTTTCCCCTTGTCTGCATGCATGGCCGTTACCGCTTTCAGCTTCCGGTGCAGCAGCAGGAATCTTTGCGTGAGTACCTGAATCGTGGCGGAGTACTTTTTGCTGATGCCTGCTGTGGTTCCCGCCCGTTCGATCGCAGTTTTCGGGATCTGATCCAGCAGTTGTTTCCGGAACAGGAACTCTCCGTGATTCCCCCGGACCATGAATTGTATTCGAAAGCCATCGGCCATGAGATCGGACAGGTTCGACGACGACGTCTGATTCCCGGCGAGAGCACTGCATCACTGGACCTGCGTATCGAATC
>JAFMMM010000524.1 GCA_017859815.1 Planctomycetota bacterium | reverse complement strand
CCAACTGGAGACGTACCGCTTTCGAATGCAGGCAACAGCCGCTTCACTCCAGGCACTGAGTCCGCTGAATGTCCTGGCTCGAGGCTATTCGCTGACCCGGGATCGGAACGGACTCCCGCTCACCGGCTCCGGACAGCTCAGCAGCGGCGACGTAATCCACACACAATTCCATGATGGCACCATCACAAGCGTCGTACAGAAGGAATAATCGCCCCGCCCTGCCCGCCGTGGAGTTGTGCCTGCTGTGGAGTTGTGCCTGCTGTGAACAATGGACGATGCCCATCCTGTCCAACAGCTCAACGTGAACTGCGACGACGCAGCATGCTGGCAATTCAGACGCCGCTTCCCACTCACACCGCTCCAGCAGGTTCGGATTCCGAAAATTCCCAACCCAAACGCGACGGCTTACGTTCGCCAACGTCGTCGTGCATGGGCCACGAACACTTCTGCAAACCGTAGTGCGGTTTCGGGCCCGCTCGGTCGGCATGCTGCCGCAAATTTCACAGCCGCCACGCAACTTCAATGCCGTTGTTCCGAGGAGCGGCAGTCCCCAGGACCACTCACATCCCGTTCATTCCACTCCGTACAGGCCAGGGACCATTACGGCTCAATGATGTCTTCAATCATCTCACCATCAACAATCCCACCGTCGACTTAGACCCACTCAGCATGCATGTTCAGCATCGCAAATGACAACGTGGAAACTGTTGACGTGGACTCGTCGTCAACGCTGTCAGCGTATGCCCTCGCATCGAACGGTCTGGCGAAACAGATCGCGCGGTGTGATTCCTCGGCAAATACAAAGATCGATACGACCAGCCATCGAACTTCCCAGGGCGCAGAGACGATAGCGATTCAGCAGCGCTGGGACGCGGTCCACTCAGCAGTCCCAAAGGCGACCATTGGAGACAATCTCCCCGCAGCCTGTCCGCGGACGATCTGCTGTCAGATTTGGCAACCAGCCACGTGGAGACCATCGGTCACGGGCTTCACGGAATCTGTCAGTGGATCGGGAACGCACCATCGATAGGCTTGCAGCCTCACTCAAATTTCTGCCAACGGGTGTTCGTTCGGCTTCATCAACGCTGATCCCGAGGAATCTCGGCAGCAACCGTTCTGCTCCGCCTGCCCGACCAGCGAACGACGACAGCAAGTGCCAGTAAACCAATCAGAACAGGCCCGGAATAAAACGTCTGAAAACACCGCTCAACAGCAGGGAGTCCGGTGGATGTGACGGAATCAGGGCCCATCCCGTCACGCATGATCCAGGCAAACGGGACCAGTACAGCCACTGTGAATGCGAGTAAACTGAAAACCAGCGATTCAATGACCTGTCGCATCAATAGTCCCTTTCTGCACCCTCACACACGTCTGACCGTACACTTCTAACGGAAACCGCTGATACCCGATCCTGACGGCATCATTCGCAGATTTCGCTCGTGGCTCTGCTTTGAGCCCTGCGAACCGCGGCTCAGCGCGAATCAAACGCTCGCTACAACTCCAGCACAGGATACAAACCCAGCCGCCCCTCACGGTCGTACGAAGCGACATACATCCGTCCGCAAACTGCAGTCACGGTCCCGGGTGCAGCATCAGCGTTATCGACCAGCCAGTCAGCAATGGATTTGGCTGACCGCTCCTCGATATCGGGCCGTGCATAGAAGGCTCTGGCAGTTTCCGAGTGGCGAATCTGAGCGAGATCGGCGGCGGCTCGGCAGGATTGATCAACCGCCCATGTCTCGTCAGCAGTCAGCTTCCCGGACTGCAGCAGTTGGTCAACAATTGGTCCGAGTCTCTCCAGATCCCTGATACCAAATTGCTCTGCAAACATCATCCCATCCAATCTTCGACCAGCACGCCCCCCAAACCGAGTTCGTGATCCTGATGACCATCAGCGAAGAATCAGCAAAACCAGCAGTCACAAAGGATGTCCGGAAACCGAATCCTCGCCTTCCCCATTCATCAATGCTGCATCAACAGAAGCACACTCGGGAACGCGTTACACAGTCTTCCGTAATTGACACCGCTGCTGTTCTGTTTCCGCGACTGAACTCCAGTCGTCCGCAAAGATCCGCATGTTCTGCCGCAAAAACTTGCACAAATCCGGAACCGATTACCGCAGATGCTGTACCTGACGAACGTCATCCCCCTCAAAATCACTTCTGAAGACACTGGGGAAGAATCCACGACAGGCGATCTTCACGATTACTCGCTACGGATCACTTGCCAGTCGTTGCTGCTGAATCGCCTCGATCGCGCCCTCTGCTTCAGTAACAGTAATACGAACAAAGCGGTGCTCCCACCAGCGTCCCGGAGTAATCGGACGGAATTGCAAATCCTGCCGGTCTCTGGCAGAACGGATCCGCAGTGAGTTCCGAAAAAATTGATAGATCCCTGAACCGGATTTCTGCGGATCCAAAAACCACCTCACCAGCGTTGGAGGCTGCGTTTGCGAGTCCATTCGGTACTCCTGCAAACCTTCGTATTCAGAACTCACAATCCACAGTGGATTGTCACAACGAAATTCGTAGATCGCACCGATGTCATTCGCAGAGGGATCGCCGTCAGCCAACGCATCAATGCCCCTCCAGAATCCAACAATGGTCTCATCATCGTGAACCGCCGGGGTCTCCGTTGCATCCGACGCAGTTTCTGGCAAAGTCGATTCACTCCCAACGCTCGCTGGACGAATCAGAGCAGCCGCATGCACTGCATGTCAGCAATGCAGCAAACACCAGCGTCGCGTTTCACAAACCCAATCGTTCACCTGACGAGCGGATCAAACAAGCAGGCACAGGCTGTCTCTCGGGGTCGACGTTTGAATCTCCAATGATGGCATTATCCTGCGACCAGATCTGACGGTCGCGGGAACAACCCTCAGGGAATTCCCGGAATGCCCAATGAATGCTGCCCTGAACAACTGCTTCCATCATCTTCCGGCAAGGTCATCACCAGAACCAGG
>JAFMMM010000523.1 GCA_017859815.1 Planctomycetota bacterium | reverse complement strand
CCACGCAAAAGTTGACGGCGTCCCGGCATCTTCGTCACACTCACTTTCGATACAGAAATGAATCTGAGGTCAGCAGGCTGACCAGAAGCTCTCGAAAACTGCCACCACTGTTCACGTAGGCCTGATCCATGGCAATCAGCGTTTTCGAATCGCTGAGCATCTCATTGCGGCCCATCCAGTAACGGAACACATGCCGCACAAAACTCTGCCGGACCAGATCCGACTGAGCCAGTTTTTCCATCATTTCCCGTACTCCGGTCACCTCGCCGTCCAGCATGGCGTCCCCGGTATAAGTGATCGCTCCACTGGTATCCACAGGCTGGCCGAGTTCTTCTGCTCGCCAGCGACCCACATGATTAAAGGCCTCAAAAGGCATTCCCAGGGGATTCATCTTGCGGTGACAACGCCAGCATTCCTGCTGCTGTACAACGCTGAACCGGTCTCGCAATGTGCGGTGTTCGTCTTCCGGAATTCTCGCGTCGACAGTGATTGGCACGTCCAGGACGACGCCTGCCAACAATTTTTCACGAATCCATTTACCACGTCGCACGGGATCGTTGTCGAAGTTGCCGCTGTGAGCGATCAGCCAGCTGGGTTGTGTCAGCACGCCGACCCGCTGTTCCTGGGGAGCGTGGAAGACCTGTCCATTCTGACGGACCGATGCGTCGTCGCTGTTCTGCTTGTCGTAGCTGACTTCGAAAGGGTCCATGTTGTAATTCTGCACGTGATGCGTGCTTCGATACTTTTCTTCGCCTCCCGCACGCTGAATTTGCCTGGCATCGTTGGATCCGTCCCAGTAGGTCGCAACCACCTTGTTGGTTGTCAGTAATTCGTACAGGACGTTTCGGTCTTCGAGCAGAATATGGCGGATCAGGCTGTCCGTGTCATATTCCAGCTTCATCGCCGTTCCCTGATCGAATTGCTGAAAGCCGTCTTCTCTGGCGAATTGTTCGGTGTCTTTGAAAACCTCGTGCGCCTTGTAGTAGCCGAAGTACTCACGAAAGAACTGGAGAATTCGAGGATTTGGAGTACTGAGGTACGTGCGATTGTGATTTGTTGCCCACCCATTCTGCCGGGTCCACAGCATTTCCCGAACCACGCGTTCCACATCGTCACGCGTCTGCAGACGACCCTCTCGCATCTGCGTCACAATATCGCGGTGACTCGCTGCCCACGCTGGCCGCGGCGTGATCATCGTCTGCCTGATCGGTGCTTCACTGTTCTTGGTGTAAACGTCAACGGTCTCGATTTCATCGACGCCAAAGGCTGGGCCGTTCTGGAGGGCGTAATGAATCGCGTGAGTTAATTCCTGAGGGGACAGAAAACGGCGACCATGCTCGTCTGTCTCGCCCATTCCCAGTTCCAGACGATAGACAAACTCGGGAGTTAGAGTCACGTAAATCAAAACAGCCTGCAGAGCCATCGCATTTCCCAGTTCCGCATTACGGCTAAAGACATTTTCCCAGTAATGCTGGTATTCATCCTCCTCCGGCGGCCGGCGAAGAAACAGACTGAAGGCGACATCCAGCGCCGGTTCAAACTGCTCACGAGTTACCGGTTGTTCACTGTTCACAATCTGCTGAAAGATCAGCGGCACGCGTCCGCGATACTCATTGGTCGTGGTCGTGACGCCGCCGACAAACATGGCTTCATTATTTCCGGTGCGACTGCCTTTGTTCTTGACCTGAGTCACAATGCGGACCTTCTGACCGACGGTCAGGATCTGAGCCATCGTTTCGGCATTGACCAGCAAGGCTTCCAGCGAGGACTGGTCAGCCACGATCGAAGCGTAATCCGTGAAACCGGATGCCCGATGGACAAATTCGAAAAAAGGGTTGGCGTATTTCTGGTCAGCGAAATAGCGAGTGGCCATCAGCTTGCCTTTGTGAGGCCCCCGTTCGATCAGGTGATTTCCTGTGCCGCCAATTTTCACGCTGTACCATGGTGCTCGGCCATAAGCACTTCCCCAGATCGCATCGTAAATCATTGGACGTTGACGCCACAATCTCGCGGGAGTGTAAGGCAATTCCGTGACGCTGCCGTCGAACAGCTTTTCGTGATCCACGTAGTTGCCAAACTGAGGCAGCAGTAGTTTTTCGTCCTGCTCCGGGCCATGCCCTGCAGAAGAAAGTGTCTCACCTAGCTGCTGCAGAAATGCAACACGCTGTGAAGAGGTTGGCTGTTGACTATCCGGCGGCGGCATCTCGCGAATCTGTACCTGCGTCAGAATGCGATTCCAAAGATCGACGGTCGCGGCATCTCCAGGGGTATCGTCCAGCGTATCGAAGCGAACGCCACCCTCCTGCGTTTCCGTGTTGTGACAGTCATAACAGTACTGCTGCAGATAGTTTCTGAGCTCTTGCCCCGCCCGAATCACTGGCACCGTGCTGTCGAGAGGAGCGGCGGCAGCCGTTGCCTGTGTCTGCTGGGCGAGTGCAGGGTTCAGGCAACATGCAACCAGCAACGTAAGAAACAAACCAACCCGTGGGACGCTGAAAGAAAGCACGCGTCTGAGATTTAGCGATTGAAGATAAAGAGAGTTTGGATGCATGCGAGCCAATATACCGCTGTGGTGCGCTCGGTCAAAGTCCAGATAAAGCGATTCGGTTGCGGGGTCAGCTTGAGGCTCGTGGAGGGCTGCAAATGAGTCGGTCTCTGCAGAAACGGAGCGCTTCGGATACCTGCAATTGGGGAATTCCTAACGCAGATGTCCAAAATGATCCCCCACGGGAAACGTGGCTGTGTCTGGCTGGTTCGCCAAACCTGTTGCGCAGCACTCGGCGGGCGTCCCGCCTGCACCCAGTGTCGGGGGATCCACTCGACACTCAGAATCCCTACATTTGGCCCGCTGGTCAAATTAGGTGCCACAAATTAGGTGCCAGGCACCGTCTTCATATTCAAGGGTGGGTGGCACCTGTGGAAGTGGGTGGCACCGGTGGAGGTGTACGAGAAAAAATCGCGGT
>JAFMMM010000522.1 GCA_017859815.1 Planctomycetota bacterium | reverse complement strand
CATACCGTGCGCGTCCGCCCCCGGCCGTCACGGTTGAAGATGTTTGGCACAACAGGACCCTATTGAGCCGCGAGGCCTGTGGGGGCGACGCTTCGCCTGAGGCGAAACGAATCCGATGTCAGCAGCGCGACAATCACTTCCTGAAAGCTGCCACCGCTTTGAATGTAGGCCTGATCTGCTGCGATCAGGGTTGACGCATCGGAGAGATCTTCGTTTCTGCCAAGGTAAAAGCGAAAGGCATGTCGAATGATCGACTGTCGAGTCCTGTCAGCTCGGGCGATGCGGTCAATCAGTTCCAGAGCATTGTCGACCGGTCCGTCCAGTGCGGGATGGCCACTTCCTGTGAGCACCCCGGTTGTGACAACCGGCAGAGTCTGATACTCGTCGAAGGTTGACTTTCCGTTCCCGGACCGCAAGCGGTGTTCTTCGTGTTCGAGAGGCTCGTGGGTTCGAAAGCGACCAAAGTCGTCATACATCTCAAATGCCACACCAAGAGGATTCATGCGCGTGTGACAACGGTTGCATGACTGAGCCGACGTCACATCAACCAGCCGGTCGCGCAGTGTTCGATCATGGTCGTCCGGTATTTGGGCGTCAACAGTAATCGGGATGTCGGGGACAATGCCGGCCAGCAGCTTCTTTCGGATCCACAACCCCCTCCGGACAGGGTCGGTCTGGAAGTTTCCGGAGTGTGCGATCAGCCAGGCAGGATGCGTGAGAATTCCTTTTCGATTGGGGACTGGAAATGGCTGCTCTGGTGGATAATCCCAGAACACGCGCGGCTCCAGGTTGTCGTTGTATTTCGAGGACTTCCAGCTGCCGTACCGATAGATCGATGGTGTTGGCGGAAGACTGTAGAACGGAGCATGGTGAAAGGTGTAGCCGTGCGCCCAGGGGACGGTCGTAAAAGGAGTCCGGCCCTGACCAAATGACTCTTCAAAATAGTGCATGAAATTGACCAGCTCACCCGGCCGCGAATTGTCTTTGATACGGATCGAGCTGATCTGGCTGAGGAATTCGAGGTTCTGGTCAAGCACCTGCTGGGGATTGTTCTTCCAGTCGCTGTCACGAAGTTTGATCCAGACCTGGCGCCAGTCCTCGACAATCTTCCGGCCCGCGGCATTGTCCTTGTCGTGGTAGACAAAAAACTCATTCGAAGTCAGCAGGTTTTCGAAGACGCGCTGATCCTGTTCCACGTGACGTGTGACGAAACGGTCTGCTTCCACAACCAGCCATCCTGGCGTTCCATTGGTCCCACGTCCGGGATTCTGATATTTGCCTTCGCTTCGTTGTGTGTCCTTGAAGACTTTCAGTGCGGCGGGGTACCCGAAGAACTCTCTGAAAAACCGGACAATTCGCGGGTGTGATGTTTCGTTGGAGCGGTAGTGCTTTCCATTGAGTGCAGGATCAATCTGGCCCCGGAAATAATGCTGATCGGCCAGGAGCCTGCGGACCTCTCGTTCATAATCCTGTTGAGTCAGCAACAATCCCTGATCAGCAGCCTCCAGCAACTTGCTGTCGGGGCCTCGGTCGCCCAGCGACCACGCGATCGCTGCAGCAGCTTCATGGGGAGCAAGTACCTTGCGACCGTGCTCATCAGCTGGCCCGACTCCAAATTCTTCTCGATACAGAAATTCGGATTCCAGCACCACCGCAGAGAGCATTTGCCGCATTCCTTCAAGAGTGCCGCCGGCCTCGATCGCGGATTGCATCAATTCCAGGTAGCGCTGCATCTCCTCAGAGACCGGGTCGCGACGCAGAACAGACTGAAACTGCTCACGGATTGCTGCTGTGAGTTGGTGCTGATCGGGAGCGTCCGTATTCAGCACTTCCTGAAAGATCTTCCACCGTTCGGGGAAGGCTCTCGGCAGCCAGCGATCGCGTGGATCGGGAAAGCTGATGGCTCGGCGGTCCTTGCCCAGATTCGCGGCGATGGTGATCTGTCGTGAAGCAATCCAGCGGGCATTCCCCAACATGACCAGCAGGTGTCCTCCGTTAAGAATACCATCGTCGAAATACCGGACACCGGAATGTTCCGGAAGCAGGAAAGGATTTGAAACTCCCGCAAATGGCCTTCCCTTCGCGGAATCCCGATCGGATCCTGACAGATGGAAAATATCCATCACCCGGGCATGAAAGATCTGCGGACTGACCAGCCAGCGTCGACCAGGTGTCGATGCCGGCTGCGAACTGCGAACCACATCGAACAGCGCTTCGTGATTGACGTAGTTGCCATAGCCGGGCTGCCGGCGTTTTCGTTGCAGTTCTGAGGCATCGTGGTTGCTTAATTCTCCGCTGCACCAGGTCAACAAAGTTGCACGATCAGCTGTCGGCATGGAGGACGCATCAGCTGGAGGCATCATTGAGAAGAACAGCTGTGTTTCAATCGCCGCGAGGGTTTCCAGTTGAGACTGAAGTTCCTGTTCTTGCAGTTGGTCAAGACGAAGACCGGCTTCACTGTCATCCCCGGAATGGCAATCCAAACAGTTCGACTGCAAAAGGTGATGAATCGGCGGAGGTATCTGAAGTGGGTCCTCGTCCGCCCGGCTGTCTGCCGCAAGCGACAGCGAAGAGAGCAGAAACACTCCAAAATACAGTGAGGCAGGCATGCTCATCTGAATGACTCAATATGCGGGGATCCTGGGAATCCATCACTGACGGGGCAGTATACCAACTCTGTGTGCTGTTCCCCATGACAGTCTGTGCGCAAAAAAAACGGTGCTTCGGGATGAAGCACCGTTCAGAGTAATCCAGCAATCACCAAAATCAAAGTTCAATATTGAGCGTATTGTCTCCCTCCTGAACCGTCAGTTTCAACGTTCCGTCTGATGCCTTTGGCGGGAGAGGCTGATTCTGTTGCATTAGTGCTCTCTGTTCTGGAGTCATCTCGCCTGGGTTGTCAGGAAGATCATCCAGGTCTCCGGTGACAATTTTCTCCACGGTGGCAGCGTGGTCACCAGCGATGGCGCC
>JAFMMM010000521.1 GCA_017859815.1 Planctomycetota bacterium | reverse complement strand
GCAATGGAATGTGGCGTGGCGGGCAATGGCACGGGAGCGGTACGCACCGCTGAAATGACCGTACTTTATGCTGCTCATCAGTGTAATCACTCGATCCCCTGCCTGGCCACTCAGCCCAGCCTGAATCACTGTCGCCCCCTCGCTGCCTGCCCCCTCGCTGCCTGCCCCCTCGCTGCCTGCCCCCTCGCTGCCTGTAAGTGGTCAAACATCGCACGCTTTGGTAAAACCGACGGCCGGGCATGACCGCCTCTCCGCTGTCGGGAACTGGAATCCATCAAGCAGCGGGCAACACCAGCGGCGGTCAGTGCTTACACTCGAACGGAGTCTCCACGGCATGGCCCAATCCAAAATTCCCGCCAATTCTCTGGTGCATGGACTGCAGCGACTTGTTGCAGACGTCACCACGAATTCGAAGCCGGAAACAGCCGGACTCGGCCAAACGATCTGCGGCACCACATCGCTGCTGGGCTTCCACGCAAACGGAGTGCATTATTGCGGCAGGCCCGTCAGCCAGCTCCTTCAGTCACACCGGTTCGAAGATGTTGCGGCATTACTACTGTCTCAAGACAGTTTCACAGACGATCAGATCGCCGACTGGAGCAGCGTGTTGCAGGAACCTCCTGCTGCGGACCTGCCCCCTGAAGAATTATTTGGACTGGTCCCCGCCGGTGCACGCCCCGTCGATCTGCTGCCACTCTGCATCAACCTGATTCGACTTTTTGATTCCGATCCGGCTGGCACGGCTTCGGAAGAACGAATGCGGTCAGTGCAGAGACTTCTCGCGCTGCTTCCCGACATGCTGCACCAGGCACTTGAAGGCGGCCGCTCGCGTTCCCCAAATACCGGCCCTTCAGCGGCAACATGGACATGCAAACTCCTGTCGGTTCTGCGAGGTGGCGAACAGTCGTTTTCACAGGCTGAAGAGCATGCTGTGAATGCACTCTTTATCGCACAGTGTCTGCCTCAGATGAGAACTGCGTGCTTTGTGGCGAGAGTCGCAGCAAGCTCACCAGTCGCCGCAATGCACTCGGCATCCACCGTGTTCTGCTCCCAGCTGATGAACGATCCGTTTCAGTGGTGTGCAGAGTTATTTCTGCAGCTTGAATCGCCCCACGAAGTAGACTTATGGTGGCAGGCCCGCAAGGGACGTCCAGTCCCCTTCGGCTTCACTTCGACTGTCCCCGACAATCGAGTTCGTCTGATCGCTGACATCTGCCGAACGCTCCTGGGCAGCCCCGATCGAATCCGAGTTGCCGCTGCCGCGGCACGCCTTGAAAGATTGGAATCCCGACAACACCGCCTGCCCACACTCGACTGGGTTTCAGCACTGTTAATGACTCTGCTGGGAATTCCGCCCGACCGCCAGGGCCTTACAATTGGGATTGCCCGTCTCGCGGGTTGGGCGGCACAGGCTGCAGAGCAGAACAAATCTGGCGTTGAACTGCTTCCTGTCCTACGCTATGCGGAAATTGAGGAAGCGGAATAACGGGCCCAGTGCTGACCGTCGGAAGACGTCGATCCCCAAATCAGAGGCAACTGTTGGTCCGGCACACGACTCGGGAAACCAGGCGACGCCGCACCGCTGCCGGATGCCGATTCGAGAATCGCGACGTTTTCTCAAGAAATCAGTTCTGCATTTACTTACTGTGTCTCTCGCTGATTCAAGGACAGATTCGCAGACTCGATTTGGACATCACGCACAACATGGACAGCGCATTTCAGCAGTGTATCAACCCGGATTGCAGAGCAACATTTGATGTCAGCGAGGTGTTGACAGCCTGCAAACACTGTCACGGACTGCTTGACATCAGCTATGACTGGGACCGTATTCCGGTCCCCTCAACGCTCAGCGAGTTTGAAGCCCGCTGGTCCGAGCGTTTGCAGCCCTTAAACCTCAGCGGTGTCTGGCGATTTCGAGAGTTGCTGCAGTTCGCCCCCGAGAAACAAATTGTCACGATTGGTGAGGGGCAGACGCTGCTGCAAAGGAATGATCGACTGGCACAGTTGTGTGACATGAAGCCCGGCACACTGTATTTGCAGTATGAGGGAATGAATCCCTCCGGCAGTTTTAAAGACAACGGCATGACAGCAGCGGCCACGCACGCTCACATGACCGGAGCATCCATGACAGCCTGCGCATCCACGGGAAACACCAGCGCATCGCTCGCCGTCTACGCAGCCGTATCTGGTCTGTTTCGATGCATTGTCTTCATCGGCAGTGGCAGGATTGCCTTTGGAAAACTGTCTCAGGCGCTCGACTACGGTGCCCGCACGATTCAGGTTCGGGGGGACTTTGACGACGCACTCAAACGGGTCAGAGAGCTCTGCCAAAAACACCCAATCTACCTGTGCAACAGCGTCAATCCGTTCCGGCTGGAAGGACAGAAAACGATCATGCTCCGTGTGCTCGAAGGGCTCGGGTGGCAGGTACCGGACTGGATTCTTGTCCCAGGTGGGAACCTTGGCAACAGCAGCGCATTTGGAAAGGCATTTGCGGAATTGAAACAACTTGGACTGATTGATCGCATCCCTCGCCTTGCAGTAATTAATGCAGCTGGAGCGGAAACACTGAATCAGTTCTGGAACACTGATTCGCTGCGTTGGGAGAGTGGTCGCCCTGACCCCGCAACAATCTCCAGTCGTTTTGAGCAGATGGATCGCACCGACCATCGCGCCTCCACCGTCGCAAGTGCCATCGAGATCAACAGACCGGTCAACCTCATCAAGGCCCTGCGGGCACTGGATACCTGCAACGGCGTCGTCCGGTCGGTTTCAGACCAGCAGATCATCGACTGTCGCGCTCAAATTGCTTCGGCCGGATTTGGCTGTGAACCGGCAAGCGGAGCCAGCCTGGCCGGTTTGTTGCAGCTGCGAAGTGAAGGAGTGATTGGCAGGGACGACCGAGTTGCATGTATTTTGACAGGCCATGAACTCAAGGATCCGGACCTGACAATGGCCTATCACTCCGGG
>JAFMMM010000520.1 GCA_017859815.1 Planctomycetota bacterium | reverse complement strand
CTCAGCGGGCCCGTTGTCGAATGGCAGCAACTCAGGGCCGATTTCGGTGCCAGGCATCATGTGGACACGCCACGGTGGATGGCACCGCAAATCGTGGGTGGCAACGGAAAGGTGAAGGCGAGCCGCCGAGCAGGGCTGCCAACGAGCAGGCCGGCACTCCACCAATCGCCGAAGGCACGAACCGCCGTTCCGGCGGACGGTACTCAGCGGGCCTGTTGTCGAATGGCAGCAAGTCAGTGTTTCTGTCACCACCGTTACAGCAGGAGATTCCGGAAGGTCCGTACCCCGACAATAAGCCGTGGCAGCAATTCCTCCCCGATTCCGATGGGGTGCATACTAGAGTTCGAGGCATTATTTTCTTTCCAGGCAGTGTTCAGCACACGCTGTCAGCCTCAACACGGTCTTCAATATGTCATCCACCATTGAAACCAACTCCATGTCTTCAATTCGGAACAAAGCGGAAATCTCTGCGGATGTCTCACCGGATCCTGTCTCGGGACGCCGCAGACCGAATCCGCTGCTCACCTATTCTTCCACCGCTGCTGCCGTCTTTGTTTCTTCGGGCATCTTCATCCTCCTCGCATTTACGCGGCTGTGGCCCACCGATCTTTGGGACCACCTGAATTACGGCCGTCTGATGCTGGAAACTCGGAACCTGTTTCGAACCGAACCGCTGCTGCCCCTGTCTCAGGGGATGCCGATGGTGAACATCGCCTGGCTCAGCCAAATCAGTCTGCACGTACTTAATGATCGCTTCGGGCTCAGTGCCCTGCAGTTCATCACTGGATTGTGCGGCGGACTGGCCGTTCTGCTGCTCAGCCTGCGAGCCAGTCGCAATTCCCGATCTGTTGCTGCCGCCCTGATCGCAGCAGCGGTCTTCTTTCTGGCCAACCGCAACGAACTGCAGATCATCCGACCGCAAATGGCCGCGTTTCCCCTGTACACCCTCGTACTTTGGTGGGCCTTTGGGAGAAGTCCGGTCACCCGTTTTTGGGGGCTGATGCTCCCTGCTGTCTTTGCGTTATGGAGCAATCTGCATGGTTCCTTCGCCATGGGTCTGGTGGCGATGGCAACCGCACCGGCAGGTCGCTGGCTGGATTCAACCATTCGTACCCGTTCACCGTTTCGAGCACTTTGCGATCGAACTCTGATTCGCATGATCCTGCTGACACAGCTTTGTGCCGCAGCAACCCTGCTGAACCCCTGGGGGCTGGCGGCATGGAGCGAAGTGCTGACGTTCTCATCTTCTCCGAATCTGCAATCCATGTTCGAATGGGACCCGCTCAGTATTCGCGGTCCGTTAGGACAATCCGCAGCAGTTGTGCTTGGCCTGGTCTTTGTCGCCACCGCCATCACGCCTCGACGCATTCGTGCGATGGAATTTCTGTTGCTGGCCGCCACAGCCTATCAGGCAGCATGGGCTCAGCGCATGCTCAGTTGGTGGCTTGCCCCCGCAGCACTGTACATCGCCATCCACTTCGCGGCAGCAATGCGGCATCGTGGTGGCAGAAATCGCCGTCGCCGTATGCCCAGACCGGCATTCCACTGGACCGTGCTCAGCATTGCAGGTTTTCTACTCGCAGCTCAGCTGAATCCACTTGCCGGCAGTCTTCGCAGCGGTCAGCCTCGCAGTGACACGGAAAGCCTGGCAGCAATGACCCCCGTGGAAACCGTCGCCCAACTGCGAGCGATGGAAAAACTCCCGTGGGGCCCGGTGTTCACTCGCGCCGAATGGGCCGGCTATCTGATGAATCGCGGACCTGCCGGTTTGCGTCCGATGGTGAATCTGCACGTCCACGCCATCTCGGAAGAAGTCTGGAACGACTACATCGCGATCCACTCCGGGAACCCCGGGTGGGAACGCCGTCTCGAAAACTACAACGTCAATCTGGCGGTCCTCTGCAAAAACACGCAGGGCCCACTGATTGATCAGATGCGAAAATCAGCAGACTGGGAACCGGTCTGGGAAAACCGCCTGGGATTGATCATGCGACGTCGCGCACCGCTGTGACACGCGCCCTGCTCCGTTTTCGCCTGCTCGCTTCTGTCATCTGTGCTCATGAGGAGTTTCTACCATGTCCCGCCCTGCTCAATCAGGCCGCCGTCAGCCGGTTACAGTCATTCGATTTCTGCTGGTTCAGGCGACAGTCGTGCTGGCTGTGCTGCTGTCGTGGTCCATGATCTCCAGCGATCAGAAGTTGGCGGTCGCTTCCACGGCCATGCGGCAGCCCTACCCGCTGACCGTTAAACCAACGACATCCACCGCGGCTGTGATCACGTCACTGCATGCGGATGAGCAGGTGATCTCCGATGCGGATCTGGATGAAGCTCTCGACCGACTGATTCCTCGCTTCAGCCGCAAACATCTGCGCCCCAACCTGATCGAACATGCCCTGCGAACGTGGGGCGGCTTCGTGGACTTCAAGGATGAAGACGAGATCGACGGACCGGAAATGGCCGCCTTCCTGACGGATTCCGCTCGTCATCTGGAATCGTGGGAAAACAACGTTTCCCCGATGCTGGATGATTCTCCACTGGGTGTCGTTGTCCGCTGGGGGGGAGCACGTTCGAATAGTGTGCACCATGACCATGCTCTTGCTGCACTGACCGAAGCCGGGCTGGCACTCGACTATCCAGTGATCACCCCCCGCCGAAAGATGGAACTGCGACACGTTCTGGAAGAAGCTCTCCGTGATTTTCGCGTCGATGGTGTCGAACCGGAATGGTCGGTACTCAGTTTCGCACTCTGGCTGGGCCAGGATGGCATTTCCGAATGGTACAACGGCTCCGGCCGCAAAGTCGGTTTCGACATGCTGGTCGATCGCATGGTGCGGGAAGCAATGCAGCATGGTGTCTGTTTGGGTACTCACCGAGTCTACACCCTGGCGGCGCTGTTGCGAATTCATGAAATGCGGGAGGAAACTCTCCTGCAGCCACGTTCAGCAAAGATCATCAAAGGATATCTGCACGAGGTGCA
>JAFMMM010000519.1 GCA_017859815.1 Planctomycetota bacterium | reverse complement strand
GCCGTTCAGTCCCTTGCGAACGAGTTTGCGATCACCCACGCGAATGGCAGCATTCCCTTCGTGTTCCCAATACAGCGTGCGGTCCGCAAAGACGCCCTGACCGGTCAGCAGTGGCAGTAAACTTTGTCCCTGCATCGGCGTGATGACCTGCCCCTGAATGCTCGTCGGATACTCCGCTTTGGCCAGTTCGACGCATGTTGGCATGATATCAATCAGATGAGTCGGGGTGGTTCGCCAGTTCTGTGGTCCTGGGGCCGGAGTGATGCCGGCAGGCCACCAGGCGATTAACGGTGATGCTGTGCCGCCTTCATGGTTGTAGTGCTTGTATTCGCGAAACGGTGTATTGTTCAGATGTGCCCAGCAGCGGCCAATGAAGACGTTGGAATGCGGGTCGCCCGGGTGATCTCCCGTGTATCGACCGCTGATCCCCGCTTCTGCATTGCCACCGTTGTCCGAGAGAAACAGGATCAGCGTGTTGTTGAGCTGTTGCCGTTCCTCAAGAGCCGTTAGCAGACGAGTGATGTTGCGGTCTACCTCCACAATCATTGCTGCATAAATTGCCATCATGTGATCGTAGCGGTCCTGCTCTTCTTCGCTTAGGGAGTCCCATGCCGGAATTTGCTCCGGGCGCGGTTCCAGTTTCCAGTTCGAATCAATCAGACCCAGTTGTTGTTGTCGAGCCAGGCGATCTTTTCGAAGCTGATCCCATCCCGCCCTGTACCGTCCGCGAAACTTCGCAATCGTCTCTTCCGGTGCCATGCACGGAAAGTGGGGGGCGCAGTGAGCGAGGTACCAGAAAAACGGCTTGCCGTCGGACTCGTCCATGAATCGCAGACCCTGCCGTGTCCAGAGATCAGACCCATACCAGGGTGGGGCGAACTGAGGATCGTCCCGCGCAACTTCTTCACCATTCAGAAAGAGCTTGGTGTCGCCTTTGGGACCGGTTTGATTGCTGAAGTGCAGTCCTCCCGCCGGTAAATTCAAACTGCGATCGAAACCACGATTCCACGGCGTAACTCCATGCTCAAAGCCCACATGCCATTTGCCGGTCATGAAGGTGAAGTATCCTGCGGTACGCAGCACTTCAGCAATCGTCACGCAGTTGTTCGTCAATTGCCCTCGATACCCGGGCTGATTCTGATCTGATGTCATCCAGCCAATCCCCGCCTGATGCGAGTACAGACCGGTCAGCAGTGATGCGCGGGTCGGGCAGCAGCGTCCAGTGTTGTAGAACTGGGAAAATCGCATTCCGCCGGCGGCCAGGCGATCAAGACCGGGTGTGGGGATTTCGCTGCCCCAGGGACCAATGTCCGAAAATCCCATGTCGTCGACCATGATGACAATGATGTTTGGTCTGTTCAGCCGCTCAGTTGCAGTCACGCGCATTGCACAGCTGATACAGAAAACCAGTGACAGGCTGAGAAAAGTTCGCATCGGGTTTGGTTCGTTGGGAAGTGGCGGCCGGATCCGGAAACAGCTGCGTTCAGGTGCACGCCTGACGGATGGAACCGGATTGGCACAAGGGAAAAGGAAAAAGGTCTGGGGGACCGTTCGCGGGCAATGAGTCGCGTGCTGGCTCGTCGTGATGACGCTTGGCAGAGTTCTGCACCAGCAAAATACTGAACGAGTGGCCCGTCAACCGTCAGTCTTCGAACAGACGCTGATGCATCGCTGCCAACTCTGCTGCGGGAATCTTAACGACGCGGCGGTCGTAGGTCATCAGTCCGTTGATCTCACCTTCCACATCCGTTGTCTGCGTGTAGACACCGGCCGCAATTCCACGGTGACGCAGATCGTTCAGCAGATTCAATGATGTCAGATATCGATCCCGATACTCCGCTGGGTTTTGCGGCAGCTCTCCGTAACCCCAGTTGCGGCGATCAGGAGCCCACAAATGACCTTCGATGGGAAGGCCGTGACCGCCAAATTCCCCCATGACCTTGATGAATTGTTCGAAGCGGCCGCCCAGTCCCTGGTCGAACGGGAATTCCGGGTGAGGGTACTTGTGGGCATCAACAATGTGTCCCGTGGGAAAAAAGTTGCCACCGCTGGCGACGTTCACCAGACGCGAAGGATCGCGAGCGGTCGTCCACTCGCCAATCTCAATTGTGCGATGCTGTCCCCAGCGTTCGTTGAGAGGAACCCAACAGACAATACTGGGATGGTTTTCGAGACTGGTGATCATGCGATCCAGTTCCACCAGAAATTGCTGATGCTGTTCCACGGGCCACGTTGATTCCACGGGATCTGGTGCAAGACGTGTCCACTCGGGCCACGTCTCTTTTTCTGAGCCGCTGACCTGGTCCTGCCAGACCAGCATTCCCAGCCGATCGCAATGATAGTAATAGCGGCGTGGTTCAACCTTGATATGTTTGCGAATCATGTTGAAGCCCGCGGATTTCAACCACTCAATATCGAATCGCATCGCCTCGTCCGATGGAGGTGTCAGCAGCCCGTCCGGCCACCAGCCCTGATCCAGTGTCCCCCAGTGGAACAATCGCTGACCATTCAACGTGAATCTCCAGTGCCCGTCTGCATCCCGAGCACGACCCACACTGCGAATGCCGGCGTAGGAACGAACCGTATCCATCACTGTGCCGTCAGCAGCCAGCACCTCAATCTTCAGGTCGTACAGATAGGGATCAGCGGGGGACCACAGTCGAGCAGAGGGAATTGTGATTTCGGAAGTGATCCGCGTCTGCTGACTGGCTGCTGCAGAAACGGTGGCGATCGGCTGCTGCTCTGCTGAGACCGTGATTCGCACTTTGCCTGGCGCTGACAGCGATGCCTCCACGGCGACGGCGCCACGCTCAGCGTCTGGAGTGATCTTGAGATCGGTCAGGTGCCGGTCGGGCACCGTCTCCAGCCAGACAGTTTGCCAGATAATTCTCACCGAGCACTGGTTTTGTCTGACTTCCAGACTTGCTCCTGCAGCAGCTGCGACTTCCCCGTGCCCACCATCAAAGGGCACTCTCCATGCG
>JAFMMM010000138.1 GCA_017859815.1 Planctomycetota bacterium | reverse complement strand
CAGTGCATGATGCCGTCATACCAGTACGGGATATGCACAAGGTGCAAGGAAACAATAGCAGCAGAAAGCAGTCCGAGCGATCGTCGATGACGTCCCGCAACCACCAGCGAAATCACACCGACTGGAAGCAGCAACAATAACGCGGGAAGACCAAGCACCCAAATCAAACTGTGCGTCAGCCGTGCGTTGACATTTCTTACAGCCAACCCCGGCGTCAGATTCTCGGCCCAGTTGTTGTAGCTTGCGAGAACTGCAGAATCGGGCTCGGCCACATCTGCATTTCCAAAACCGTAACGATGTCGCGGCGTCCACGTATCGGTGTAAAACTGGTAGGCTGAATGAAGCCAGTCTCCCGTCAGATAATGATTCATGATGAACAACGTCAGGAATCCAGCACACAGGGGCAACGCAAAACAAACGGTGACTGCACTGCGAGAAAGCTTTAACACACGTTCTTGATCTGCACGCAAAAGATCAATCAGCAGCCAGACGCCAAATGGAAGACCAAATCCTGCCGCTGTCATGGGACGGCCCAACATTGCACAGGTCAGGCCGATTCCAGATACGGTGGCGTAAAGCAGGCATCCCCCGGTTGTCATCCGCAGAAATGCCCACGTAAAGACCGAAAGAGCCAGCATTGTGGGATGATGAGACAGCAGCAAATTACTGAAGACTGCAAGCCCGGGAGAAAAGGCCAGCATCAGGCCTCCTGCAAATGCCGCCCACGGCATCATCATTCTCAAAAGAACGCGATGAAGGATCAGACAGCTGAGACCTCCAGCCACCCAGTGCCCCCAAATTGCAGCCCCTATGGCGTGGAAGGGCATGATCCAGATTCCCGTCCACGGAAAATAACGACTCGCTGTGACCGGGCGATTCAAGACATGAATCTGATGAAACGCGTCACCCGCAATATCGATGGCGGGCCATGACAAACGACCGGCGAGAAACGTTTCAGCCTGAAGTTCGTAACTGAACTCATCATGATAGGCCCAGGGAAGTTGTCGGAAAGAGAGACTTTCCCTGGCGTCAGCAGTCCCCTCTGCCGGCAACGGGATCTGACGGTATCCAATTCCGGCGCTGACAAGAAATGCCAGAGCCCCCAGGAGCAGGCTGCAAATTCGGCTCTCCAGCAGTGGTGGGGCACTGGCCGTTGTTCCAGCCCTCGCTCGCCTCGATCGCAGCAGAACAGGAAAGAATAACAGCACAAACAGGACAGCGGTTGTTTCCGAATCCCACATCGTCAGCCAGGCCAGCACCCCCGCGCCGGACTGCCGGAATACATCCAGTCGCTGAAACTCGTGCCAGCAGCAGAACCCCGTCGCCATCATCCACCCGCACATAACAGCACTACGCAAAAGTGCCAAAGGCGGTTGTGGAGGTTGCCTCAATGAGTTGCTCATACAGATCAAGCTTTAACCGGAATCAACATCTGATGGACTGCTCCGCCGCATCAGAGGCGAGAACCTTGACTGGATAACGCCCCCAGTAACAGTCCTGCAACGGCGAGAATATCACAGATCTCGTTTCGCGACTTCCCGGAATTCGGGCCGCTCAGATCACTCAGCCAGATTCGCTGTGTCACGGAATCAGTGTGGACAGAAACATGACGCCGCACGGCAGCCAGATATGGCCCCAGCATGTGCTGCAGCCGGGATACCGAAATCGGGCTGCCTCCCAATTCCACAAATGTTCCCCAGCGATCATCCTCAGCAAGCAGCAGACCGATCGCTCCCATGGATCCTCCGTCAGACAGGCTTCCGCTACCGGCAATACTGACAGCACCCTCAGTCTGCTGATGCAGCCAGGCGACTCGTTCCGCTGCCAATTCATCCCGGCACTGTACCAGCAAACGCGCCCGGCTTTGCTGCGGGTACCAGCCCGCAAGCCAATGGCGATACTGTTGCTCCACGTCAGCAGGGATTCGCCGTCCGGAACTACGTCCCAGCCGCAGCTTCTCCACGCGAGCCGGATCGAGAGACGGAAACAGAAGAGTCATTACTCTGCGGTCCGGGGCCGACAACTGTTCCGGTGGCGAAGTGGATTTCGGAGTGGTCTCCACCTTGCGAAATTCTCTCAGAACCTGAACCATTCGATCGTCCCGATCAACCTCGCCCCATTCTTTCGCTGTCGATCCCGCTACGCTCTGCTGAAGTCGGATTCCCGCAGCTTCCCAGTGCACAGCAGCAGACTGGCCATCGACGTCAAAGACATCAATCCCGGTCCATGGCGTCGGCCAACCGGCTCCCGAAACAAAAATCCCACCCATCGCGTCACCATCACGCCCCGTACAATGCAAAATCGAAGCGTGTGTGCTGCGGCCACAATCGCGGACCTGAAACCCGCTTTGCACTGATGTGCGAATAACTTTTGCAAAGACCTCCGCGGAAAACGAGCGACCATCGAATCCAGCAACAAGCAGGGGTGGTTTGGACGCAGTTGAGACGACAGGATCCACACCCCCAGCCGGTTTTCTGTCATCCGCTGCCAGCGAATGACAGAAAACCGCCGTGAGGAGTTCGAGGCTCTCGGAATTCAACTCATTCAGCCACTGGCCTCGCACACCGAATTCACTGCGGACGACTCCCCCTGGTCGGTGCTCGCGGACCGCATCCAGACGCTCCAGCGTTCGTTGCGAAAGCCCTTCAGTCTGGAATTTCCAGTCACACCGGTCACAGGAACTCCAGGCGGCATTCAGTCTCCCCAGGTGAATTGCCCGCGAAATCGGTACGGTCTCTCCCGGACAGACAAAACGAAGCGGCTCGCCTCCCTCCGCCTCCGATGTCGCGCGGGGCTTTTCCGACATAAACCAGCCGCTCCCTGAATTTTCATGCGGCCGTCAGCGGCCGTCCGTCTCTGATCCGGAAGAAGTTCCAGTATCCTGCGGGTACACCAACAGCCGGTCATGGCACAACAACACTAAATCCGCGCGGCCGTCCCCCGTAACGTCGACAATCAGGCCTTCGCGAGGTTCCACCCCACCACGCTGATCCGTAGAAACCAGCCGTTTCTCTTCGAACACACGAAAGTAGGTTGCCTCACGCATCGCAAGGTCCGAACTCAGATTGACCAGTGATAATCCATTGATGGAATTGTCAATCACTACAAGGTCAGCGACACCATCCGAATTCAGGTCGCCCGCCAGAACATCGACAGGAGAAAAACGTTCTCGACTCGGGTCAAAGAGACTGATTTCCTGCAGGCCGGGCCCGGCAGAACCGGCAAATAGTACTGCCATTTGCTCACGCCCCACCAGAATCAAATCGTCCCGGCCGTCGCGATTCAGATCAGCAGTCAGCGTGGACGAAACAGTCAATCCTCCCAGGTCAGCCTCCTTCCAGCTGCGATAAACACTCTCCTGCTTTCTCAACACTCGCAGCCGATTAACTCCTGTATCGACAAGTACAATCTCACGATCGCCCTGCCCGTCCAGATCCAGCGAAGCCACTGCAGAGACGTCAGATCCGGAATCTGCCGCATTGAACTGGTCCGCGACATCCCAGCCATCTGTTTCCCAGCTCAGCATGCGCGCAAAAGAATCCCGAGCTACGAGGAGTTGCCGATCACTCACAAACACACGACCAGCAGATGTCACACCGGCGTCGAGCTGGTTATTCTGGGCGGTCACCGCGAACGTTCCATCCTCACTCTGCAACAGGACATGGAACCCGTCTACAGCACTTCCGGATGCAATTGAAAGCAAATCCATCCGGTCATCACCGTTCACGTCCATTGGCACAAGTCGCAGACCTCGCTGTCCCACTGCGCCGGTCAGCACACTTTCGTCGCCCTCCTCATCAGCCACCCATTTGCCGCTCTGATCCCGAACACAGCGGATAAACTTCAACTTTCCGGAACGGCCACTTCCCTGTGTTACGGCAATCACAAGCGTCGTGCTGCCACTGACCGGTACCGCAGCGACCGCCGCCAATTCCCAGTCGTCCGGTTGCTGAATAATCGTCCGAGGAAATGCCATTCGCCCATCGGTGAATGAACTGACAGCAACGACTTTTTCTTTGCTGCTCAACAGGATTGCTTCTGGTTTCCCATCGCCGTTCAGATCCGCGGCAGCAACATCAGTGATCCCCAGCAGCGTCGGATAGCTTTCAGCAAGGCCGGGACCTCCAACCAGTTCCTGACGATACAACAGCATTTCTGCCTGTTCATGGTTCGATGCCAGAACGTCGATGCCACCATCACCGTCGAAGTCAGCAGTGACAACGGCTCTGTCCCTGGCCGCCCCACCATCTCCCAGACCATAGCGAACAAGGCCTGGAACTCGATCCGACTCGGTCTCGGGCGTCGTAATTCGGGAAATGCGGACACGACGAGTCCGGGCGTCCACAGTCAGGAATTCCATTCCTGGAGCGGCGTCAACATTGGCCAGCGTCAGAGCGAGAATCTGATCGCGGCTGACAATGAGTTCAGGGCCGGAACGACCTGACTCAGACTGAAGTCTGGCACACACCACTCGATTACCAGAGTCTCCCGACACATAGGCCAGATCGGTCCGCCCGTCTCCGTTCAAATCAGCCGCCTGCAACAGACCGGGCCGCTGCAGAGAATTCATCAGGGTGGCTGATGCTCCCCACTCGCCGTCTTCCTGCTGCGAGAAAAGCTGAATGAAATCCTTGCCGAGAACCGCTACGTCTGTCCGTTGATCGCCGTTGAGATCTCCAGCGGCAAGAATACCGCCAGCAGGCTCCACATCCGAAATTCTTGCAGAGAACGTCTTTTTCCATTCACCTTCCGGCGCCTCCGGCTGCAGGTAGATCGCAAGCTGATCAGGAGCACCAAAGACAGCGAGATCTGTTCGCCCATCAGCATTCAGATCAGCTGCAGCGATGTCGGCAACAGCCCGATCAAGCGTAATTGAGCGTTCCTGAAACCGCTGGTCGGAGAGAATCTGATTGACATCCGCACGATTTGTCTCTTGACCGGGTTCCTGTCGCTGCATGAACAGCCGAATACTGCTGGCAAAGTTATCCACAACTGCCAGATCGATCCGGTCATCTCCGTTGAAGTCTCCGGAGACAAGACCCGCTGCTCTCTCATGCAATTCGTAGATCTCAACACCCGTGAATCCGTAGTACTGAGCCAGATCGGATGGAGCATCCTGTGCTATCAGCGGACAGAAGTTTGCAGCAACGATCAGTACTGCCGAACAAATCTCTTTGGGCTGCCGAAAAGCCGACACGACAAACCCCGTCCAATGAGCATTCAAGATGCAGTTCCCCATCAGATTCTGAAAAATCCACCATCGGGCGGGGCGTAGAGATCCAGTCCCCGCTGTTTGTTCTGCTATTTCCGGAACATCTGGTTTCTGCTGTCCCCCCGCGAAAGCAGATAGGCCAGCAGGTCCAGTAACTCATCCCGGTTGAGAGGATCAAGCAGTTTCGCCGGCATGATCGACACCGCGGAAGGAATGACCTCGTCGATGTCATCGTGAGCAATATCACGAATGGAGGCGGGGTCTTCCGGATTCACCAGAACGGTTAGTCCCGCGTCAGTCTCGCTGACAACTCGACCGCTGATCGTCTGTCCCGCCGAAGTCACGATTGTACTGGCTCGGTACTGGTCACTGATCACGCGGCTGGGATCCATGATTGCCTCAGTCAAATCCTTCAGGTTGAATCGACCGGCAATCTGAGTCAGGTCTGGTCCGGTTGCCCCACCCGATCCGTCAAAACGATGGCAGATCACACACCGTGTTGCTGCATACATGCGACGACCGTTCTCAAAATCACGCTTGATCAGTCCATCTTCCGCCATGCCCCGAACTTCGTCGAGCGTCCATTCCTTCCCAGGCCCGGACGGCTTGGGAATCTCCGGCAATGCAAACGGTTTTCGAGCCCCACTGGCCTCGATCAGCAGACGCTCCGCTTCAGAGGCCCCCAGAAAGGACTCATTCTCAATATTCTGCAGGAAGCCCTGAAAACTGGCTCCACCCGCCCACTGGCGCGCTCGGTCAAACCACATGAAGTAGCTCTTCCGCTGTTCCAGTGTCCATCCTTCCCTCACATTCTTCAGACAGAATGCGTACCACAACTGCTGCTGATCCGGAGCCTTGGCGAGGGAAGCCGCAATGGCACGTCCATATCCGCCATTTCTGGCCAGCAGATTATCCATTTCCTCTGTCACTGTTGGCACAGAATCACGTTCCAGCAACGCGACAGTTTTCCCGACAATCGTCGGTGATTTCAGATACACCAGCATCTGACACAGGTCGCGGTCAACAGCCGCATCTGTAGTGGGAAAGTGTCCATCAAGGCGAGCCAGAAAACTTGATCGCGTCTCTTCAGACGGTTCTCCAAGACGAAGAAAAACCAATGACAGAGTTCTCAGGTAATTCAGACGATCACCAGCCGCAAGCGACGCAAAATCTGTGCTCAATAACATTCGGCGACATGACTCGGCCAGCACACCGCGAACCTTTTCCGGCTGTCCCTCTTCAAGCACTCCGGTGACCTGAAGAGACTCAACAGGAGCCTTCGCCAAAGCCAGCAGAACCCATAAACGATCGGCAGCCTCCAGTTGGTCCAGATCGGCGCTCGCCAGGGCCTCCGGGTTCTTCATCAACTGGGCAAACAGCTCGGAATGATAAAAGGCATTTCGGGACGCAGTTCGCATAAACCGGTCGCCGCTGTTTCGCACGCTGGCCAGATTCTGAGCCAAAGACTGAGTGTCAGCAGATGGCTGAATCTCATTGCCAGTGCGTCCGGCATGCCAGTTTTCAAACTGACGCCGCATCGATCGTGGTCCGGCTCCCTGAGAATTGCGCAGTTCCGCCGGCTCGGTACTCTCGTCGCCAACGTACGTCACGCGATAAAGTTCAGACTGAGTTCCACGCCCTCCAACAGTGAAGTACAAAGCCCCATCCGGACCTGCAGCAACGTCGGTCAGCGGCAGCGGCGATCGGGACAGAAACTCTTCTCGTCGACCTGTGTAAGTACTCTGCATCGGCTCGATATGAATCGAATACATGGTGCCGAAAGTCCAGTCACAGATGTAAAGTGCCTTCTGGTACTGAGCCGGAAATCGGCAGCCGTACCCAAACTCTGCTCCTACAGGGGAGCCAGGACCGATATTCACGATTGGCGGATGGCTGTCCATCGTCCATTCCGGCCACTTTCCAGTCCCACTTCTCCAGCCAAACTCACTCCCGCTGGTGACATGGACCACTCGTGTCGGACGATACCAGGGGGTCCCAACGTCCCATTCCATGTCTGCGTCATAGGCGAACAGTTCGCCATCCGCGTTGAAAGCCATGTCGTATGGATTGCGGTAACCAATCGACCACAGATCCCACGTTTTCCCGTCAGCATCGGTACTGGCCACCCAGCCCCCCGGAGCCATGACTCCGCGAGCGTGTCCTCGGGCGTCCCACATGCGTGGCAAAAGCAGGTCTTCTCCCCAGTTGGTTGGGATTCGGCTGGTGTAGTCCGGATTCGCTAACTCTTCGCCAGCGTTGAATGGCGGACGAGTATGATTTCCACAAATTACGAAAATTCGTTTGCCGTCCGGAGACAGTCGCAGGGCGTGAGGACCATGCTCGCCTCCACCCTGGAAAGACTTGAGTCGAACACATTCGTCGAACTTGTCATCTCCGTCGGTGTCCCGGGCCCGATAGAGACCACTGCCTGGGCCGCCATTGATGCTCAAATAGAGGGAATCAAACGCCCATAACATTCCCTGCGCCGAACTGGGCTGGACTTCGCAGCCGGAAAAGTCAAGCTGCTCAACCCGCGTCTCTCCGCCTTCCTGACCAATGGCAGGCAGAGTAATCCTGCACAGACCACGATTTCCCTGATCACTGGCCAGCAGACGTCCCTGATTGTCAAACGTAATGCTGACCCATGAGCCAAGTTCGTCTCGAGGAACGGTGAACAGTTTTTCAACCTGAAATCCCGGCTGTAACTCGAACACGCCCGCTGGAACCCGGCTGGAACCGGCAGTCGCATCAAAGACATTTCCCCACGGGGCGGATCCGTATTTCGCACGAACCTCAACCGGCGCTGTTTCTGCATTCTCAACTCGTTCAGTGCAATTCCACTGAGCATCGGAGACGACCCATTGCAGGTCATCGGCGTCCGTCCTGACAGCCATCTTCAGAACAAAAGCAGCGACGCCCCCCTGATTCTCCACCTCAGCATGAATTTTGTTCAGACCAGTCTGCAGGTGCTTTTTGACATCCGCATCGAAAGGCTGCGCCCATTCGGTTCCGCCTCCCACTCGCTTTCCATTCACGAAGACGGCGCAGGCGTTGTCGCAGGAAGCGCTCAGGCGAGCGGCCTGAATGTCACCAGCAATCTCAAACTCTCTGCTGATCGTGTATTTGCGATTGTCGTCCGCCCCCCAGATCCAGTGCGTCTCGGGCATTCGGCGAAAGTCCGCATCAGGAATTCCCTGGGGCTCCGCAGGCTCCTCGACATCCCCCTGCACCACGGCAGGCTGAATCTCTGATTTCTGAGTACGAACGTCCTGAGCAAATGCGGTCAGGCCGCTGAGAAGAATTGCCGGTAGCATCAAACGTGACATAGCGATTCCACTGAAAATCATTGACGATGGGTGGGACAACAGGCAGTGCCGGTCAATCGGGACCGTACAGGGATTCGGGACCAAAACAACTGGGACAATGCGTTCGTCGGCAAAGATCCCGCCGGGGAAAAACGCCGTCGGAACGAAAGACGCCCGCCTTGCAAATTATGACAGTGCCCCGTTGGAAAGCCAACCGCAGCACGAAAAATGTTATTTGTCTGCGTGACGCCTCACAGCCCGGATTTGACTGCTAGACATGCTCTTTCAGGCGGTCACGAAGCAACTCGAGAGACTCCATTGCTGCCTGCACCTGACGCTTCTTTCGCAGTTCCGCCCCGGACAATTCCGGATTGCGCATGAGACTCAATCGTAATGACCTGTTCTTTTCGCCACGAATCCCGATACACAGCCACGCCACGCCGTCCAGATGCGGTGGTGCCCCCGGACCCAGATGACCAGTAATAGCCACGGCCACATTTGCATGCGGCGTTCGTTCGAGTGCTCCGGACACCATGGCTTCAGCGACCTCCTGGCTGACCACGTCGCAACTCTCGATCAAAGTCTGTTCGACACCCAGCCAGACAGACTTTGAAACAGTCTGGTAGGTTACGAAACTTCCGCTCAGACATTCAGACATCCCGGAGGTTCCTGCCAGCGTCGCTGCAATCAGCCCCGCAGTACAACTCTCCGCCAGCACAACGGACTGTTTGGACTGACGCAACAAACCGAGGATTTCGCTGACGAGCTGATCGGCCACAAGAGTGTCCATCATGTTTTTTTCCTGCGAATGGTGGTGGATTCCAGTGGGAGCGACAACATCGTCAGCACAAGACCGGTCTCCCCCGGACCAGCGGGCAATTGGCAGCATTATTCCCTTTTCCGTCTCAACCTGCCACTTTCGCCGATTGCGGCGAGACACATCTTCCCGGAACCGCGGTGGCCGTTCTGAACCCGCCATTCTGCCGTTGCTTCACAGCTTACAGAAGCACATCCTCAGGGTGCTGCGGTGGTTCCCGCGATGCAGCAAATGCCTGCTTGCCGAATACTCGACGGAATAACGTTATGTTTCTCCTGCTTCGTCCCGTGCGTCTTCTGCTCCGCGCAATGGTCCTTGATTCCACGCCCGCACAAATGTCGCTGGGCTTCGCTGCCGGGGTTATGATTGGGCTCGTTCCACGCGGCAATCTCCTGGCCATTGTCCTGGCATTTGTGCTGGCGGCGACACGGCTGAATCTCGGCATTGCCGCACTCGGCGCCCTGCTCGCTGCACTCATCGGCTCACAATTTGATACTGTCTTTGACCAACTCGGCTGGATGATTCTATCCCGCCCGGAACTTGCCGATGTCTGGACCTGGATGTATTCGCAACCACTTCTGCCGTGGACCAGTTTCAACAATTCCGTGGTCATGGGCAGTTTCGTGACCGGCTTGCTGTTATTCCTGCCACTGCACTTCTGCACCAGACCACTTTTCAACCGCTATGCCTGCACTCTGTCAACTTATGGAAAACGCTCGTGGCTGGTCAGATTCATTACCGGTGCCGAGATGGCCGATCGCCTCGGATCCGTCTAAACGCTCTGACGATGTCACAAACCTGATTTCTGCGGTCATTCCCCAACTTTGTTAAGCCAGGATATTCAGTTATGCGATGGAAATGGATTCTTCCTCGCTTCATCATTGTGGCGATGCTTGTTGGGTTTCTGCAGTTCGGTGTGGATCCTTTGCTGCACTACGCAGGAGTCCATTCCCTTCAAGCCATCACGGGGGCAAAAGTGGATATCAATTCGGTCTCCACTTCATTCTTCCCACCATCAGCACGTATCGATGGTCTTGCTCTGGCCAGTCGGAGCCGTCCCGGAAAGAATATCCTCGAACTGAATCAGTTGAGCTTTCGCCTCGAGCCTCACTCGTTGTCCCGACGCCGCTTTGTTGTGCGGGATGCTCGTATGGAAGGGCTGCAGTTTGACACGGTACGCAACGACAATGGCCAGTTACCGTTTCAGCAGGTGCCGGAAGAAACCGAGCCATCGTGGCTCGCAGAAAAACTTGCCGACGCATCACGTGACTGGCTGCAGGAAATGGAATCCACCGCCTTTGAACAACTGGATCCCAACCAGTTGCAAACGTGGCGTTTGGGACAGACTCTCTATCAGGAGTGGGATACACGATTCCAGGAACTCTCCGGCGAGGCACGTGGTCTTGAACCCCGCGTGAAGAATCTGCGAGATCAGTTTCGCAGACTCCGCGAACTGCCCCCCATCGAACAGATTGAACAGGGGGTGCGGCTTGCACAGTCCACCGACCAACTCCTGCGCGACGTTGAGAATCTGAACCAGCAACTGCGACAGGTCGCCCCCCGCTTGAAATCTGACGTGGAAAGCCTCGATAACGCTCGAAAGAGCGATCAGGAACTCGTCAAAAATAAGATTGCAGCGTTCCACCCTGATGCGGGATTCCTCTCGCGGACTCTGCTGGGACGCGATCTGTACCTGCAAATCGCACAACTGCTCTCGTGGGTGGAGACTTTTTCCGAGTATCAGTCGGGGCTGGAAGACCAACTGCGCCCCGAGCGAGGAGATGGTCGCTGGCTGGCAGTTCTCCCGGAACATCCGTCACCAGACTTCCATCTGCAGAATCTTGCGTTTTCAGGCATTATGTCAATTCGCAAAGAACCTGTTGCCTGGCACGGAACCTTGACGGACCTCTCCAGTGACTCCCTGCTTCTGGGCCAGCCAACAATTCTTCAGGCTGCCGCGACTGGTGCCAATGAAATTCGTCTTACAATTACGTCCGATCCCACAGCTGAAGACGGAACCACCAGCATCGTGGCTTCGTGGCTGGATCACGACGGATTTTCCATTGCCGCAGGACGGCCGGAAGAACTGCAACTCCGTGTTGCCCTGGAGGAGCCTCGATGGGACCTGAATCTCCAACTTGGCGGCAAGGGCCTGAAGGGGTTTTTGAGCCTGAATACAAATGTGCGCGATGTCAGCGTTGACTCCGAAGGCAGCGTTCGCCCCGAACTTCTGCAGGCAACTCGAACAGCACTGGCTTCCGTCAGCCAGTTCCGAGCCGCTGCTGCCATCAGCGGTGAATTGAAAAAACCGCGCGTGGAATTGTCCTCCGACCTTGGACATCAACTGGCCGGAGGGATGAAAAACGCATTCGCCGAACAGTTTGAAACCGCGAAAACTGCGATGCTCGCTTCAATCGACCGCAAAGCAACCGGCTTTCTGGATCAACTGAAGTCCCGCTGCGAATCCGAGTACACCCGGCTGTCAAAAGAAAACACGGAGCTGCTGGCTCAACTGCGTGAAGTGCAAACGCTCACCGCAGCACTCAGTTCACCCGGCGGCAACCCCGGACTTGTCCTGAAACAGGTGTCGCAGTCAAAGCTCCTGTCAGAGCGTGATCGCAATCGTTTGCAGAAAGTCGACGGGACCATTGAAGAATTCAAACAGAAACTCAACCGCAACACGAAGGGAGTTCTGCTGGGAGCACCGCTGGCACCACCCGCCAGTGTCCCCAGGGCCACGGATCCGCTCGCCCTGCCCGGACTGCTGCCCGGAAATCTTCCGCAGTTGCTGCAGAAGTCCGGTACCAGCAGTTCCACGAAAAAGAAACCGGGAATTGAAATGCTTCCGGAGATCATTCCCGGCCTGAAGTGGGATCGCTGAAGCGTCTGGTCCACCAGTTCAGACGCGTCATTTTGATTCTGTGACGACCGGTGTCAGCTCGCCCCAGGCCAACGGCAGACTGCCTGCAAACAATCCCTGAATCACATGCGTCATGTGGGGAATGTTCAGGCGTTCGACCTCATCGGTCGGTCGATGATAATCGGAGTGAAGTGAACCGGCAGAGTAACTGTGAGCAATCACCCCTTTGCCGACAAAAGCGTAATTATCGCTGCGGGTGTACAGCATTTCGCTGACATCTTCGCGATGGAAAATCTCAACACCAACACGCTCGGCACCGGCGGCCAGCTGCGACCCAAGACTGCTGCGAGTCCAGCCGGTCCCCCATGCTTTGGAGTCGGCTCCTTCTTCCGGGCGACCAATCATCTCGATATTGATGTTCGCGACGGTCTTCT
>JAFMMM010000518.1 GCA_017859815.1 Planctomycetota bacterium | reverse complement strand
TCCCGGTATCAAAGAGAACATCCAGAGCGATGTGATGGTGAATGGTCTGGATTTCTATCCCACGGTTCTCGCGTGGGCGGGGATTGATATCCGCGACGACAAGCAACTGGACGGTTGCAATCTGTCGCCGTTGCTGGCGGTTGATGCGACGCAGGCAGACCTTGTTCGGGACCCTGATGGTCAGATCCGAAATTCGATGGTCTGGCACTTTCCGAACAGTGTGGCATGGGAGAGCACAATTCGCGTCGGTGATTACAAACTTGTCCGCAACTATAATTACCGCCACGACCCCGCTTCGGAAGAGCTGGAACTCTATCGCCTTTATGACTCCTCCCACGGAGAACTTGTCAGGGTCGACATCGAAGAGTCGAAGAACCTGGCTGAAGAGGATGCTGCGCGAGCGTCCCTGATGAATCAACAGTTGACATCTGTACTTGAACAGATGCGTGCCAGTTATCCGTACTTCAACCCGGCATTTCGCGGAGCCGGAGATGCGGCCAGACACACGCCGAAAGTTCAGGCTGTTTCATTGCAGGACGGTTTACTGCGAGTGACGATTCGTGATCGTGGCAATGCGGTCGTGAGCGCAAATCTGATCACGACAAAGAATGGTGGAGATCGTTATGAGGAGTGGGATCGCCACGAGATGCAGGTGCTCAACGGTTCAACGGTGACCGGTCAAATTCCCGAAGGGACCACTCATTACGTGATCAATCTGATCGACAGCGAGAATTTTTTGGTAAGTTACCCGGAGTTGCCTGCTGCAGGAGATCTTGCCAGAGGCGATCAGTTCTCAATGTTTTCCCTGGCGGTGCAGTCTGCTGAACAGTAACAGTACGGCCGCAGTGACGTGTGAGTGTTTTGTTTCCAATTGCTGGTGTTTTTGGTGAGTCGCTTCTGAAGGGGACAGACCTGTGTCGCGAATCGTGATGTTCGGAATAGTGTCGCTGCTGCCAAGTGCGGTTTCCAGTTTGCTAATGGCCGAGGATTTGATGGTACCGGAGAAGTACCAGACTATTCAGGCAGCAATCGATGCGGCAAATGCCGGGGACACCGTCCTTGTGAAGCCCGGGACGTATTCAGAGCGAATTCAGTTGCGGCCAGGCATCACGCTGAGAAGCACTGGTGGCGACGCCCGAGGAAAGACCGGACTGCGACGTGCGGAGGCAACAATCATTGATGGCGGCGGTGCGTCGGGCGACGGTGCCGGGGTCGAGATGGCTGAGGGTTCTGTTCTCGATGGATTCAGCGTGAGAAATGTCGGCATCTACGACGAGAAGACCTGGGATGTTCACTACAGCACGAATGGCGAGGAACAGGATTACGACCATATTGGTGCACCGGGAATTGCCGGGATTGCTGCGACGGGAGTCAACTGCCGAATACTGAACAATATCGTTTACTACGTTGGATACACTGGGATCGCGGTTTCCGGCAGCGAAGGCAGCACTGCGACAGCGGTCGTCGAATTGAATACATGTTATCGCAATATGGGCGGCGGGATTGGCGCCATGCGAGGTGCGCGGGCCGTGATCAGAAAGAATATCTGCTACGAGAATTTTTATGCCGGGATTGGCCATGCTGACGCGAGCCCAACAGTGGAGTCCAACGAGTGTTATGGGAATATCCGCGCTGGGATTGGCATCAGTGAGGGATCCAGTCCGTTAGTTCGTGGAAATCGATGCTACGGGAATCGCAGAGCGGGAATCGGAATTCGAACTGGCAGTGATACAAAGCCAGTTGTCGAGAACAATGAGTGTTACGACAACGAATATGCCGGGATTGGCACTCGGGAAGAGGCGTCGCCAACGATTCGAAATAACAAATGCTATCGAAACGGAATGGCCGGGATTGGATCTCGAACTGGAGCGACCCCCACCATTACTGGCAATGAGTGCTACGAAAACAAGAAGTCAGGCATCGGACAGATGAGCGGCTGTCGGACGATCCTTACGGATAACTACCTGCATCACAATGGGACATCCGGAATTGGATTTGAAGCGGGAGAAGACGGTGAGTCAATGGTGCGGGGCAATCGTGTGATTGATAATGCCATGGTAGCTGCCGGGGTGAATGAGGGCTGGGACGTCGTCTTTGAAGGAAATGAGCTCTCTCGCGAGGGAGGCCTGCCGCCGATCGTCATGGTCTTTGCTGGTTCCTCGGCCACATTTCGGGACAATACAATTCGCGGTGGTGGCGTCGCTGGAATTCGCGCTTCCGGTCAGGTCACTGCCGATGGAAACCGATTTGAGGGGACGTCCTTTCGTGCTGGCGGTCCTCCCAACTTTGCTGTTTGGGGACTTCCCGGTTCGAAGATCAGGCTGTCGAATAACGAGGTGAGTGGCTGGCGGCACGCAATATCAGCTGACCAGTCGACTGTTGAGGTGCAGAACAATCGTGTCACACATTCTTCGCGAGCAGCAGTTTCGATCAGTAAACCGGTGGGTGTACCGGTTGTCGCCGGGAATATGCTGACGCCATCCAAACGCGGCGACGTTGTCGCTCTGGTGGATGGCAAGCCATACGGCGTTTCAGAGAATCAGGTGAGTGCAGAACTGGCTGTGGCACCAGCCGCGAAAGCAATCGGCCCGGGTGGTCCACCACCGGGCCGTGGTCCCGGATCACAGCGTGGAAGAGGCGGTCGTCCTCAGGGGAAATGACGGCAGATGTTGTGTTGACGTCAGACCAGAGACCAGGCGCAGCGGACGGTTGTGTCAAATCAATTGGATTGGCATAACAATGGCAACGGGATGCCTCGCGCGAACACGTGGAAGAACGATGCTGTACTGCGCAAGCTGTTTCATGCTGGTCTTGATGTCGACACAATGCGTTGGATCCCAGCTGGAAGCTGAGGAATTTCTGAAGGCCTACTGTGTGGACTGTCATACCGGTCCGGACTCGCGTGGACAGCTTGACCTTGCCGCACTGCTGAGCGTATCTGCCGAACAGGAATTTGAAGCGTGGGAAAACGTAGCGGATCGCGTCCGCAATCGGGA
>JAFMMM010000517.1 GCA_017859815.1 Planctomycetota bacterium | reverse complement strand
CATTATGTCTTTGAAACGGGACCGCTGCTGCTGATGGTGGCGGCTCTGGGGTGCCAGCAATTCGTTGAGGCATTTGGTACAGGTCTGAATCGCAGGCGAATGCGCTGGTGGCTGTTCGCAGTGCTGCTGGCGACGCTGTTGCCGGCGTTTGTGGACGCGCCGTCGCTGTGGGGGGCATCGCGAGTCTCCGGCGCCGTATCAGAGCAGAGTTTCAGTCGAGTCCGGCAGCACGTTTTCAGAACGCTGATTGATTCTGCTCAGGTACAGAGACCTGCCGTGATCCTTGTCGATGAGTCCGGTGGTGATCAGCAATTGAGCTACATCATGAACCCGCCGGATCTCAACGCGGATGTACTTGTCTGTCGCAAACCATCTTCCCCGGGACATTTCAAGGATCTTCTGCAGCGATTTCCGCGCCATCAGTACTACGAGTTTGATCCACAGACACTTCGATTGAAGCCGGTTCGGTGAGCAGAGTGATCCGGCTGAACTGCCGCATCGCCATCGCTGCTGTCGCTCCAGCCAGTCGCTCGATTTTACTCACCCTCTGACGTTTCGAGGTAGGTGTAGCCGTTCAGTGCTTCTTCGTAGAACTTAACGAACTGCCCCGCCTGAATGTGGTCAATCCGTCCTTCCCGCACTGCAACTTCGACCGCATACTGCAGGCGATGAATCAAGTCACGACCTCGGAACTGCACGTAGTCCAGCACTTCGCTGACGGTTTCGCCCTTGATGATCGTATCAAGCTGCACCTCACCAGTTGGCGACAAGTCCACGTGTACAGCATTTGTATCGCCAAAAAGGTTGTGCAGGTCGCCAAGGATTTCCTGGTAAGCACCGACAAGGAAAATTCCCAGGTGATAGGGGTTGCCGTCATACGAATGGAGCATCAGAGTGCGGCGAACGTCTCGTCGATCGATGAACTGTTCAATCTTTCCATCGGAGTCGCAGGTGATATCACTCAAAACGCCGTGCCGTGTCGGCCGCTGGTTGAGTTTATGAATGGGCATGATCGGGAACAGTTGTTTGATGGCCCATGAATCGGGACACGACTGAAACAGTGAGAAGTTGCAGAAGTAGTTGTCCGAGAGCAGTTTGTCGAGCCGTTCCAGTTCCTCAGGCACAAAATCAAGCTGTTGTGTGAGTTCCCAGATACGATGACAGGTCGCAAAGTAAATGTCTTCCCCAAGGCACCGCTGTTCAAGAGACAGATAGCCCGTGTTGAAGAGTGTCATCAGTGTGTCGATGGAGTTCTGGGCATCATGAAAGGTTTCGAGCATGTTCCGCACGGTCAGTCCGCTGTAGCACTGAAAGAGATCGTGCAGAGGCTGTTCAGCATCGTCAGGAACACTGAGGTTGGTATCGAGAGGTGATTCTGATCCTTGTCGGGATACTCCCAGCACGCCAAAGATCAGCACGCTGTGGAACGCCGATACGGCCCGTCCACTTTCTGAAATGATATTGGGGTGGGCAATTTCAGCCTCGTCACAAACCGTCTGAATCGTATGCACAACATCGCGAGCGTACTCGTCAATGGTGTAATTCATGCTGGATTCGAAGTTGGTCTGCGACCCGTCATAATCGACACCGAGTCCACCGCCCACGTCGATATATCGCAGACCAGCTCCTCGCTGGACCAGCTCGGCATAAACGCGAGCAGCCTCATTCAGTGCTGCCTTCACCTGCCGAATATTCGTGATCTGGCTGCCGAGGTGGAAGTGAAGCAGTGTGAAGCAGTCCTCCATACCGCGTTTCCGCAGCTCCTCCAGGGCGTGCAGGATCTCCCCTGCACGCAGGCCGAACTTGGAGCGGTAACCGCCGGATGACTGCCAGCGTCCGGCCCCGCGAGCTGCCAGCTTGACACGCATTCCGATCTGAGGACGCACTTCAAGCTTTTCAGCATATTTCAGGATCAGCTCGAGTTCCGTGTACTTCTCAACGACCGGGATGACATGCCGGCCGATCTTCTGCGCCAGCAAAGCCATTTCAATGAACTCGGCATCCTTGAAACCGTTGCAGATGATCGGCGTCTCAGCTTCTGTCATTGCGACAACGGCCAGCAGTTCCGGCTTGCTTCCGGCCTCAAGGCCAAAACCAAACTCGCGACCATACTCGACGACCTTCTGAACAACTTCCCGCTGTTGATTTACCTTGATGGGGTACACACAACTGTATGTGCCATTGTAGCCGTGTTCTTTCATGGCGCCGTCGAAGGCATTGTGCAGGCAAGCCAGACGATCGCGGATGATCCCGTTGAATCGGAGCAGGACCGGGAGATCCAGTCCCCTCATCTGTAATCGATTTACAAGGCTCTGCAGGTTCACTCGGCGATTCGGATCCCGGTCGGGATGGACGTAAACATCGCCGTTGTCACCCACTGAAAAATAACCATTGCCCCAGCGTGGGACTTCGTACAACTCAGCTGCATCCGTGGTGGACCAGCGATCGCGGGAGTTATCGATCATTTATGGGCTCGAAATTGGTCCGCAGCGCGGATGAACTGAAAAAGGCCCGCATCGAGTGGATGCGGGCCGGAAACCGGGCAGACTGTGAGAGCGATACTCTGACTCGCCACGCGGGCGGATCACGGCTCTCAGATGTCGCCGGTTACAACCTGCTTTCGATCGAGGAACCATACGAGAAACGGACTGGCAATATAGACCGAGCTGTAAGTACCAGAGATCGATCCAATCATCAAACACCATGCGAAACCGTGAACACCGGAACCGCCAAAGACATAAAGAATGATCACCACGATGAAGACCGTGATACCGGTCATCAATGTTCGGGCGAGTGTTTGATTCAGTGAAGTATTCACAATTTGCGTAGTGACCCTCGGGTTCTTTCCCCTGACCTCACGGATACGGTCAAAGACCACAATCGTGTCATTCAGCGAGTAACCCACGAGTGTCAGGAATGCTGCCACCATTGGCAGATTGATACGGAAGTCATCAATCAGCAGCAGGTTGCTGAGAGAATTGCCGGACAGCAGGCCGGCAACTGCTACCGATCC
>JAFMMM010000516.1 GCA_017859815.1 Planctomycetota bacterium | reverse complement strand
ACTCGTTCGTGCCGGCGCTGGTGCCGGCAAGACTTATGACCTGTGCGAGACTGTTGCCGCTGCGGTGTCCACTGGCGTCGATCCCGCCAGGATTCTCGGCACGACATTTACCAACAAGGCGGCGGCCGAGTTGAAGGGGAGGATCCAGGAACGATAGCTGGCCAATACGGAAAATCCTGCGGAGGCACGGCGGAATGCCGATCGACTGGAACTGGCTGCAATTGGAACCGTGCACAGTGTTGCGCATCAGCTGCTGTCGCGGTACGCCATCGAGATGGGGCTGTCGCCTCGTTTGGAGGTGGTTACCGAGGCTGCTCAGAATCGTGCGCTGGCAGAATTACTGGGCGGGTATTCAGCAGCAGAATCCGGTGAACTCGCCCGTCTTGCAGATCGACTGGGGATTCGTGATGTCGCTGATCGAATCCTGACACTGCTGGACTCAAAACGAGGAAATCTCATCGATGATGCGGATTTCCGTGACCAACTGGCCGCCAGCGCTGACCGGGTTTGCGAATTGTTGGCGCCCGGTGGTCCAGGCGCCGGCGAAGGGAACGCTAACCAGCTGGCCGAGCTGGCAGAAGCTGCGCTGGATGAGCTGGTTTTGCTGACCAGCGATGTCACGGATGTGACGGAGAAAGCTCGGGGCAAATTGAGACTGTTGGATTCCCCCGGAATTTCGCACTGGGGGCGGTATCTGGAGGCTGCGAAGATCAAGGCAGGTAAGAGATCCGGTGCCGACGCGATGCTGGATCCATTGCGTCATCATGCCAGCCGGGTGCGTCAGAATCCCTCGTTGCACGAAGATGTTCGCGGTTTTGTTCGTCTGCTGGCGACGGCGACGATCGAAGTTGGCGAAGCTTACACGGACTACAAGATCGTTCGCGGGCTGGTGGACTTTACAGACCTCGAAACACTGTTGTTGTCATTGTTGCAGCAGGAACAGCTGGCCGCTCGACTGGCCGAAGATTTTGAGCTGGTGCTGGTCGACGAATTTCAGGATACGAATCCTCTGCAGCTGGGCATTTTTCAACAGCTGCGAAAATTGGCCAAACGTAGTCGTTGGGTGGGCGACCCCAAACAGGCTATCTACGGATTTCGTGATACCGATCCGGAGCTGGTCAGTGGGGTTTGGAACAGTCTGCCTGAGGACTGGCGGGAAACGCTGGACAGCAATTATCGCAGTCAAAGCGGTCTCGTGAAATTCGTGGGGCGTTTGTTCAGCCCGGTGTTCGGCCAGGATGCCGTACAATTGCCGAAGCATCCGCCTGAAGCCGAGGGGATCGAACGCTGGCTGATTGCTGCAAAGAACAATCCGGATGAAAAATCTGCTCTTGCCTGCGGCATTATACAGTTGCAGCAGCGGGGCACACCGTTCGGCGACATGGTTGTGCTGGAGCGAACCAACGCTCAGTTGCGACAACTTGGGGCCGCGCTGGAAGAGTTGGGTGTTCCGATCCTGCTGGAAAGTCCCGGACTGTTGAGTACTCGCGAAGGGGCGATGGTCCTTGCCGGTTTGCGGTTGGTGGCCGACCGCGACGATGCCCTCGCGGCGGCTACGGTGTTGCATCTGCAGGTTGACCCGGAACAGGAAACACCGGACTGGATTGTGGAACGATTGCAGGCGGTTCGCGAACAGCGGGAGGCTCGGGAAGCAGCTGTGGCTGCCGCCGAGTGTGAAGCCAACAGTGTCAACGGAACAGAATCCAACGCTGCAGAGCCATTGCAGTATCCTGCTCCGTGGGAGGGCGATCCGCGTTTCTTGTCGCTGGAGATGATCAATCGCAATGTGCTCTCGCCTGCCGCTGTTGTGCGGCAGGTGATCGAAGCGTTGGGGTTGCCAGTGCTGATTCAGCGTTGGGGATCAGCTGCAGCACGCAGTTCCAGTCTCGATTCCCTGGTGCGACATGCGGAGGAATACGAAGAACAGGCGTTAACGGGCGGGCAGCCCGCCACTCTCAGTGGTTTTATTTTGTGGCTGGAAGAACTGCGGAAGCAGAATCTCGACGTTCGCTATCCGCCTGTCGGACATGACGCTGTGACACTGATGACGTATCACTCCGCCAAGGGTCTGGAGTGGCCTGTGGTGATATTGAGCAGCCTTGGCAGCCAGCGCGATGCTGATGTCTGGCGACCGGTCGTCACCGGTGGTGAAGATGACAATCCACTGAAGGGGCGTGTTGTGCGCGCGTGGACGTGGCCATTTGGGAGGACCGAGGGCGAGTTCTCCAGACGGCGAACCGGCAGCGAGCTGGAACAGGATGCTCTCGCATCAGCGGAAGGCCAGATGCTGACACAACGCCAGCTGCAGGAAAACCTGCGGCTGCTGTACGTGGGTTGTACGCGCGCAAAAAGGAAGCTGGTGTTCGCTCATCGAGTGAACAACTCTGGCTGGCTGCAAACTCTGTCGGCTGTCGATGAGATTCTGAACCCGGACTGGGAAGCGGGCACCTACGAGCTTCCGGAACTGGGAACATCATGCGTGATACGCAGTTTGGAACCTGGCATGGTGGAAAGTTGTCAGGTCGCGGCCGTGACGACAGAACGCTGGCTGGAACTGCCACCGTCTTCCGACAAACACCCGACCCAGCGGCGTTTTTTTTCCCCCAGTACGATCGGTGAAGCGGACTCCGAACCGGTCGCGGAGGAGTTGATCGCTGGAGATCAGGACGTTCAGAATTCGTCCTTCGTGATGCTGAACTTGTCCGGTGAATCCTTCACACGTGACGGAGCCGATCGCGATGAGGCTGCTGCAATTGGTGATGCGGTTCACAGTTATCTGGCCGCGCTTCCTTCGCTAACGGAGTGTAGCCTGAAGACAAGAACAGCAACTGCGGAGCGGTGTCTGGCCGCATTTGGCGTTACGGGGTTGTTGCCGGCGGATGTGTTGGTCGCAGCGGGAACGCGATTTGAACAATGGGTGCAGGAAACATGGCCCGAAGCAATTTGGCACGTAGAGATTCCAGCGTGTGGTACTCGTTCTGCAGGCGGGACCTGGAATGGAATTCTGGACCTTGTTTTGGAACT
>JAFMMM010000515.1 GCA_017859815.1 Planctomycetota bacterium | reverse complement strand
GAAACGCCGTCAGCCGTACCGACCAACAACTGCGTCTACGCAATGGAAGCCCTTACCTGCCGGAACTGCCGGTAGACCCCGTCGTCAGTTTGTTCACAGTTACCGGTCCGCAACCCCATCAGGTACCGGCCCGCAAGGGCGGTGTCGCATTCCGATTCGTGATGGCACACGATGTCCTCGTTCAGCGTTTCCCCCAACACGGCACTGCCTTCTATCGGGCCAGAAATGAATTGTCCCGCAAGGCGATCGCGGCGCTCCCGGAAGGAAGTCCCGAAACATGGCCGCATGTGGATGACCTCTGCGTAGGACTCGAAAAAATCGGTCAGACTGATCAGGCAATTCCACTGATGCGTGACAAGCTCGCTCGACAACAGCTCGCCGGCATCACCGGACGTCAGCTGTACACCTCGCTGGCAAACCTGGGAACCTTCCTGATTCATGCCAGCTTTGCCCCGGCGCAATCGGGAGATCAGGCCGCGCTGACACTGTTCCGCGAAGGGATTGAACTGATTCGACAGTCAGTGCAGGTCAACCCCAACGCTCATTTTGGACGCGAAGAATGGCAGCTGGTGATCGCACAATTCCTGCTGTTGTCTTTTAAAAACCCCGCACTGCTGACTTCCTTTGACTGCCTTGGGAACGATCTGCAGGCCTCTTACGAAGAACTCATTTACAATGCGGACCTGATCTACTCTTACGGCCTTGGCAGACCATCCGCTGCGTTCGTTGGCAGCCCCTACGGCGGAATTTATGCCTTCCGCGATTTCTATCCTCCCCGCAATGCTCCGAATGACCCGGCCGCGTGGGAAGACTACAAGGCAGTTCGCCTGGCAATCACTCGAATTGGCCCGACAGAATACAACGTGCGTTTGCGCCAATCCCAGCTCACCTGGTGGCCCAATTCCCGGCCGCTTCCACAACGGAATTCGCCTCCAGGATTCCCATTCGACCAGCCCATGCTGGGAATCGTCGGGATGTGGCGGGAAGGTGGTGGTGCCAATCCGCACTTTGCTCTGGCGATCGGCGAAACGATGCTGCGAGTCGGGCAGCGGTATCTCGCATGGACGGCCTATCAACGTGCCATCGAATTGGCGGACCGGTATTCACCCGATCCGGCAATCCAGTCATTCCTGAAAGCTCACTGCAAACGCCGACAACAGGAACTCCTCGATTCCTATCCACCCGACCAGCGTCCGGACGCCGAAGTGCTGATGATGCAGTTCACTCAGGAACTGGCGTTCGGCCGGGAATTTCAACAGGCCTGTGAGGCGGCTGAAGAACAACAACTTGCGCAGGGAGTGTCTGTTGACGACCCCGATTTCAATCGGGATTTCATCCGGGCACATCCCGAAATCGCCACCACGCCCGGCGACGAAGAACTTGCCCGCTATCTTCCCAGCGGCAGTGATCGCGAATTCCGGCAATATGCTCGACAGGAAAGCCTGAACTATACCCTGTTCGGCGCCGGCCTTGGTGCGTTTGTCGGCGGTATCATCCGCCGCTTCCGGCTGGCTCGCTGGCGTCTGACGCCGATGCAGCCTGTCGACACGGCAGCAACGTGACTGACAACGCTGGACACGCACGCGAGTGCAAATCCGGCGGCAACAACGCCAGCCATCCCAACGACCGCATGACCTGTCACCGCCTGACCTGTCACACAGTGCATTCGCTCTGACAAGGCGCGCCCGCCGGCTGATGCCCACGGCCCTCACGCAGCCTGCGTGCTCCCAAACAAAAACAGCGTCCGCTGTCATCCCGACCACGGACGCTTTCGAAAATCTGCAGAGCCGTCTTGTGCCAGCCCCTCGACCAGACGATCAGAAGTCCGGAACAATCTCACCACCAGACTTCGTCGCCATGGCTTCCAGAATGCTGTCGTCCACTTCCACCGAAATCGCGCGAACAGAACCGTCAGCAAGTGCAGCCTGAACCACACCCGGATGTGGCGAACCGATCCCGTCCGGTCCATTGAAGTACGGCTTTTGACTGAAGCCTCGCAATGTCGCTCGACCACCGGCAAGTTGCGAAACATTCGGTGTCGAGGCATCGAGATACATCAGCGTATTTGATGTCCCGTCCGTCACATCACGTAATCGCGTTGAGCGGTTGTATCCAAAGATTCCCGCCCTGCGATCCCTCGCCGGCAGTTCTGCCGAATTCTCGCCAATCCCCGTAACACCCACGTAATCACCGGAGGAAGGGTTCTCGCGGCGACCGGGCTGGCTGGGATTCTGAAACACCGACAGCTCTGCAGTCACACCGGCTGTGTTGGCGTCGGAATCCCATGCCTGAGTGCGGTCGAGCTGGTTGTAAACCCCAACCTCCTCAAGAAACGGCAGCAGTGGATACGCCCAGCTCAAACGCTCGTCCGGTGGCAAGTCTGTCTCCTGCACCGTGCCCGCCGGGAAGTTTCCAAAGGCATCATGACTATTGTGCGACCCCAGCATGATCATTTTCAGGTTGTTCTTCGACTGTGTTCGCCGAGCTGCCTCACGGGCCTGCTGAACAGCCGGCAGTAACAAAGCCACCAGAATTGGGACCACGGCAGTGGCTGATACGTCTCCCAGCGGTGTCGAAGGAACCGACTGCCTGACCAGTGATGTCAGTCCATTCTCTGTACGCACTGTGACCGTCAAATTGGGAAACATCGGGGCCGTGACGATTTCCGGTATCGGCAGATCCTGAATCCCAAACGGCAGTTCCACTCCCTCTTCACTCATGCTCTGCTGCAGCAGCATCATTCCCATCGGGGCGTATTGCAGCATCTGGCTGTAGGCCGGTTTCGGATCTGTAAAAGTCAGGGAGCTCCAGTTCCGGGGCAGCTCCTGCAGACCCGCCGAAACCGCTTCACTCGGTTCCCACTTCGGCAGTGATCCCTGCAGTCGAGCCGCAAACGTCTGAGCAGTGACCGGCGTGATCCCGGCAACCAGCCATTCGTCAGTCAGCATGATCGTGGGAACCACAGGAATCTGAGGCACGGTCAGTGACCAGTAGCTGACACCGTCTTTTTCCGTCGGCTGAATCTTCAATCCACTTTCTG
>JAFMMM010000137.1 GCA_017859815.1 Planctomycetota bacterium | reverse complement strand
CCAATGGCCTGAGAATGACGCCCCTGCGTCGAGCCGCCAATGTCACCTGATGGCCCATGCGAGCCTCCGCGGGGTATGCAGCCAGTGTGTCCCGATCGTGCACCAGTTCGATTCCGGTCATCAATCCTCGCTGACGAATCTCTGCGACATGGGGATGAGCCCGCAGCGGTCGCAGTCTGTCAGTAATCAGGCGACTGCATCCGGCAATATTTGTGAGCAGATCACGCTCCTCGAAAAGCTGAAGTGAGCGCAGTCCTGCGGCACACCCCAACGCGTTCCCCGTATACGTGTGCCCATGGTAGAACGTCCGACCTTCCCACGGTTTACCAAGAAATGCGTTGTAGATCTCTTCGCGAACCAGCGTGGCTCCAATGGGCAGATAACCACCGGAAATGCCCTTCGCCAGACACAGGATGTCGGGACTGACCTGCTCCTGCTCACACGCGAACAGCGTCCCGGTGCGACCGAATCCCACAGCGACTTCATCGGCAATCAGCAGCACATGATACCGACTGCACAGTTCTCGAATATGTCGCAAATAGCCGTCCGGATGCACAAGGATTCCAGCCGCCCCCTGAACCAGCGGCTCCAAAATCACAGCAGCGAGTTCCTGATGTCGCGTTCGAATTTGCTGTTCGACTTCGTCAAAACAGTATTGCAGCCAACCCTCAGCCGTGTGACCGTCCGGTACTCGCAGCGCAACAGGAGAAGGAACGGAGATTGTCGGAAACAACAGGTGACGGTAGCACTGATGGAACAGGTCGATTCCCCCCACGCTGACTGTGCCCAGAGTATCTCCGTGGTAGGCATTCCCAATGCTCAGGAACAGTCGCCTGTCTTCCGCCCCCTGCTGCTTCTGACGGTGATACTGATAGGCCATCTTCAGCGCAATCTCCACCGTGCTGGCGCCGCTGTCTGAGTAGAACACGCGAGTCAGCCCGGCGGGAGCCCGATCAACGAGCGCTTTGGCCAGCCGTATCGACGGTTCACTGCCCAACCCCAGCAGGGTTGTGTGCGCCACTCGGTCAAGTTGCTCGCGAACCGCCTGATCCAGTTCCGGAACACAGTGACCGTGCATGTTGCACCACAGCGATGAAATCCCATCCAGCCAGCGATTTCCCCTGGAGTCGCACAGATAAAATCCCTCACCATGGCTGATCACCGGGGCCTGCTCCGTCTGCCAGGCCTCCATGGGCGTGAACGGATGCCAGACGTGCGAACGATCCCACTCTTCAAGCGGCGCTGCGTCAGCCAGATAATCTTCCGGTTCTGACATCAGTCTTCAACTCCACCGGATGGCTTCCAATCCGGAATCCCGGTGGTCTTCAGCTGCTCATTGTAGTGGACGTGAAACGGACGCACCGGCGACATCGGGGCCGTCTCATTCACCATCATCGGACGCGTCTTTTTCCACCATTGGTCATAGGCTTTGCGCATTGCATCGACAATCGCAGGATGTTCTTCAATCACATTTGTTGTCTGGCCGGGATCGCGATCCATGTCGTACAACTCCGTGTTGTTGACAAACCGAAATCGCTGATTCCGAACGCTGAAATTTTTCCACTGGTAATCGTTTGGTTCTTCCCCCGTTTTCCAGCGTCCCACGTGGGTATACAGGTATCGGTCCTGCCACTCTGAATCCGTGTCGTCCAACAGCGGTACCAGGCTGCGTCCTTCCACCTGTCCAGCGGGATTCTTCCCCCCGGCCAGATCGACAATGGTGGGGAAGACATCGATATCGCCGGCAATGCGAGTGATCGTGCGACCGGGCTGCCAGTGCCCGTCCCAACGCACGAGGAACGGAACACGCAGGCCACCCTCGTGCGGAGAACCCTTGAATCCTTTCATCTCTGCATTCCACAGTGCCAGTTCACTGCCGTCCTCTGCTTTCCCCAGCGGTCGTCCCGGGCGTCCAGCACCATTCCCGGTCATGCCGTTGTCAGACATAAAGATGACGACGGTATCCCGCAGCAACTGCCGCTCCTGCAACAGAGCAATCAGTTGCCCGAAGTTGTCGTCAATATTCTCAATCATCCCGTAGAAACCAGCCTGCTGCTGAGAGAATCCCGCCTGCAGAAAACGCTTCTTCCACGGTTCAGGAGCAAGAAACGGACCATGCGGAGCATTGGTGGTGATGTAGGCAAAAAACGGCTGTTCCTGCGATGCCATCCGACCAATCCAGTCACGGGCCGCTGCAAAGAACACATCCGTACAAAAGCCGCGCGTCTTCCTGAAGACGCCGTTGTGACGGACAACCGGATCAAAGTAGGAATTGTTGGGAACATCAGCACAGCTGCACTCATACGCCTGACCAATTCCCCCCGCTCCGTGTATGAACGCTTCTTTGAATCCACGATTATGCGGCTGATAGGCATCTTCATCTCCCAGATGCCACTTTCCGAAAATGCCGGTCTGATATCCGACTGCGGAGAGCACCTGAGGCAGCGTTTCAGCGTTCAAAGTTAGTCGTTCCCGCTCCAGAATGGTGTGAGTCACACCATTACGCATCGAATGACGCCCTGTCATCAGAGCGGAGCGTGTCGGACTGCAGGTCGGCGAAACAAGGAATCGCTCAAAACGCGTGCTGTTGTCGAAGAAGCTGTCCAGATGCGGCGTGCGAATCCACGGATGACCATTTCTGGCCAGCGGCGGATACCCCTGATCATCAGTCATCACCAGGATAATATTGGGGGGCGATGCTGTCGCGCGCTGGGAAAACCCCGCGACAACAATCAGACATACTGCCAGTATCAAACATCTCATCTGACGGTTCCTCAAACAGGGAGCAGCGGCCGGTGCGCAAAATCAGCGAAGCAGAACTCTGTGGTCAGCGAGCGGTCCAGCCGGCATCCACACTTAACAGACTGCCGGTCATGTAAGAAGCTGCCGGACTGCACAGCAATAAAGCCGGCCCCTGAATCTCCTTCAGGTCCCCCCAGCGATTTAATGCCGTAGCCCCCACGATGAATTGCTTCGCCTCTGCGGAGTCTGCAATTGGAATGTTCATGGGAGTCAAAAACGGGCCGGGACAAATTGCATTACAGACGATTCCACAGCCCGCCAGTTCCAGTCCAAGTGCACGAGTCATCTGGACAACCGCACCTTTGCTGGAGGTGTACGGCGTGCGATCAGCCAGACCAACGACCCCAAGAGCACTTGCGATATTACAGATGCGCCCATACCCGCCACGTTTCATCAGCGGAATGAACGCTCGGCACGCCAGCCACGTCCCATCGACATTTGTGCGCTGTACCTGTTGAAACTGGTCGTAGCTAAGCTGGTCGATGGGGCCCCGAATGTTGATCCCGGCACTGTTCACCAGCACATCAACACGGCCAAAACGCTGTTCCACCGCAGTTGCCAGCTGCTGGACCGATTGCTCGCAAGTGACGTCGCAGGATATCCCTGCAGACTCAACTTTCCACTGCGACTGGATCTGCGCAGCAACGTCGTCACATTCCGACTGCGTGCGGCTGACAATCACAGTCTTTGCACCGGCCGATGCAAGCCCCGCGGCAATGACCGCGCCAAGCCCTTTGGAGCCGCCGGTGATCACGGCGACCTGGCCATCCATCTGAAACTGCCGGACACCCGGCAGCGTTTCCGGCCCCAACTCTGATTCTTCGGAACTCATTTCCCCATCTTTTCCACTGCACCTGCGACTGTGCAGATCAGACTGTCAGTTGTTCTTGTACACCGAATGACACGACTGACAGGCGGTTGAAATTGCAGACATCGCCTGTTCATAGCCCCCGAAATTCCCGGTTGCCGCTGCATCCTTCAGCTGTCCCGAAGCGTTGACAATCTGCTGAGCATAGCCGACGAACTCTTCGTCATCACCGTACCCATATCCCTCCATGCTGATAATCCTGGTCAGCGTTCCCAGCACCGATGATTCGTGCACCAGAAACTCAGCTTTCTCCCGCAGCGAATCCTCTGACCCAATTTCGGTTCGCATCAACGTCTCTGCAGATTCAATTCGTTTCATCAGCAACTGCATCTCGGCAACGTCGGAAAACGTGACTTCTGCTGACGGCTCCTCCAGCCCCGCTGGCGTGGATCGATTCAGAATATCGCTGACTGATTCATACAGCCCCATCACCCGCCGCTGGTCCTTTGCACCACGCTGCAGAGGAGCCTCGTTGATCTGCCCGGCAAGGTCGCGGACGTACCCAGCATCCTCCGCCCAGGAAATCCCGTCGGGTTCCATACGCGCCAGTTCAGCGAGAGCAGCAAGCGTTGCCGCACGGGGTGGAATCATCAGCATCGATGAGTTGAAATTCCCCACAGAAGTGACATTCTCCTGCAGGAAATTTCGCACGCTCTTGACTTCATCGTCCAGCACCTGCGCGCTGATCAGTTCAGACCAGGCCAGATCACCGGTGGCTGCAGCCGGCTCTGGTTCGGCGGGAGCCGGATCAGCCTGCATTTCTGGTGTTTCTCCTTCTGCCGCGAAGCCCATTCCAGCCCCCGTATCAGCCGGGCCAACGCCCGTCGTCCCGGCACCTCCGGCTAACAACGTCTGGTCGGTCGCCACTTCATAGGGGGAATCGAAAAACGCATCCTGTGGAACGCGTCCAAACCACTTCTGTCCCGAAGCATCTGTCCAGACTTCGTCGCGATCGCGCGCTTCCACTTCGGCCTTTGTGGGCGGCTGGGGAGTCGCTTCGCCGCCGTCGTCTGTTGCCGCCACCGCTGGTTCCGCTGCCGGTTCGGAACCACCGCCACAACCGGTCAGCAGCAGCCCCAGCGCAGACATTGCCGCCCAACCGCGCCAACAACGCCTCGGCCGTGAACTGCAGCAAGTGCTTACACCGGACTTTCTTCCACGATCTCTCATTGCGATCCACATGTCGCGACGTCTCCTGATACAACCGGATGCAACCGCCTTCCAGTCACGCAAAGCCCTGAACAGTCCCGAACACCGGCGAATCCAGTACGCTGAAAATTGCTGCATCAACAGTCATCCTGAAACGCAAAATGCCAGGCCAAATGCCGAGACAAACCAGCAAACGCTGTTCAAAACTGGGTGCAGAACTTTCCTGCGAGTTTAGCGAAGCGACTCTGTCAGGACAAATCCCCATTCCTGTGGAACGCATTCAATTCCAGGTCCCCACGAAAAGGAACTTCAAGTCAACCTGAAATTCATCGCCATTCCCCGCAGCAGCAGGTTGTCACTCAAGTCACAATTCGACAAGATCCCTGACGAAAGCGTCCGTCATATCTCGTTCACTGCGACTCCCCCGCTGGTCCATTCCGATTGCTAATGCCCCATTCACGCTCTGAGTCATCGACACACGAACCAACAGCAGCCGACCCCGCCAGGACCGCGCCGCCGACCGCAGCAGGACACGCTCTCTGTTTTTCCGGAACACGGGTGATCAACCGTCGAATGGCCCTGTTCCTGCAGTCTCTGCATTCCGCAGGCACAGCCGTCAGCATCGTGGCTTTGCCCCGCCACACCTGGAGTCTTCACCGCACCGAAGAACCTCTCCCCTTTTCGGCTCCAGCCCGCTGCCGCACCTCACTGGGAAATACCGACTCCAAACCAGACATCATCTTCTGCTTTCACTGGACCGTTCTGCCACTCGCCATCCTTGCCGGGCTGCGATACCAGGCCCGGGTGGTCTACGACGAACATGACTTCTACGAACTCAACTCGCTGGAAGGCAGTGGATCGCCAGTCAAAGTACGTCTGATCAGCCTGCTGGTCCGACTGATCCACCGCCTGTTCATCCCCCGCACACACCTGGTGACCTGCATTCATCAGCATCAACAAACGTTGAAAAGGCACTTGCTGCGATGGAACCGTTCCGTCGTGGAACTGCATAACTACCCCCCCGCCGTCTGGCGCGAAAATGCAGTCGCGTTCAACAGCCAGTCGGAATTGCTGCACTTCGTCTACATCGGAGGAGTGTTCGCGGAAAAAGGTGTACGTGCTGCGGCCGAGGCTTTTCTGTCTCTTCCTGAAGAATTGAGACAGGCATCGGCACTGCACGTATTTGGCGATGGAGATGCCGCTCTGATGGAGTGGCTGGAATCCCATCCGCGAATCACAGTCCACCGAGAGATCACCCCCGCAGAATTCCGCCTCTTTGCCGCACGCAACAACTGCATCGGACTGGCGATGCTGGCCGACACACAACGATACAACCTGGTTGGAACCAACTGTACGAAACTCTACGAATACCTCGCCCTCGGGATGCCGGTCATCACAACGGCATCGGGCGAGATCCCGGAACAAATGTCGCAGTGGCACACGGCCGTTGTCGTCAGTCCAAATATGGATCCCGATGAAATTCAGGCGGCCATGCAGCAGTTGCTGACCGACCGCGAATTCACCATCCAGCTGTCAGCCAACGCACTCAGGACAATGGCCCGAGAGACCATGACCTGGGAAGCTGAGTGGCAGAAATTAGGGCAGCATTTGTCACAACGCCTGCCCTGACAGCCGGAAACCCGACGCATCACCTGTCAGCTGCAGCTCGCCGCTGTCGAAACATCCAGGGAACCACTCCGTCCCGATCTCCATAGCCCGGGGTCCATGAATTATGACCGACTTCAGGCAACTCCACATAAACCGGCTGTCCACCGGCCTCGCGAATTGCAGCAACCGCATTTCGGCTGCGGTCCGGCAGGACGACATTGTCGCTGTCGCCGTGAATCACCCAGACCGGCAGCTTCGCCAACGGTGACAATTGCGTCACATCTGCGGCTCCACAGACCGGAGCGATTGCAGCAAAGCGATCCGGCTGCCGGACAGCGAGGTCAAATGTCCCAAAGCCGCCCATCGATAAACCGGTCAGGTAAATGCGAGTTGAGTCGATCTGCTCTTCCGCAATCGTTACATCCAGCATCTGCATGACTGCACGCAACTGTTCACTCGGCTGTTCCGGCATCGTCGGGTCCGCCGCTACGGACCAGTCCACATCAACCCATTTGCGATCACTGCGACACTGTGGAGCAAGAATGTAGCACGGGAACTGGGAACGCCACTCCGCCTGCACCATCTGCTCAGGAAAGTACAGCAGTTGCCGCTGATTATCTTCGCCACGTTCCCCGGCACCATGCAGGAAGACCACCAGCGGGTAACGTTTCCCCTCTTCCAGGCCGGGCGGTTTTAACAGCCGGTAACGAAATTCTTCATTCGTGTACTCGCCGCCGGTAAATACAATGTTCTTCGACTCAAAGACTTCCACGGGATCAACTCGCCCCCCCTGCTCGCTTCCCTGTTTCACAACATGGTCCCTCCAGATCCAACGCAATGTTTCCGGCAGAATTGCTCCACCGTGCTGCCCGTCGTGACCACCTTCCCCACCCTCAAAGCGATAATCATATCCTGCGAAGGAAAGTGCTCGCTGCATTTGCTGGTTGGAAAGCCACCAGTTGCCGAACTTATTGTCCAGATCATTGCTGCCTGCCTGCAGGAAGACACGGATCTCCTTCGGAATCGACTGCCGGATCATTGCCGGATAAACATGACCGCCACGAATATTCGTAAAGCTTCCGACGTGACTGACAACCTTTCCAAACCACTCCGGATGCTGCCATGCCGCCGTGAACGCACAAATACCGCCGCTGGAAATCCCCACCAGACAACGGTCGGCCGCGGCTTCACTGAGATTCAACTTCATCTTTGCGACAATCCCAGGCAACAGTTCCTGATGCAGAAACTGAGCATACTCGTCGTTCAGACTGTCGTACTCCACACTGCGATTGCTTGACTGCCAGCGGTTCAGCGGTAACTCGTCACCACGATGCCCCGGATCCACAAATACCGCAACCATTTCCGGAATCTCACCACGGTGAATCAGATTATCCAGCACAATCCCGGCTCGAAACGGCCCGCTGTCGTCCAGATACGCATGCCCGTCCTGAAAGACCATCACTGCTGCCGGCTGCACGCCATCATAACCGGCTGGCACATAAACGGCATAATCTCGCTGGGTATCGGCAAGCTGCTCGCTGCTCCACACGCCACGGGTCACAGTCCCCTGCGGTATGCCCGGTTGTCGCTCGGAATCCGCTGACAACGCCCACTCGGGGGCAGCTTCGTCCGTCGCCATCCCCACCGCCGCCGTCAGCATCAAACACCCAAGTACCACGCCTCGAAAGACGACACGATTCACATTCCTGTCACTGATCACCTGTTTGGCTCCGTCAAAACAACACTTCGCTGCATGCACACACTGTCGCCGCAGCATCGCTGACGACAGCACGACCAGTTGTGGCACTCTTCGTTTCAAACAAACGACTGTTCCTGAGCTCCCTGCCACCAACTACGACACACGCTACCGCTGTAACAGTGGAGGCACCGGGATATTCAGACCCGGAAGTGGTACCCCGGGACGCGGATTAAATGTTTCCAGCAGCCGCCGCACTGATTCATCCAGTTGCGGTCTGCTGCTGACCGTCGTCTGTGGTCGTGATGTCGTTCCGCGCACCCGCACCGTGACCCACTGTGTTGCACTCTGCAGAAAGATGTCGGTAATAGGATTCCGCCCCAGACGCAAACCGGGAGGACGAGAGAAGAAATCCAACCAGACATCTCCGCCAAATCCAACCCATCCCTGCCCACGCAGTGACAACGCTTCACCGGCAAGGTCCACCGGGCCCATTCGAAATGCCTCGTTGGCAATACTGAAGGACGCCAGCGCCTGATTGAATGCGGACCCATTAGGCACATTAAAATTCAACTGCCCGAGTGCGGAGATCAACTCCAGAACAACGGGAATTTCGTACAAGGCAGCCTCTGTGATCTGGACCTGCCCCCTGCCGACGACGTCTGCAGCAGAACTGCCCTGCCCCTCAAGAAAGATCCATGCCCCAACTCGCCCGGTCAGGTTCTTCTGATCCGCCGCATGCTCTCGCGCATAAGTCTCAAGATCAGCTCCCTGAAGTTCGCCAAACATCCGATACTGACTGTCCGCACGCAGGTCGATCCGACCGTCCATGCCAATCGTTCCCCCGAACGCTCGGGCCTGAATCCGCTGCTCAGAAGGCACATCAACAGGGCGAGCCTTTCCAAGAATCACATCACGACTGCCCAGCACCAGCTCATTCCGGGCGACTCGCCACGGCCCGTTAATCCGGTCCACATCCATCTCAAGAACTTTGAGGCGAATGTCCTGCAGATCCCCACGCGTATCCAGCGTCTTTCCGTTCCAGCTGCCCATCGCCCTGACTCGGCCAGTGACATCAGTCAACTGCAACCCGGCATCCACCTTGCAGTCGGCGAGACGAAAATCCAGCGACCACGCCGCCGTTGAAGAAACACTGTTGTCCACCCGCCCCCGAAAATCCACCTCCGAATCAACCAGCGACACCAATCCCACACGACCAAACCGGGAAAGCGTTTCACGCCATGTTGCCGGCAAAGCCCCACGCAACTGGTCGTCCGGTCTCAGGTCCCGGGCATTAACTCGATTCAGATGGACCTGCCACTCCCCATCGGAATTCACCTCGGCCCACCCACCAGCGGTGATCGGTGCCCCGTCATGAGTTGCCCGCAAATCGTAGATCTCACAATGCTGCCGTCCGGCAAAACGTGGATCGTTGGGGTCGAAACTCAACCGCGCACTATTGATCCGCATGCGGTACGGAAACGGCTTTGGGCAAATCACCGCATCATAAATTCGCACATCTTCCAGACGCACCTGCGCCTTCGCATCAGGTGCTACCGTCCATTCGATATTCGTGGTCAGATCCACCTTTCCCTCAGGATCAATGACCGACCAGACTGATCGGCTGCCCGCGTTCAGTGCATTGAACAGATCGGCATCAAGGGAAGCATTGGTGGTTCGAATCGTAAGCTGAAGCTCACCGGGACTCGGCAGGCCGCGAAATCTTCCCCCCGCGGTCACTTCCGCGTCACCGTGGCTCCCCCGCAGGCCAATGAATTCCCAGTCCTTCTTCAATGAGTCAAATCGCAGCTCGCCTGTGATATTCTCGACCTTCCACGGAAACCCGCGAAATCTGACTTCCGAGTCCAGCAGTTGCGATGTCAGCTGGATTCCCGTGGGTTGGTCAAGTCCGGGCTCCCGACGACAGAACATGTCGGCAGTGGCCGCGCCGCGAATCTCCATCGCGTCCAGAACTCGACGTCCCTTCTCATCAAGTGCCTCTCGGAACGATCCGTCGATCGCGACGCCGTCGGAGTGAACCTCCATTTCCAGTTCGACCCGCTCTCCGGGATTCTTCATCCAGCCGCTGGCAGTCACAACCGACTCGCCCAACATGCCGTTTCCGGTCAAATCCAAAACGACATCCTCCGGATTCCCCGTCCCGGCAGTGCCCTCCCGCAGCTGAATTCGCCCGGCGATCCGGTTCACGGGGTATCTGAATTTATGAAACTCAAGCGAGGCATCGTCCGTCTGCGCATCAAGACCGGAAACCATCCACCGACCGGCTTGCGTCTGGACGGCCTCAACCTGCCCCGTGACAGTCCCTGAGGGCTGGAAATGGTCGAAGAAACGCTGCGTCCTGGGCGGCAGGAACGGCTTCCACTGCATCCCCACGGGAAAATTCCTGACCTCGACCGATGCCGTGGCAGCCGACTGAAGTGAGTCCAGTGAACGCTCGTAACTTCCGGAAATCATGGCCGCACCGTCGCGTGCCTGGTGCAGATCAGCACGGATTCCGGAATTGTCAAAATCCAGCCCGGCATGAATTCCTGTCAGCCGAATCGGCAAAACCGCCGAACTAATCACGCCTTCGCGAAATCCAATATTCAGAGCAATCTCCGGAACGTCCGCCGAAACGGCCCGGCTCGCCTCAAAGCGAACGTCAAGCCGGCCGGTCATCCGGATTGCGTTACCGCCACGGCCCAGTTGCAGAGATCCGTCGCCCGTTGACTGAACAACTTCCGCAGAGCTGTCCCCCGGCGGCAGCAACTCAGAAAGTTGCCGATTCACCTGCCCAATGCGGTCTGACAACTGCGGAATAATCTGCTCAGCAACCTCCAACAGATTCTCGTCGGCAAGCACATCGCTCACCGCCCCCGCAATACTCCAACTCCGGTCCGATAAATCACAACCGCCCTGCAGCGCCAACTCGCCCGCTCCCGGAAGCTCGACCGAGCCCAGAAACTGATACACCGATCTGGAAAACGGGATTGCCTCGAACTGCCCGACACGAATTTTCACTTCGCCAGGAGCTCGCTGGTCTGCATGCTCGAGAAAGACATGCGTCGTTAAGTCACGGATCTGTACGACAGGCGGAATGAGTGGTTGCTCCGACTGCGATCGCAACTGGTAGTCCTGCCAATTCCACGTCCCGTCACTGCGCCGCAACACATGCAGCTCCACACCGGATACTTCCAGCGATCGAAGCAACAAAACCTGGCGTTCAACAAGGAGGGATTCGTCAATCCCTGCCTCCAGCCGATCAATACGGACCAGCAGTCTTCCCGTTGGGCGGTCAAGGATCTCCAGCCCCGTGATGGCCATCCGGGATGTGCCTGGCAATTCCACACTGTCGAACTGCAGAGCCAACTGCGGGGCGTGCGCAGCAAACTTCTGCATCAGCTGGACACGAATCAAATCGTCCCGCTGGTTCAAAAGCCAGATCCCTGCCGCTGCCAGTGCGATGCCGCAACCAGTCGTCAGCAGCAGAATCCATTTGAATACTGAAGCAATTCGCATGCATCCCTGCCGGAATCAGTTCATTCGCCGATGATTTTCCAACCTCTGGAAAAGCTGTCACTGCCGCTGTACCACCTGCGAAATGCCGGTACACATTTTCACGGCTGCTGTCATACCACCGTTCTCCTGCCACGGTCACTGCTATCCGACACCGTCAGAACAGCCTCGCTGTGTCGCCGTTGCACGACTTTTCTGCCGTCAACCAAACGCAGGAATCCAGCCCCGGAAATCACGTAGAGTGGCAATTCCGCAGGCAGACGATATCGAACGGAGCCAACGAAGGCCAGATGAACCAGAAAAAACAGGAAAAATGGGGCCACTAGTAACAGCAGCAGAGAACGCCGCTGAGCAAACGTCGATATTCCAGCCACTGCCAACATCAGTAATACGCCGTACCAGCCAAGACACGTCCAGTCCACCAGCGGTGCAGAAAACTCCGCAGCGTTCAGCGTGAGACTTAAGAAACGCGTCCCCTTGATCACTGCCAACTCAAAAGTTCGCCGTGGATTTGCTGCAGCAAACTCGAATGCCGCGTCGCGGTAGAATCGGTCCACAGCGATCTCATCCATCCGCGCAGACAGACCATCACGCTCAAAAAACTGCATATCACTGCTGCCGTCTGCCGCAGGGTTCAAACCGTCGTACAGACTTGGGCCGCTCCAGAGTGACGTGTAAATCCACTTCCCGGTCACACTGTGGTTTCGCCATGCCCACGGTAACAGGATCAGCCAACAGCCCAAAAACAGCCCGGCACATATCGGCAGCAGTACTCTTCCCCGGCGACTCTGAATCAACAGCCACATCGCGAATACTGCCGGCCACAGAATCCAGCCCGGCCGCACCAAAACTCCCGCGCCAGCAACAAGCCCCGATACCAATCCGCGAACAAACAGAGACCAGCCGCCAACCGAACATGGGCGGAGCACCGCAGGACGGACCAGGGCTGCTCCAACCAGAACCGCCAAAACCAGCCAGACACCAAACCAGACCTCGGAGAGTATCTGAATGCTCATACCGACCTGCAGCGGAGAAACGGCCGCAATCGTCAGCGTTGCCAGCCCACAACGCCGCCCGGCACAACATGCCCCCAGCAAGCCCGTCAACAGGCATCCAGCTGTCCCGATCAACGCCATTGCCAGCGTCGCTGCAGGCATGCTGTTTCCAGTCAGCGGCCTGAACGCTGCCAACAACAGCGGAAAACC
>JAFMMM010000514.1 GCA_017859815.1 Planctomycetota bacterium | reverse complement strand
CCACTTACGGCGTGTACCGGCCGGCATTTGAGAACCATGTGTACCGCAATGTGCATCTGTCGCGACTGGGGTCCGAACCGTTCAATCGCGGTATGGACGATGCCAGTGCGCAGAACGGCAGTATCACCGTGGACGGACTGCGAATGGAACATTTCCGCAATGACTCACAGGCTCATCCCCTCGTTCACATGACCGACAATAACCTCAGCGGTGATGCCGAATGCCACTTTCGCAACGTGCAGGTCAGTGAAACCGATCCGCGTCGCGCGATCTTCAATCGAGGCGGAAGTCAACGCGTTGACCCCTTCGTCAAAGGCGGTGTGCCGTATTACATCCACGACTATTACGGACAGGGCCGACATGCCAGACTTGTCAGCCTGAAAGCCCCGGAACTGATGCAGGACGGACATGAATACCGCGAAGAACAACCACTGACCGGCGACCAGTCACGCGTCGCAGAAGTGAAGGGGGTGGAATGGCCCACGCTGCTCAACCCTGTGGACGATCTTCCCCCCGCCACCATCATCACCAGTGTCAAAAGCCATGCAAATTCGATCACCGTGACCGGTGTGACTCACGACAACGGCGACATCCAGTCGATCACCATCAATGGACACAAGGCTGTCATTCTGCACTCCGCTGCCGGTGTGACAGACTGGACGTTCACCGCTTCTGCCACAGACCTGCAAACGATCGTTGCCACTGCGACAGACACGGCTGGTAACGTCGAACTGACTCCACACCACCTGCGTTGACCCCACCTGACCTGCCGTATCCAGCGGCGTGTTCCGGCCCTCCGCTGCCTCGTAACGACAGAATGGGATGGCAATCCACGGCCTGACCCCTGTACACTGCGAAGTGGTCTTTTTGTTCCTTCCCACAGATATGGAACTTTGCCCATGCTGACGATTCCCGGACATCGCCACTCTGGTGGACGTTTCTGTGACGGTGTCTCGCGCCGTGATGCCATTCGGATCGGCACTCTGGCGGCCATGGGCTCAGGCAGCGGCTGGACCCTGCCGGACCTGCTTCGTGCAGAATCCGTCACCGGAAAACGCTCACCGAAATCGGTGATTATGATCTATCTGGTGGGTGGCCCGCCGCACCAGGACATGTTCGATCTCAAGCCGGAAGCCCCGCGGGAAATTGCCGGCCCATGGCGTCCCATCGCCACCAATGTGCCCGGTTTTGAAATCTGCGAAGCATTTCCTCAGCTCGCAAAAATGGCCGACAAGCTCACCGTGATTCGCTCCCTTGTCGGCAATCAGGCCGACCACGACGCCATTCAGGTCTTCAACGGGCGACATCCGAAAAAACAAACACCATCCGGCGGTTGGCCGCAATTTGGCACGATGGTCTCAAAAGTTCAGGGACCGGCCCGGCCGGAATCCCCGCCCTATGTCAGCCTCTGCTACCAGTGTACTCATGGCCCTTACAACGAACCGGGCCCCGGTTTCCTGGGTGCCGCTCACTCCCCCTTCCGCCCCATGGGTGACACCCGCCAGGACATGATCCTCAATGGTGTCACACTGGATCGGCTTCAGGATCGACGGTCACTGCTGAAAAGTCTCGACCTGATTAAACGCGAAGTCGACCACACCTCCACCATGCAGGGCATTGACGCCTTCACCGATCAGGCGATGGGGCTGCTGACCTCGTCCCAATTGGCTGACGCTCTGGATCTGTCCAAAGAAGATCCCGCCGTCGTCGAACGGTACGGAACCGGTGATCCGAAAATCATGATCGACAGCAACGGGGCTCCACGTGTGCCGCAAAGTCTGCTTGTGGCACGACGGCTCATCGAAGCCGGTGTCCGAGTTGTGACACTTAACTACAGCAAGTGGGACTGGCACGGCGGGACCAATACGGAAGGCCGAAAGAACAATTCCATTTTTGTTCGCGAACAGGAAGACTTCCCAATCTTTGACCGCTGCGTGAGTGCTTTGGTCGATGACCTGCATCAGCGTGGGCTGTCGGATGACTGTGCAGTCATTATTTGGGGGGAATTCGGTCGGACACCCAAAATCAGTTCCATTGTCGGTCGCGACCACTGGCCACAAGTCAACTGTGCACTGATGGCCGGCGGCGGGATGCGACACGGACAAGTCATCGGCTCCACCGACCGCATCGCAGCGGAAGCCGCGTCGCGTCCCGTGTCATTCGGGGATGTCTATGCCACGCTGTTCCGGCATCTGGGCATTGATGTCAACCAAACCACCGTCGATGACCTGCATGGACGGCCGCAGTACCTGGTCGAAGACAATGCTCAGCCACTGCCGGAATTGCTGTCCTGACCGACGAAGTTGCCACCGTACCTGGTGAAGAAACCCCAATGCCGACTTCCGGCACCTACCGCTGCGTTCACGGGAAGACAGTCGCTGCAATCATGGTCACGATGATTCCGGTGAACCCCATCAGCGTAATCATGATGGTATGAGTCTTCAGCGTTTCCTGCTCTGTCATCCCGCTCATTCGACTGATCACCCAAAACCCGCTGTCGTTCATCCATGGAAATGGTTTTGAGCCGCAACCGATGGCCATCGCCAGATACACCGGGTGATAAGACAATTCGCTCAGGTCGGGCGCCAGTCCGCGTGCAATCGCCACGGCAGTGAACATGGCCACGGTGGACGACCCCTGAGCCCCGCGGATGACGGCTGTGACAACAAATGCCAGCGGCAGCAATCCAAAATCCAGCGGCGTCGTCCCGGTCAGTGAACTGATGTAGGGACCGATTCCGGACTGCTGCAGTGTCGCTCCAAATGCTCCCCCGGCACAGCACACCAGAATGATCAGGCCCGCTTCCTGAATCGCCTGCTGAATCTGTTCCGCCAGCTGCTCTCGATCTCTCAACATCCGAGCGGCCAAACCCAGTGCCAGCCCGGCCGAAACAGTGATGGCCACATTCTTGTCCCCGGCAAGCGCGACCAGCCAGTGCACGCCATCGGTTGGTTCCAGTTGACTGCGGTACACCGTCGCCCCGCTGATCAGCAGGACCGGCAACAGGACCGGCAGCAGGGAGATCCACAGCGACGGCAGATCCT
>JAFMMM010000136.1 GCA_017859815.1 Planctomycetota bacterium | reverse complement strand
ATGCAGGCAGTGCCGTCAGTTTTCGATTTGCAGCAACAGCAGCCTGCAGGAGCAAAACCTGGCGACCGGGCTGATCAGCAGCAACGCTGACAGCATCGCGAAGTGACAGCAGATCCGCGTCTGCAGAGATTTTCGCTGCCACAAGTTTCGTCAGATCACTCAGCATGGCGTTCGGTGTCTGCGCGTCTGCAGACAACGCCACTAATAGGGCGGTCGCCTGTGGTCCTGCAGACGAGAGAACGGCCGTGCGAATCCAGGCATCGCCTCCCATGCGGATCGCCAGTGTCTGCAGCAACTGCTGCCGTTGTGGACTGGCAGAAAGCTCTCCGGCCGTGAACGCCAGCTGCAGTGCCGCCCGCGGGCTATTCTCGTTGGCCATCGACAGCAACTGCTGCACAATGATCTCTTCCGACAGCAGCACTTCGGCACACACGATCGCTCGCTCGCGAACTTCAGGCTGTGAGTCTCGCAGCGCGGTGACGACATCAGCGGCAGTCAGCTGACGCAATCCCTGCAGCACTCCCAATGCATGAAACCGCCCCAGACCTGATTTCGAATTCTGAAGTAACGCGCGCACAGCGCCGGCCACTTCCACAGACTGCCGCTCGTACAACAAGCGAGACGCGGTATCCCGATGCCATGCATTCGGATGCTCCAGTAACAGCACCAGATCAGCTGATGAGGTCTGACTCAGCCGCGGCGATGCAGTCGCCGCGAATCCCGCCGGTGCCAAACGATAAAGTCGGCCTCGATCGCGGCCACTCGTCAAATCCAGATGCCGCTTAATGTCCGGAGGTAAACTGGCCGGATGCTCAATCACCTCGCGATACATGTCCAGCACATGCAGACAACCATCCGGACCGTTGGAAAACTGTGCCGGTCGAAACCAGATGTCGCGCGATGCGATCAACTCGCGTCCCTCGTCCATTCGCTCAGCTTTCCAGACGACACCGTCGGGAACCAAACGCTTGCGATGAACAATATTGCTCCCGACATCACCCACGACAATGGTCCCCCGCAGCTCTTCCGGCCAGGCGTGACCCCGATAAACGGTAATTCCCGTGGCCCCCGTAAAATATCCGGCTGGACGACCGCCACCTTCCACAATTCCCCGCACCAGTCCCGATGCACGCAATCGCGTTCTTACGATCCGCCATGGCTCTACCGGACTGATCCGAAACACCGGGGCCTGTCCACCATCGACCGCAATGCTGACGCGAGACGGAGCCGCGGAGGCGACGGCGCCGCGAGCAAGATAGCGGGCGTCGTAGACAATTTGCTGAGCGTGATCACTGTTGGCACTGACAAATCGCCGTCCCCAGTCGTCAAAACTCATCCCGTGCTGCCCGCCACCAGTCTCAGCACGCAGCTCCAGACTCTTCGGATCAAAGGAAAAGTCCTGACGCCGCAGTTGCAGGTCCGGTCGATCCGGGTATTTGACGTTGCGAATGACAGCCCCCGTTGTGCTGGACGATCCGTAGATACGGTTGTCCGGCCCCCAGTGAAAACTGTTCATCATTCCCTGCACATTGCTGCGACTGAAGCCACTGAAAATGTGTTCCCGGATTTCCGCAGTTCCGTCGCCGTCTGCGTCCTTTAGAAACCAGACTTCCGGTGGAGCACCCACGAAGATCCCGCCGTTCGCGGCAATCACCGCCGTGGGCCAGCTGAGCTGATCTGCAAACACCTGGGACTTGTCAAACTCCCCATCACCGTTGGTGTCCTGCAACAAACGAATCACCCCCAGGGCCTCCTTGTCCTGCTCGGAATAATCCCGCATTTCCACAACGTAAAGCTGCCCGTCGGCATCCCATGCCATCGCAATCGGATCGGCAACCAATGGCTCAGCAGCCGTTTGCTGCAATTCAAAACCGGGCAGGACCTCAAAGGTCTCTCCGGCCTTGTTCGCGGGAGTCGCTGCAATTCGAGGCAACTCAAGAGAGTAATCCGGTTCGAAGGCATCCGGCTTGTGACTCAACGCGCCGTCAATCAGGGAATACACCTGCATCCGCACGTCAGCTGGAAAGTCGTGACCACAATCCGGTGTCATCAACACCAGTTTCTCCCGCGCATCCAGCAGCGAATAAATGCTGCCCGCAACCGGAATTGCTTTACGCACTCCGGAAACTGCAAAATTGCTGTCCTCTTCCGGAGATACCGAAATGAATGTTCGAGGAGCCAGAGCGGCGACCAGTTCGTAAAAATCGAAGGGAACGCGACTGACATCCAGCTCGTATTTTGTACGCAGCAACGGCATATAACGGTCGCTGGTCCAGCCCTTGATCCGACCCTCGTAATAGTCGGCGAAGGGACACCAGCCGCAACTGGATACAATGACCTGCAGACGCTCGTCGAATACTGCCTGAAAGATCGCATTGTGCCCGCCCAAAGAATGCCCGATCACCCCCAGCCGGGCAGCGTCAACAAATTCCAGCGAAGCCAGAAAATCGGTGCAGCGACGATGATTCACAATCGCCTTCATCGTTCCGGAAACATACTTGTCCGAACCAAAATCATAGTCACTCAGCGCGCCAAATGACGGATAATCGGGAGCTGCAACAACGTATCCCCGCTGAGCCAACTCCAGACCGTACTGACGCCCCGGTCGTCCTCCTTCTCCAGCGACAATCCGACGACCGTCTGCTCCCGTGGGATGCAGTGCCAGCATCCCGGCAATCGTCGTCTGATCACCCGAAAGCTGCAGGGATTTTGCCGAAACACGGTCGGCAACGGCATCAGGCAAATACAGGTCCAGCGGAATCCGATCGCCGTCTTCACCGGAAATCGTGCCGTAAAGACGACGAATCCCGCCAACCTCCTCGTTGGCGATGACGCGAAAATCAAAATCGCCTTCGCCTGAACGTGGTGGCAATGCGCCCATCGCCGCCTGCATGCCGGCCAGAATCGCAGCACGACGGATTTCCCAGTCCGAACCGCTGCGAATCGGCTGCAGAACTCCCGCCTCATTCCGAAAAACGCTCAGGTCGGCATGGTTGATCTGAGCGGCTGCTGAATCATCAGCGTTGCTGAGTCCTGCCGGCAAAACACAGCACAGCAACCAGATCAGCATTTGGGCAGGTCCTGGCGATGTCATGGCGGAGCCCTGTTCAAACAGAAACAAAGGAGAAAAGCAGAATGATCCTGCATGGGTCTTAACGATTCGCCGACGGTCTTTCCAGCATCCCAGCCGTGTTATCGTCTGCTTGCACCCGATCACAAAAAAGAGCACGTGAACAGTGTCACAGAGACGACCAATTCGACTAAACTCCATGAGCAGTTCGGGACCAGTGTCAGCGGGCCGTGTGAACGGGCCGTGTCAGCGGGCGGCGTCAGCGGGCGGTATCAATGCACCGACGCGTGCACAAAGCAGTGCGGCACCCAACTCCGCACGGATGCTTGCTACGTGCGGGTGCCGTCGACACCGACTCCGAAATCCACTGCCACAAAACAAATCGTATCAACTCGCCGTGTACTCGGCGGCATTCTCACGTCTGGATCTTCACCGCGGGGTCCAATCATCGTTAACTCTGGAAGCAGTTCTCTCCCCGGCCACTGCGGCATCTCGTCAAAGTGACATGCCTCAACTCAGCGCGTGTCAGCCAAGTCGGTCAGGCGGATGACAACAACATTTCAGCGAACTGCGGTGGCGAAACAACTCGGTGACCGCATTGACCGACACCATTCGGCTCGGACAACTTATCTCCACTCTATCCGCTCCCGCCGTGCAGCGAGAGCTCTCCAGAAAGGCCCACTGAATGACCACGCTCCCGAGGCCCCGCTGCTTCCGCTCCATCGCTTTCATAGGCATGATGTTTCTGACCGCCGGACTGTCGGCCGCAGAACCATTGCGAGTTTTGATAGTCGATGGTCAGAACAACCATGGTGTCTGGCCACAAACCACCCAGCTGATGAAGGGCTGGCTGGAGGAATCCGGCAGGTTTCAAGTTGACACAGCCACCGCGGCTCCCAAAGGGACTGATCCAAATTTCCGCCCGCAGTTCAGGAACTACCATGCTGTCCTGAGTAATTTTGGCCACGGTGCCGCAGCATGGCCCGAAGCGACACAGAAGGACTTTGAATCCTATGTTGGAAATGGCGGTGGATTCGTGGTCATCCACGCAGCCAATAACTCATTTCCCGAATGGCCCGCGTACAACGAAATGATTGGCCTCGGAGGCTGGGGGGGCCGTACAGAAAAAGACGGCCCCTACGTCTACTACAACGGCGAGGGAAAACTGACGGTCGACAACAGCTCCGGACGCGGCGGCAGTCATGGTCCGCAGCATGAATTCTCCGTTATCATTCGTGACCGGGAACATCCCATCGTTGCCGGGATGCCTGTGGAATGGATGCACGCGAAAGATGAACTCTACGATCGCCTCCGCGGCCCTGCACAGAATATGCAGGTGCTGGCCACGGCAGAATCTTCCGCAACTGGCCGCCACGAACCAATGATCATGACGATCAACTGGAAGCAGGGACGTGTGTTCCACACACCCATGGGGCACGCAGAATATTCCCAGGAATGTGTCGGATTCATCACCACGCTGCTGCGGGGAACCGAGTGGGCCGCGACCGGCAAAGTGACGCTGCCAATCCCGAAAGATTTCCCAACAGCAGATAAGTCCAGCAGTCGGGCATCTGCAAAATAACCGACCGCATGGCCAGCCAGCGACAGTCAATCATTGGAACATCCGAAATGGATCACGACGAACTTGTCATCCTTGTTGATGACGGCAACCGCGAAATCGGAACCTGTTCCAAGGCTGTTGTACACACCGGAAATACGCCGCTGCATCGGGCTTTCTCTGTCTTTGTGTTCAATCACAACGGGGAATTGCTCCTGCAGCAGCGGGCCGGTTCCAAAAAAACCTGGCCGTTGGTCTGGTCCAACTCGTGCTGCGGACATCCGCAGCCCGGCGAAACTTCCAATGCAGCCGTCAGACGCAGACTCCGCGAAGAACTTCAGCTGACACCTGCGGAAATCCATGAAGTCCTCCCAAACTATCGCTACCGTGCCGAACATTTGGGGGTTGTCGAAAATGAAATCTGCCCAGTATACGTTTGTTGGACCAAACAAGTCCCGGTACCTCAGGCAGAAGAGGTGGAAGCAGTGAGCCACGTTGGCTGGCTCAACTTTCTGGAGGCTCTGAAAGATCCCTCCGATCACCGCTATGCAGACTTTTCACCATGGTGCCGGGAAGAGGCAATGTTGCTGGATCAAAGCCCCCTCTTCCGGAAACTCTGGGAACAGCACACTTCGATTCAATAAATCCGACAGGGCTGCAAACCTGACAAATTATCTCTCCCCTGCCCAGACTGTCGCCGGCTTTGAAACCGTCGCCTGAGTCGCTCACAGCCTCTTTCCGGAGTCTCGCACCAATGCGACTGTCTTTCATCCTCTTCGTCCTGACATTTCATCGCTTGCCTGTTTCGGCAGATCACTGGCCTGAGTGGCGAGGGCCTCGGGGCGACGGAATCTCGACCGCCACAGATCTGCCCACGCACTGGTCACGGACATCCGGCGTTCACTGGAAAATCGACCTGCCCGAACCTGGTAACTCCACGCCCGTCGTCTGGGAAGATCGAATCTTCCTGACGCAGCCTCGGTCACCCGGTGAACGCAGCCTGATGTGCTGCGATCGCACAACCGGGAAGTTACTGTGGGAATATCGCGTTCCCTGGACTGCCCCGGAATCAACTCACGGCACAAATCCCCTCTGCTCCTCTTCGCCGGCCGTTGACGGCCGGCATGTTGTCGTCTGGTTCGGTTCAGCCGGTCTCCACTGTTGCGATCCGGACGGCAATCTGATCTGGAAAACCGATACCGGCCGACAGCAGCATATCTGGGGTTACGGCACCTCCCCTGTCATTCGTGGTGACTACTGCTTTCTGAATTTCGGACCCGGCGAAAACGCCGCTGTCACAGCTTTTCACATGCGGGATGGTTCTGTCGCCTGGAAGCAGGATGAACCGCTTCGACGGGACGGAACTGCGGAGGCACCATTTCAGAATGCCGATTATTCCGGCTCGTGGAGCACACCGCTGGTGGCGACACTGGGCGGCCGCGAGCAGCTCATCGTCAGCCTGCCATTCGTGGTCCGCAGTTTCGATCCATACAACGGAAACGAGCTGTGGCACTGCGAAGGCACAAACGCACTCTGCTACACCTCGCCAGTCCCCTTCCAGGACAACATCGTGGCGATGGGCGGGTACAATGGGATGGCAATCGCCGTTCCCGCGACCGGCACCGGAAACGTTACCGCACAGCGACTCTGGCGGCTCCCCAAAACGCCACAACGAATCGGGTCTGCAGTCTACAGCGATGGTCATTTCTACATCCACAACTCGCCCGGAATCGCACAGTGCATCGACGCAGCATCGGGCATGACAGTCTGGCAGCAACGTCTCAACGGGCCCGCAGATAACGCCACAAACTGGTCGTCCCTGCTGCTGGCAAATGGTCTTTGCTACAGCATTAACCAGGGCGGCGACTGCTTTGTCTTTCGAGCATCCCCGGAATTTGAACTGATCGCTGTCAATTCGCTTGAGGAAGTCTCGAATTCCTCCGTCGTCCCGGCTGCGGGTCGATTGCTGATCCGCACACACAAATCACTCTGGAGCATCGACGGGACCAGGTGAAACTCGAACCAACAGCAACGAGGATCACGGCCTGCTGTCCGCGTCTGTCTGCCGATGTTGCAAAAACATGTGCAATCAGGCACAGACACAAACAGGCACAGACACAAACAGGCTGTGTTCCAAACGTTGCAGACTGCCACACAGACCGACGGCTCAGGCAACCCTCACAGAATTCAACTTGTAGTCGTAGAGATCGTAGACCCAGTTCAGGCGTTCACGCACCAGACGATCGGTTTGAGCATCCGGGTGAAAGCTGTTCTTCCTGTAGTTTTTGAATCCGGCTACCTCTTCGGCGACCAGTTCCGCGGCCTGATCCCAGCCATCAATCTTCAGGTCCTCGTGAATTTGCTGAACAATATCGAACGGCTGGGCTTCGAGGTCCTCAAACCGAATCTCCACCAACTGCTCCGGCGGAATCAGGTGCTTTGCATCTTCGTAACTGCGAATGGCCCTCTCGTAAACATCCACGGTTTGTCCAAGCCAGCATTCCGGATGCAGCGGCCCCAGACTATTTTCACTGAACATCACACTACGCAATCTCACCGTGGATCGAATCACGGCACCGGGCTCACGATAGATGTAGACGAACTTCGCGTCCGGAAACATCTCAACCAGTGTCGGCACCCGAAAAGTGTGAGTGGGTGATTTCATGACCGGAATCTGACTGGATCGCAGCGAATACTTGCGCAACAGATCCAGCAGTGCAGTTTTCCATCGCTGCTGCTCGCTCTTACTCATCTCACGAGGGTCAAAGAAGCGATCGTAAACCTCCATGCGGTCCTGAAACGCAATCATCACGTACGGCGACAGCAGTGTGGCTACACAGAGAGCCATTTCATCTTCCTGAGGCAAATCCCAGGACAGCGGCATATTATCCATCGGTCGCGTCTGCGAAAGCATTCCCCTTGTCAGCGGGGCCATCACTTTTTCGGTGAGCAGGAAATGGCCAGGAAACAGACACTGGTACAGATTCAGAAAGCCGAGATGTTGGTTGAGTGTCAGCAGGTTGTGCAGCATTGTGGTACCGCTGCGCCAGTGTCCCAGAATAAAGATGGGAGGGCTCGGCGATGGCCGTGCTCGCAGTCGACGTCCGTAGACCAGCGATGAAGCGGCGTTCATGGCGGAGTTAAAACCGCTCATCATTAGCGCACCAAGCAGCCGGTCGGCATTACCCAGACTCAACTCCGGACGCATCCTGAACAGCCGCACAACGCCAGGAAGATCCAGTCCATGCCACAGTGAAACGCGATTACGACGCTCCTCGACGGCAGTCGATTTTCGTAATTCAGAACTCGCGCTGTGTTCGCGCGTCTCAGCGGTCCTGTCCACACCCATTCCAGCGGACAAACTTGAGGAAGTGCCAGCAATTCCTCTCGACATTCCAAACATCCCCTCTGAACATCCGCCGTCTTGTGAATCGCTCAGTTCGACTGAAAGCACACGGGAATTGCAGCGGCACCAAACGTTGATGTGGCAATGTCGCCACCTGTAGCCTATCTCGGTTTCGGCAATTCGAAAACTAAGGCGTCAGGAGAATGAGGTAGATTGGGAAAACAGCCGGTTTTGCCAACCGACCTGCTCTGCACACATTCACCCAGATTGCTTTTCCTGCCCGAAGCGGCAAAATCTGCCGCTACCGTCGGTGGTGTGCTGGAGGCTGGCTGTTCCGCCGACCTCCGACGCTGAAGTGCCCTACCCGGCTGCGTTCGGGACAACAAAGCAGTCATCGATTTCCTGAGCAGCTTCCGGCTCTCCAGCAGTGAGAACTGCCAGCGGTAAATTCACGCGAACAACAGTCCCGCTGCCAAGCTCACTTGTCACTTTGATCGTTCCACCCAAACTCGCCACTACGGCTCTGACGATCGAAAGCCCCAGCCCTGCGCCACCAGTGCTGGAATTTCGGGAGCTTTCAACACGGTAGAATCTGTCGAAGATTTTTGGCAGGTGGTCTGCTGAAATCCCAATACCATTGTCCTCAACACACAGCAACAACGAATCACCATCGGAGTTGCAGAGCACCTTCACCTCTCCACCGTTCTGTGTGTACTTCACAGCGTTGGCGAGAAGATTGGAAATGACCCCTTCGACCCGCAGACGGTCGCCTCGGACAAACAGTTCCGGCTCGACATCAAGGGTCACAGTAATTCCCTGCGATTGTCCTAACGCCTTCACGCCATCGCCGATCCTGCACAGAGACAGTGAGAAATCCACAAGCTCATGCGAGGCGAGCGAAATCCCAGCTTCTGATCGAGACAAATCGAGCATATGGCCGGCAAGATGAATGAGTCGCTCGACTTGCTGCAAAATCACCCGCAGCGATCGCTGATACTCCTCGCGTGTGCGTTCCCTTTTCATCGCCAACTCAGCTTCGATCCTGATCACCGCCAGTGGTGTTCGCAGCTCATGCGATGCGTCTGCAGTGAAACGGCGAATTTCACCAACCGCGGTCTGCAACCCGGAGATCAGCGTGTTCAGACGATCGGCCAGCTTGCCCACCTCGTCGTGCGGATTGGACGTCTTCACCCGTCTGTGCAGCGAGTTGATCGAAAGACTGGCCGCTTGCTCTGCCAGGTGTGTCACTGGCGACATCGCCCTACCGGAAATCCAGTACCCGACCAACCCCGCCAGAAAAAACGCCACGGGAACGGCCAAACAGACGGATCGATACAAGTTGGCAACATCACGGTTGAGACGGGCCGCTGAGGTCACGACGATGATCTCGAGCCTGCCGAATTCCGTCTCAATCCAATCAAAACAGGCGAGCAGATTTCCGTCCTCAGTGTCGGGCATCGATATCAGCGATTTCTTCTCACACCCATGGCGTGCCTGAAGATGTTCCAGCAAATTCGAACTCACCTTGCTGCTTTTAAAAACCCGGCGATCACGATCGTCATTCACTACGAATTCGTACTGGACACGCTCGCTCTTGCTGCCAACGCCGTGATCATAGAATCGCTTCGTAACCTCCGGCAGAAACGCAGACTTTGTCTGGTGTTGTCGTGCCTCGCGAGCGATTTCGCCCAGTTCCTCAACGAGTTCAGACAGCGCACGGTCGCCCAGTGTACTGCGGGTGCTGAGTATATAAACAAGACCACTCAATGACAGCAGCACCCCAACGGTGCAGGAAAACCAGAGAGTCAGACGTGTTCGCATACTCACCGGCTTCACTTGCTGACCTCCAGCTTGTATCCGACGCCACGAACCGTCTGCAGAATTCGTTCCGTCCCTTCAATGTGCAGTTTCTTTCGCAGCAGATTGACCTGCACTTCAATCACATTCGTCCAGGTCGCTGATTCCTCTTTCCAAACCTCTTCCGCAATCATCTGTCGTGGCACTACTTTCGGCGCCTGTCGCATCAGACAAACCAGCAGTTCGAACTGCCGCTGAGGCAACTCGATTTGCTGATCGCCGCGAAACACCACTCGGCTGACCAGATCCGCTCGAATGTCCTCCACCTGCAACTGCGTCACAACCGCACGATTCTCTCGACGCCGCAGCGCATGGACTCGCGCCAAAAACTCTTCCAGTGCAAACGGTTTCACCAAATAGTCGTCGGCACCGCTGTCCAAACCGTCAATGCGATCTTCAACGGCATCTCTGGCCGTCAATACCAATACGTAGCTGTTGTTCCCCATTCGCCGCTGAGCCCGCAACCATTCGATTCCTTCACCGTCCGGCAGCATGCGATCAAGAACGATCAGCGCAGGACGCTGCTCGGCAGCTGCAGTTGCCATGGAAAGCGTATTTGCAGACAGAACATTCAGTCCCTCCTGAATCAGAGAGGCCGAAATGCTGCGCAACAGATTCGGCTCATCTTCCACCACCAGCACGTCCACAGCACAATCGTCCATCCCTCGAACGCCTCCTCGAACAATAATCCTGTGCTTCTGGGAACCAACTGCCAATGCCCCAGGAAACCAAGCCAATCGATCCGACTTCACGAATTGTCAACCTGCGACAAACGCATCACCCAGCACCTTTGACGCGTTTGGAGAACAGATCAAATTGAACCCGAACAGCTGCTGGCCTCGCGAGTTTAATGCTACCTGCGCCCAACGCTTTCTAAACAAAAACCCAAGAAACCTAAGCAAAAAATGAACTTGTTTTCTCCTTGCGGTGATTACTTCAGAAGATCCCCATGCCCTCAACCCCAAAGGACGCAAAAAGACGGTACCCACTTTGTTTCAAGCTTTTCAGATACGGATTCGTTGACTTCCAGTATTTCTCGTGGGTAAAAGGGGAGCTTAGGTAGTTTTTTCTGTTCCACCGGTTCAAGCGACGCTTTCAATGCACAGCTGAAATCACAGAACCTCAACGATTGACGATGACGACCCGGACGCCTCCGTCCAACTGCTGCATCACTCAGTCTCGCGTCGCAGGTGCCGTGGCAGTCCACTGTGGTTGCTGGCTGTTGTGGCAGTAATTGTGGCCGAGTCCGGAGGTTTTGACCGGACCAGCCCGACACACGACGGGAAGCACATCAATGGCAGGCTATGGTGGGATCCTGATTGCACAACTTATCCGAATCGCAGTGAATTTCCGTGGCCGTCACCTTCCGCAAGCGTCACGTGCCTCGGCCCCCGGCAGTCACCCCATCGGGATACGGCGAAAACGGAACGCTTTCTCCGGTCGGTGAAAGAGAACTTTGTCACAAAGAAACCTGGGTGTCTGCACCAATCTCCGGCATCACTCGTGATGACCTGCTGACTCTCAGAATCTGAACAGCACGCACTGATCAGATCGTATACCGCATTCCCAGCGAAAGATTGCTTCGACCATGTCTCGTACTCAACAGCTTGCTGCAGCCTGCGTCCTTGTTTCATCACTTTGCACAGTTCAGCCAGCCCAGGCTTGCCTGTTGTGGTTGATGCCCGGATGGTATGGCATAGCGCCGGGATGGAATGCCAATTGCGCTCCCGGCGGATATGCCGTTCCCGCTGCAACTCCATATTACGCTGGTTATGGTTTTGGGCCGCGGCTCATTTCACCAGTCTGGAATGCCAACCCCTGCTGCATCCCGCAAGCTTGTAATCCCTGTCAGTCAGCCTGCGACACCGGGAATCTGAACCCCAAGTCGGGAAATTCGCTGAAACCCCGAATCGATGAGAGCTTTGCTGAACCAGCCAAAAACCAGATCGAGATCCCTCCCTACGATACCGCCCCGGGCGAGCCACTGCAGCCCGTTCAGCCCGTGGACACAGAGCCTAACCCGGCGTTCGATGACACAAGCACCCCGGGCACCGACACATTTGATCCGGCTGATCCAACTCCTGCCTTCGATCCTCAAACTGACTTTCCGCCCATCGAAGATCAGCCGGCGATCTCGAACAAACCGCCATTGCCCGAATTGCTCGACGAAGTGTCCCCACCTGCCGCTGTCGAAGCGCCGCAGCCCCTCGCTCCCGATGAATCAACTGAAGCCGACGCCGATGAAACCAAGGATTCATCCGCTCGTCTCCGCATGCAGCCTGTCCCCTTCAGCCGCAGCCGAATGGACGAGGTCATCTCAACAACCCGGCTGCCTCACCACAGAGATCGCCCAGCACGAGCCGCTGCAGTATCACGGCCAGTACGCTGGATTTCTGTTCCGATGCCGGCAAATACGCGGCGGCTTTGATTCAGCAACTCACGTCGGTGAAAAAGTCAAGCCGATCCAGTCGGAAGCTCATCGCTTCCCACGGGCTCCGTTGCGCTGCACACCCGTCTGACCGCATTGCCGTGCACTCTGCACCGTGCGGTGGCCCCGCGTAGACAGTCAACACGACTCATGTCCCCGACATGCGGGTCGGGGGCGCATGGGTTAAGTCTCCAGCATGACTGGAATACCCGAAGACTCGTCCCGGTGCTCAGCATTTCGCCACAGGAACTGCTCGCTCGCCAGGCTTAAAACTCTGCATGGCCTGGCGTTCGTGGAAATGGAATGACGTCACGAATATTTGCCATGCCGGTAATCAGCAGCACGGCACGCTCCAGGCCGAGGCCGAATCCCGAATGCGGCACAGTTCCGTAACGCCGAAGATCCGAATACCACGAGTAATCTGCGGGGTTGAGATCACATTCCTGCATGCGCTGCTCCAGCACATCCAGCCGCTCTTCGCGCTGACTTCCACCGATGATCTCGCCGACACCCGGAACCAGGACATCCATCGCCCGAACCGTCTTTCCATCGTCATTACAACGCATGTAAAACGGCTTCAGTGTCCGCGGGTAGTCAAACAGGATCACCGGC
>JAFMMM010000135.1 GCA_017859815.1 Planctomycetota bacterium | reverse complement strand
TAGGGATAAACAGCCCAGTCCATGGAACGTCCACCGCGCGGAGTCGCAACCCGTTTTTGTTCCGGCATCAATCCCCGATCGGTAATACCGACCACGTCAAACTCCACCACACCGCGACTGTTCCAGCTTCGTCCGTGGTAGATTTTTCCCACGGTGTAAGTCCTGTAACCGGCTGCAGAAAAATACTGGGGGAGTGTCACGAGATCCCTCAGTTCATCCACGGTGCGAAACCACGGCGCCAGGGCATACACTCCGGTCGTCGACGGCCGCAGTCCGGTCATCACGCTGGTGCGTGATGGGTTGCAAATCGGTGCCTGACAGTGCGCGTTGGTGAACAGTGTGCCCCGTTCGGCCAGGGCATCGATATTGGGCGTCTTCACCTGCGGATGGCCCTTGAGACAGCCCACCCAGTCGTTCAGATCATCGATTGCAATAAACAGCACATTCGGAGGACCGGCGAGAACAGCGGAGGGAGTTGACAACCATCCGAGGATCACCGGCAAAAAAACTCGGACAATATTCATACGCTCATGGCCTTCGCTGAACAAACGGTGAAGTGCTGGCAAATACTCTCAGGAATCAGCCCCGGACACCACCTGACTGATCGCTTACCTAAAACAAAGGCTCGCTCATCTGCCCGTTCATCTCCTCCCAGATCTCGACCAGTTCGTTCAAACGCTCCGGCTCGGATTCGGCGAGATTTCTTTCCTCAACCAGATCCTTCGCCAGATCGTAGAGCTCCCACTTCGCTTGACCCGGCGAGGCACGTCCTCCCATGCGAACCAGTTTCCAGTCGTGGTGACGCAGGCCAGCTTTGCCTCCCTGACGCCAGAACAAGGTCTCGTGCGGGGTGCCGGGATCTTTTCCGGTTACGAACGGTATTAAATCAACTCCCTCAAGCTGATCCGGAGCAGTAACCCCTTCACTGTTCGCGACGGCAGTGGCAAAAATATCCAATGAGCTGACCGGTTTCTGATACACCTGCCCGGGCAGGACCGTTCCTTTCCACTGCATCATGAAAGGAACTCGCACACCACCTTCATACAGCGTGCCCTTCGACCCTCGCAGCGGCAGGTTGCTGGAGGTCAGTTCACGTGTCGGACCGCCGTTATCGCTGAGAAAAAAGACGATTGTGTTTTCTTCCAGTCCCGAGTCCCGCAGTTGCTTCATGACCGCGCCCACACTGTCATCCAGATTCGACAACATGGCGGCAAAGATCCGCCGGTGGACGTCTTCAATGTGGGCGAACTTCTTCACGTACGAGTCAGCGCCCTGCAGCGGACTGTGCACGGCGTTGTAAGCCAGATAAAGAAAAAACGGCTTGTCGTCGTGACGGCTGATGAAATCAACAGCTTCGCGAGTGAATGCATCCGTCAGGTATTCGGTTTCAACCACCGGTTGACCGCCGCGAGTGATGGGGTTGTCAGCATCGTAGTCCGGCTCGTTCCCGCCCATATGGTCAGTGTAAATCAGCCCTTTCTTTCCAACCCAGCGACCCTTGAGCCCGCCGGGCAATGTCCGCCGCCGCAACATCGTTGTAACACCGTCGTAAGGAGGCGGTACGAAGTAGTGACCCTCATGCAGGAACCCGAAGAATTCGTCAAAACCATGCCGAAACGGGTGATAGTCGGCAGTACCACCCTGATGCCATTTGCCAACCAGCCCCGTTGTATAACCGCCGTTCTGCAGTGCTTCGGCAATTGTCACTTCCGCCACCGGCAAACCGAAACCGGGTTGTTCATTGAGTGCACCGGTCGGATTGAATTCGTAGCCGAAGCGAGTCGGAATCCTGCCAGTTAACAGCCCCGCACGTGAAGGGCTGCAATTGGGTCCTGCAACGTAACCAGCGGTGAACCGAACACCCTTGCTGGCGATGGCGTCGATATGAGGCGTGGGGATTTCAGGGTTCCCCTGGCAACTCAGTTCCCCATATCCCAGGTCGTCCGCAAACAGAACGATGATGTTCGGCTGCTTTGCAGCTGCAGCAGAACCTGGCGTCAACGCTGCCAGAAGCAGTGCAACCAGAGGTATCATTCGAGCAGGGTCCATTGTCATTTTCCAGGCCATGCGTGGTGAGGAATGATGGAGCCGAGTACAACCGTCTGCCGGTGACCGGCGAACTGCAGAGGAACGACTTATTTCGATTCGGACTGGGCTCTTTTTTTCCGGGGCCGAGCAGTTCTGCCAGGCACTTTTTGGGCATCGTCAGGAATCGGTGCCTCTGCCAATGACAACACACCGCCGGCGGGCAAACGCTTCAGTTCAATGTCTTTCGCCTGCACCTGCATCGCTGGTCCCCGATGAACCTGAAATGCGATCAATCCCTTCAGCAGGCGACCCGCTTCGTGATGATCGATGATCTCTGCACATGTGCTGCCGTTCAGCTTGTGAATCAGCCTGTTGCCTGTCGCGATAATCTCGTAGGTGTTCCATTCGTCCAGCTGGATTTTCTGAACTGGACCGGTCGTCCCGGTAACCCACTTGTCGCCGGCTTCGTCAACAATCACCTTCTGCCCGTGCTTTGCCACAATTCCCCGTCCCCGCTCGTGGTAGAGCATGCCGTTATTCTCCGGCTGCGGATGGATATCGCACTGATAGCCTCCCACAACGTACTCGCCTGCATCCTTCAGATGAACGGACCGATACTGAATCCCCGAGTTGCTCTTGCCAACCAGTCGGACTTTGGCACGAAGGTGAAAATTCTCGACTTCACCATCCCAGATCAGGAACTTGTTGTACTCCAGCGGCGCGTCATCCGTTGTGACACCAGTAATGGCACCATCCTGCACGGACCAAAGCTCTGCTTCCCCGGACCATCCCCGCAAACTTTGACCGTCGAAGATCCGTTCAAAGGCGGGCTCGTCCGCCATCAGTCGAACGGAAGATGAACTGACCAGAAAAATGGAAATGACAATCAACTGACAAAGATGCATCAACAGTACTCCGGGTGAGTCGACACTGCAGTCAACGCCACCGCCCCTTCTTCAGACCTGTACGCAGTCCGTACGACACGGTGGAGTTCAACGACAAGGAAGGGAAATACACTCGCAGGGCAGCGTAACATGATTCGAGGTCACCTCGATTCGACCTTCCCAAACGAAAAATTCTTCTCGATTTCTGTCCTGCCGGAACAAAGGGAATCTCAGTAGCCGTCATGGCCGCAAATTCTCTCGCCTCAATCATCCCCCGGACCTGTTCGCTGCATTCGCGCCCGGGCACCCTGGCCGATTTCGCTGACACCGAGGCTTCAAAAGACGGGCACAGAGCACAATCAGAGGTCACGGTTTGCCCCATCAGCACGGTACAAGAAGCTGCATGGCCAATGCGGAAACCAATAACGTGAAGAGCATGAAAACCCGCAGACCGATGGCCTCTCTGAGAGGCGTCACACTAACGCAATTCGCTGCTGCGTCAACAGCTCGCAACCGCAACTCTTCGGTTGAAGTTCGCGAGACATCAATGACCAGGCAACGGCAAACGGCTGCTCTGCCCGATCGGCCTCAGCGAACTCCCTGTTCGTGACCCCAACACGGCAATTTGGCAGCAGAGGCCCCGGCTGGAATCCCGCGCACGCATCAGCGTGAGGCTGTCCCGGCGGTCTGTCCTGTGGCAACTTCAATGATCCCCATGAAGACTCCGGCCGGCCGTCCTCAATCCAATTGACTGCGTAATTTCGGCCGAACTGCGTTCTTAAAGCGGCATCACCCGCGGTCGTCCGTCGACTTGTTTTGTAGAAGGTGCGGACGTAGAGTCCGAAAACAATGAACCATTGTCCAGACTCCATGCCAGGGGCTATCGGAGTCAAACACAACCCCCCAGTTCACTGGAGAGCCTGATGACTATTTGCAAGTTCTTTCTCCCTGCACTCGCTGCAGTATTTTTTGCGTCTCCATTCGCCGGTGCAGGACTTCCCGACCCGCCAGCAGCCCCGGATGGGAAGCCGGCCGATGTTTCAAAGCCCGTGAAGGTGTTCATCGTCATGGGGCAGTCCAACACACTGGAAATGGGTGCCGTAGCCGGCGACAAGGACGGCACACTGGAACACGCCGTGAAAAAGGAAGGGTTGTATCCTTTCATGGTCGACGATGCCGGCAACTGGACCACGCGTCAGGATGTCCGCAATGTCCACACGATGGGCAGTGGCGGCCCCGGCGGCAGAGGTGGCGTGCGGCGAAATGACTGGCTGACAGTCTCCGCCGGCAAGATTGGTATCGAGCAGGGCATCGGGCACCAGCTGGGCACCTACTTCGATGAACCGGTCTTGATCCTGAAAAGTTCGATCGGCAACCGCTCACTGGGATGGGATCTGCTGCCTCCCGGCAACGAACGATACGAGTACAAGGAGACGGATGGCAAAACTTACGTTTACGCCGGTTCCGGTGACACCTTTGATCGGTGGGAAAAAGGGACTGAGCCGGGTTCGGTTAACTGGCACGCTGGCCTCCAGTATGAAGGCGACGTCGCTCGCGCGAAGGCAGTCCTGGCCAATCTGGGTGACTACTATCCTGGCGCAACGAAGTATGAGGTTGCCGGATTCCTCTGGTGGCAGGGTGACAAGGATCGCTACAAAGAAGGTCACGCCGCGCGTTACGGTCGGAATCTGGTCTCTCTGATCGCGTCTCTGCGGAAAGACTTCGATGCTCCCGATGCCAAGTTCGTTTGTGCGACACTGGGACAAACCGATCGGGAAAGTGCCACCGGCAATGAGAAGATGATCATTGAAGGAATGTTCTCACTGCTTGAGAACGCAGATCTCAAGGGAGACGTGGGTGTGGTCTACAGTAACCCACTCAGCATGGGAGGCGCTTCCAACGGTCACTACAGCGGCAACGCGAAGACCTACATGAACGTTGGACTTGGTCTTGGCGAGGCGATGGTGGAACTGCTGAAGAAGTAGTGGCCTTTCCAGTGCGGCGGCTGTGACCAGTGCCACGCCGCCGCGACTGGTTTTCCGGACTGACCAAAATCGATCGGAAACCTGACCTGACAGCGACTGCGCTGCAGCGGGTTTGTCAGCGGCCCGGGAAAATCCTGTCGCCAGCAGCTGAAAACGGCATTGGGCCCGAAGAGACACCGCTCGGTTCCCACGCCTGCGCTCACAATTCCGCAGTAAGCAGAACCCTGATTTTCTGCGCCAGCGATTCACTGGTCGCGAACAGTATTCCTCGATGACACATCAGCGTGGAGTCGCGCCGATTGAGTTGGAGTTCTTCGCCACAGACATCAGTCGCGACCGCGCCTGCCTCCCTGAACAGACAGGCGGTCGCTGCATAGTCCCACAGGCTCCCGCCGCCGTCCGGCTTCGGTAACTTCAAATAACATGCCGGTGGATTGTTGAGCACCCTGCAGGCGTTCATGACGGCTCCCGCACTCGCATCAATCTGTATGCCCGCCAGCCCCATGTCACGGGCAACTTCCCCCAGGACTGCCGTGATCTGCTCTCGTCCCTCACTGCGAAGAAAACTTCTGTCGGTGAACAGCGAGAGTGACTGGCTGCTGGACGGTGGAGTCAGGGAACGCCCGTCGCGAAATACTCCGGCAGCAGCAATCGCATGATACAACGTCTCTTCGACCGGGTCATAAACGACGCCAATCACTGGAGTGCCGTCGCGACGGACCAGCGCAATCGAGACGGAATATCCCGGCGTTCCCTCGATAAACGGCAGCGTGCCATCAATTGGGTCAATACACCAGAAGTAATCGGCGTCGAATCGCCCTCCATCGTCCGGTTGCTCTTCAGTGAGCAGTCCCAGCTCGAAACTCTCCATCGCAGGCTTCAGCCTTGCAAGAATCAGAGCCTCGCTGCGACGGTCGACTTCTGTCACGACCTGAGATGCCAAACTGCCGCGATCGGACTTCTTTTCGATCTTTTGTGGCCGGCATCGGGCGATCATCTTCCCCGCAACCATGGCAGCCTCAATCGCCAGATCAGCCAATTGTACAAGTTCAGACTGTAAGAGCTTCATAGCGATCTCAGAACCTCTTCGGCGAGCCGTTTGCTGTAGCGATGAGCCTTCCAGTGACCCGGGCTCCAGCCCTGAAGAAAGCGGAAAAAATCCGTCCATGCCACGGGATAAAGTTCACGCCAGCTTACTTCGAGTTCACGGCAGTTGATGCACTTTCCTGTGCGGGCCAGCGCGTCGCGGAGTCGCTCAAAATAGCAATCGAGTAAACTGGCCTCGCGACGCGAACATTCGTCCTCATCAAAACAGCTGCTGATGAAGTAGGCGACGTCTTTCATCCCGCAGCCGCCGCCGACATACTGAAAATCCACGGCGGCAGCACTTTCCCCCCTGGCACTGAAGCAAAAGTTGGCCAGCTTTGCATCACCGTGCACGAATGTCTGGAATCGACTGCCTGACAAACGGCGATCCAGCTCTGCCGCTGCGGCTTTGAGCGGACTGTCCTCCAGAGCAGAAAGTTCATCGGGACGAGTGGCAAGGTGCCAATACGTTCCTGTGGCCCACAATCCGCTGGGGCGTTCTTCCATAAAGGTCGCATGGAAGTGCGCCAGCCAGGTCAAACAAGCACTCACTTCGGCGTCCTGCACATGATGTCGACGACCGGCAAAGCCCGCAGCATCCAGGTCCTCAAGCAGCAGCAGGACACCTTCCGTACGCTGTTCGAAGGCAAGGCACCGCGGGACGCGGCAGGCAGCGGAACATCTCGTCGCGTACCGCTGATACCAGCAGGTTTCAACCTGATACGACTTCAGTTTTCTCTGGTGCGAACGATCCGATGCCCAGCCGTACTTATGGGCGTGCTGGTCAGGCCAGCGGACGTGTTTCAAAATAACGCTGGGAGCGGTAAAGCCTGCGAGATGACATCTGACGATCTGCCCGTAGCCGCTCCAGAGGCTCTGAACAACCTCGGTTCCGGTGATTGATTCCGCCCCCGTCGAACGCAGCACGAATGCGGTCAGGTCTGCGTCAAAATAATCGGAGTCGGTCACACCAGCGGCCCTTCAGGGTTCTGTCTGTCTTTCGCATTGCGTTTCACGACAGCATTGGATCATCGCTGGTGCCAGAGACGCGAAATACTGCCAACTGGACAATTGCGACCGTTTCCCAATGGAGTCGAGAACGAGATTTCCAGTCAGGATCCCATGAAACGCTCGAAGTTGAGTTCAAGCAACAGATCGTAGCCGTTGATTGTTCCCGCTTCCAGACTGACAGGCGGTCTTCAATTCTCCGGATGGCCCCAACCCCTTCCGCGACACTCAGGATCGAAGAACACCCTCTCTGGTCGCACCGAAAAACGTCGCACAGATCGACGCCATCGCTGCATCCTCCCGCACGCCCTCAACACAGCGAGGCAAGCGATGGGAATCATGAATGAGATTTGCGCTGTCGCTCTGCTGATCACAGGAACGAGGTCAATCCCCGCGAATCATGAATCGCGATCCGCAGCAGCCGGCCAGTGAACGATCAACCTTCGAACTCTGCTGACTGCATCCTGGCTGATGCTGGTCTGGAGAATCTGCACAGTGGACATGGTTGCTGAATCACATGTCCCCTGTCGCTGTTCGTGCGCCATCCCTATTCCATACACTCCGCGAGGTGATTCCTTTCGTTTGCGACTTTGATCTGTAAGGCCCCGTTGATGAGTACGCCGCCAACGCACTCCCTGAAACTCTGGATCGATGCGGACGCCTGCCCGGCAGCAATCAAGGATGTTTTGTTCCGGGTAGCCGAACGCCGCAGGATCACCACGACACTGGTGGCAAATCAGTCGATCGCAATCCCGCGTTCGAAATACGTTGAACGCGTGACAGTTCGAGATGGCGCAGACGTTGCCGACAGAGCCATTGTGGAACTGATGCAACCTGGAGACGTGGTCATTACCGGTGATATCCCGCTGGCCGCGCTGGTGGTGGAAAAAACCGGAGTTGCCCTCAGCCCGCGCGGCGAATTGTACGACGAAAACAACGTCCACGAACGACTGGCCAGCAGAAACCTGATGGAGCAGTTCCGCTCGGCAGGAATGGAAACATCCGGCCCAAAGCCGCTCAATCAGAGAGACGTTCAGGAATTTTCCAACCAGCTCGATCGGTTACTGACTCGTTTGCTGAGGAAGTAACACCGACCGCGGGCGTTTCCCCCCAGGTCCGTTGCAGGCTGCTGTCAGTCCTCGAACTTCACAGTATGCGGCCAGCCGGGAACTTTGGCCTGGATCGGTTTGCGATCCTCACCCATGGGATGAAACTGCAACTCGATTTCTTTTGCTTCAGTGTTGAACAGGACAATGCCGTATCCATTCAGTCCGTTACCAGCCCCGTACATGGTGACCTTGTTTCCGAAGCGATCCTGAAACTCACCGGTGCTGGTCGGTGCCCCCGGTTTTCGATTTCTGCCCGGCTTCAGTGGTTCCCATCGCCTGCTTGCCCGCGATGAAAACGATGGCAGCGAATAGGTCACCGGTCCGTCGTTGTAGTTTTCAACACCATGGCGACCGAGTGTTCCCAGATGCACATCTCCGTGCAGCATCACCACGGGAGCATCTCCTATCGCCCGCAGGGCCCGATTTCTGCCTGACTGCGGCCACGCGTTGGAATCCAGATCGGCAGAAGTTGGTGAATACATCGCCACGTGAGCAAAGGGGCTCTGAGACAGCACAGCTCCGATCCTTCCGGATTCCCTGAGATTCTGCGACCACGCCTCCAGAAACGCCTCCTGCTGGCTGCCCAGCAGATGCAAATCCGGTCGATCAAGCAACGTGCAGTCATAGTCGGGGTCGAGCACAACTTCGATTTCAAAATCTGTCTGACGCTCCTTCGGGAACTGAAAACCTGGCGGAGCGATCAGCTTGCTGATGACTTTGGACGGAGGACTCTTGAACTTGCGATCTTCAAGGATTGCAAAATGCACACCACCGTAGTCGAGTGCCGTGTAATACGCTCTTACTCCCGCCCCGTGAGGCCCCGGATGGACAGGGTCCGGAAGATGCCCGGTCTGAGTAAATTCTGCAGCATTGACCCACGCTGGGTGAGTGGGGTAGCCACCGGTTGTGCGTTTGCCATTCATCACCACTCCACCGTTGCCCCACAAGTCGTTGGCAAAGACGTCATGATCGTCGGTGATCATGATGGTGGGGCGATCTCGCATCAGTTCACGAAAGGCCTCGCCAAACTTGCGATACTTCTGCAGGTAATTCTTCATCCCCGCCGGGACTTCTTCCAGGGTCGTCGCGCGAAACATCGGGCTGCCGTAATCGTTCTCGTAAATCTGGTCACCCGAAAAAAACACCAGATCAGGATCGTGAGCAATCACTTCAGCAATCGCTTCGTTCCACGGCCAGCCAATGTCCTTGTGGCAGGACAGACCAGCCAGTTTGAAGACGCCGCCGTCCTTCGGCTCGGCGCGAAAAATGCCTTCCCATGCAGAATTGGCACAGGTGACTTTAAACAGCATTTCCTGATGACGGGGCCAGTCCTGCTTTCGAAACAGTGCAGTTGCCGTTAGCCGATCAACCGGTTGAACCCCCGCGGGCTTCCATTCACTGTCAGTATTGGGACGCAGCCACAGCCTGACCAAATCCTGCTGGTCGTCGCCCGGGACGGCAGGATCTGTATCCACGTGCACTAACAGCTTCATCGTGCCAAGGTGCTGGCAGTACTGACTCCACAGAATCTCCGCAGCACGAACCCGTGTTGCAGGAGCCAGAGCAAGCGAGAAGGTCAACATCAGGACAGCAAGGGTGCGGTGATCCACAAGACGACTTTCGCAAGTGAGGCGATATGAAAGAGCAGGGCATCAGAAACAACACCAGAACGTCATTCACCAGTGCCGGCAGCGGAGGGGATGTTCACGCGCGACAAACAGGCGTTGCACACGAAGATCCCAACGTGGGAATTACTGAAGGCGGTTTTCGTACCACACGACGTTCCCTGTGTCCTGGCCAGCGTTGAGCAAATCAAGGTCCCCGTCCCCATCCATATCGACGCTGCGCAAATCGTAGCTGCGCTGAGCGTGGTCCAGCGTATGGATTTTGAAGTTCCCCTTCCCGTCGTTTTCGTACCATCGCACCCATTCGCTTTCGTATCCACAACTGGCCACGTCAGGATCTCCGTCCTGATCGTGGTCGGCGACCGTCAGGCTGTGCGGCTGTTTAATATCGGGATCAATCTCGTGAATTCTCCAGCCGGGGTTTTCAAACCACAGCACGCCTGCGCTGTGACCTCGAGTGGCAATCCAGTCTGTCCTGCCATCCCCGTTCACATCGCCAGGCAGAATGTTCGTGGCCGCCAGCTGGTTTTCGGCGAGGATGGTTTTCTTCCACTTCCCCTTCACACCCTCCTTCCCGGGGTTGGTCCAGAAGGCAAACCAGTTCCCGTCGGCGAATGGCATTCCTTTCGCCCCCACCGCGATCTCTTTCCAGCCATCCCCGTCAATATCCCCCGCGCCCATGTAGTGACTGCCGCCCCGCGCGTCTCCGGCAGCAAAAATGTGACGGTCCCACTGTTTCGCACGCAGCGGATTCTGAGGAATACTGAACCACGCGATGGAATCGGCAAGACCCCTGTCCGGGGCAAAGTTATTGATGACCAGATCGTCCTGACCATCGTTGTTGATGTCGGAAGTCAGCAGACAGTGAATTCCGGTGATGTCGGGATCGATCACACGAGCTGTCCAGGCACCTTGTTGCGCCTCGGCTGATCCGGGATTCTCCAGCCAGAACGGATGCTGACTGGAAACTGTTCCTGCCCAGTCCAGATCACCGTCTCCGTCGACATCCAGTGTTGCACTGTGAATACACGCTCCCCCTTCGGAGAAGCGATGGAGAATGATTTCCGTCTTCCAGTCAGGCGCGATGAATAAGCTGACCCGACCATTGAAACTGGTGATCACGTCGAGGTCTTTGTCACCGTTGGCATCCAGTGCAACGGCGGTATTACAGCGACTTCGTTCCACAATCAGATGTTTCACCCAGTTCTGTGAAAATCCCTGCTGCGAGCCCGCAAACACAGACAGCACCACAATGAACGCTGCTTGAAATCGTTTCATGAAACCTTCCTTTCAATCTGTGTCATGCGGCCACGTCACCCAACGACGACCGCAGCGAATTTCCGCAAGACCAAAGTATTACTGAATTTGATTCAAATCCGTGTTATTATTCCAGCCGATGCACGTCGGAACTCTGGTTGTTACGATCACGGCACACTGGCGGGAATCGACTTCACCCGATCAGCTGACCAGCCACGAAGAATCCCCAACCGAGGTTCTCTCTCCGGGGCCGCCACATGAATCAACGACTGCTGCTTGCTGTCCTGTCGACCATTTCCATGCTGCTTGCCGGAGGGTCGATTCTGTTGAACAACAATCTACTCAGCGTGATCGCTTTCGGTGGCTTCACGATCGCAGCAACACTCAACTGGGTTTCACTCTTTTCTAAAGAAACCAGAGCCGCTGATACGGAACGGCGACGCAGGCAATACGAAAAACTGAAGCAGGAATTTGCCAAAGAGGATGTGTAACCGGAGTGCAGGCTGATGGGTCCGTAAGGGTCAGTCGAGAGGGCTGTCACGGGATCGTTCTGCAGCAGAGCGTTTCTGATGAACGCAACGCAATCACATCGGTCCAACTCAAAAGTTCACAATCCTGTTTCCGAAAACCATCTGTGTCTGCAAAGCAAACCCGCATCACTCCACGCTGCTTACCACGCAAACGCGATCTCCCGCTCTCATTTCATCATGGTCAAAACACTCGCGGCCACGTGCCCAATCAGAAAGAAGAAGTATGCTGGTGAAACGACACATCCTTGCCGCGATTCTGGTTCTGCCCCTGAGCAGCGGACTCAATGCCGCCTTCTGCCAGACTTGTCTGCAGGACCAGCCTGTCATTGCTGCAGCGGGCACACAGAAAAACAGCCCGGAACTGAACATCGATTCCGACCTCGGAATGGCCGTCCTGGGTCAGTTGAAGTCGTCTGCTGATCACGCCAAAACCCTTGCTGCGATCCGGGCAATCCCGGCTGCGTCCCTGCGCTGCCATGTCATGGACTATTCCCAGTTTCCCGAGGACATGGATGGTGTGGATCCCGTGGAATTCCAAAGATGCAATCCTTTTCACAAACCACCGGTCAAGCTGGTGACCTTCTCTCAGGAAACTCTCTCAAAAGATCGCCGCCGCAGAATACTCGACCCCCGAAAAGCCAGCCGCGTGTTTGTCCTGATCGTGGCGGATCCCCTGAAGATCGTGGCGACAATGAAACATACCGGCAGCTACAATCACGACAGGACTTACTTTGGCTCCCCGCCTTACCAAAACAATGTGAGCGCTGAATTTGGTTTGACGCTGAACCAGCCCACCGGACCGGACATCCGCTACAAGATTCAGCCCACCGGGTTCAAACGGATTCAGCAACAGGAACAGTGAGCGAAGATCTCAGTGCCAGCAGATACGTGGCGGCCGATACGAGGCGGCAAGGGCGCTGGCAACTGGACACCTTCGTCTCGCTGGCAGCTTGCATTCTCCAGCGACTGGGCAGCGTTATTTGGCTGACTTTCCAAAATCCCAGCGGTCGCTGCTGCCGCCATCCTGCGAGGCAATTTCGATCCAGTCGATCTCGGTCGCCTGCTTCGCATTTGGCATGAACAGCCGGATGTGTACAAGCTGCCCCTGAACATCCAGTGGAACTCGCAGCTGTTGCCAGTCTCCCCCGGCAATCTCAAACGTCTGCCGCTGGCCATCTTCCGGAAAGGTGTCCTGTCCCGCCAGACGCCACTGCAGCCTCGCCATTCCCCCCGTCGTGGAACGAATCCGCAGCCCCACTTCAACCGGGCCGTTGGCCCGCACCTTTGCGTTGGCAAGAAAAGGCTGGCCACGTGCCGGACTGATCTGCAGCGCGCCGTCCCGAACTGTTGCAGCGGTGCTTTTCACA
>JAFMMM010000134.1 GCA_017859815.1 Planctomycetota bacterium | reverse complement strand
TTGAGGCCCGCAGCAGGCCTTCATCTTGCTTGCCTTCAAAGCGACGGTACTCCTTACCATTGACAAGGATGATCAACGTCGGCATCGCGCTGACCTTGTACTGCCGGAACCACTGGCCATTGGCCTGGTTGCCAATGTCGATTTTGTGAATCGAGTAACCGGCCCGACTCATGCGGTCGAGAATGGGCTGCATTGACTGGCAGGGGCGACACCAGCTGGCGGTGAAGTCAAGCAGCTGGACCTGCGGATCTGCGACTGCTGTTCCGCAGAACAGAGTGATGCTGAGGGCAAACAGAAATCTCATTGACGGCTTCCCTGCCTGCGAATTCGAGCCGGTTCAGAAGCGGGAAGAGCAGAAGTTCCGCACCGCAGATCTGGACGTTTTCGCAAGATGATTTCAGGTTTTGGGCGAGCATCCTGCCTGCCCGGAGAAATTCGCCACCCTGTTTGATGGCCGCTGTCCGGCAGATTTCGCCGGTTTTCCTCGGGAAGAATAAGCAGTTGAGGCCATACGGGAAAGAGCGTTTTTGAGAGTTTGGCCGGGTTTCCTGCTGGGAAACCTCGATGCGTGTGGTGAAGTTACGTGCGTTTTCTTTGTTTCCGCGGCGGCGACAAGCTGTGCGTTCTTCGGCAGCAACTCCCTGTTTCCGGGCTGCCTGAGTAATGGTTGGGCCGCCCAGCACCGTGAGGAGCGCAAAAAAAGCACCGATGCATCAGCATCGGTGCTGCGGACACTCGCAATTCTTCGACGGAAAGAGCGGCTGTGTCAGGGGCTGACCGGCCCGTCATCGTTGTTGTGGTCAATAATTGCGATGATCCCGACGGCTCCGCCCGCGATCGCCAGCAACATTGCTGGTTTACCCAGTCCGGAACCCCACAGGCCGCCCTCTCCACAGTCGCCATCGACACATTCGTCCTGAGCACGAACAATCTGGTGGCCAACCACAATCATCGCTTGCTGTGATGCCGCGGGGGGGGCAGCATCGGCGCCCCAAAACCGGAGGTGGTTGCGGTTGCTGCCGCATGCCAGAGTGTGACTACCGTTACGCAGCCCGCTGATGGAGAATTCTCCGCGCGAGTTGCTGACAGCTTCCGCGATCTGTGTGTCCTGGTAATACAGTCGAACCGGCTGCCCGGAGATCGGGTGCGATGCGGGATCCACGATGGTCCCTCTCATCACGCCATCCCGCAGTACAATGTCGCCTGTCTGCAGCACAATTGGCCCCTCTGCAAACAGGGGTGAACCAGTCATGGCTGCGACCAGTGTGCAAGTGATAAGTTTTTTCCAAAGCGACATCTGCATCCTCCTGAAGGTGGCTGGCGTTGCCAGAATTTCCGTCGAGCGGTGTGTCCGGATTACACCGCGCCCGGCTGAACCGGAATCGTTGTTTTCGATTCGGCAAGTTCAACCTGAGAAATTCAGCGATACTAGCTCCGCTGCGGCGGTTGTGGGAAGGAATTCCTCGGTACTTCGCATGAATCCGGGTGTGCCGAAAGCGCGGGCTGTACCTGCTGCTGCACCATTTGCCGCCCCAGGACTGCTAATCTGCAAAAATTGCCAGAGGTTACAGAATCAACATCGCGTCGCCGTAGCTGTAAAACCTGTACTTTTGTGCGATCGCCTGGCGGTAGGCTTCCATGACCAGGTCAAAACCGGCGAATGCAGCAACCAGAACAAGCAGAGTTGATCCCGGCAGGTGAAAGTTCGTGATCAAACCGGAGACCGCGCGAAACTCAAATCCCGGCTGGATGAACAATGCTGTGCGACCTTCCCACGCCGCAGGGAATTTGGGAAGGACGCGGGCTGCGGATTCCAGTGTCCGCACCGAAGTTGTCCCCACTGCAATGGTTCGACTTGTTGCAGGAACCTTCTGCAACGCTGCCACCGCTTTCGACGGCAGCCGGCACCATTCTTCATGCATCCGGTGTTCCGATAACTGCTCGGTGGACACCGGTCGAAATGTTCCAACCCCGGTATGCAGTGTCAATTCGGTGCGGTTTACGCCCCTGGCCTCGCAGGCACTCAGAAGTTCTCTCGTGAAATGCAGTCCCGCAGTTGGTGCCGCAACAGCTCCTGGTTCTGATGCATAGGTCGTCTGGTAACGCTGCTGGTCGTCCTGGTCGGCAATCCGTCGACCCATATAGGGTGGCAGAGGCAGGGAGCCGAACTGTTCCAGAAGTCCTGCCGGGTTTGTGTGCTGTGGTGGTCGCACCAGCCAGCTGCCGTCCTCCAGCTGTTGTTGCAGGACCAGTTGTGTGCGTAAGCCTTCGCTGCCAACAGCCTGAATGCCGGCTTGAGCCCATTCCTCCGCCGGGATCAGCGTGATGGACTCCCCCGCTGTCAGTCGCCCGCGAGTTTCACAGAGCATTTTCCATTCGCCGGAGTCGGTCTGTTCCGTGTACAGACCTTCCCACTTCCCGCCGGTTGCTGTGCGGAAGCCAAACACGCGAGCGGGGAGAACCCGTGTATTATTGAAGACGAGCAGGTCTTCGGATTGCAGCCAGTCCGGAAGATCACGGAATTGCGAGTGATGAATCTGCCCCGACGAGCGTTCAATGACCAGCAGCCTTGAGTCATCTCTGCGCAGGGTGGGGCGACTGGCAATCAAATCTTCGGGCAGGTGGAACTGCCAGGTGGAAAGCAGGTTGTAGTCGGGTGCTGTCATGGATTCGAGGCTGTCCTGGTGGAGCAGTGCATTCGACAACCGCCAGTTGGTGGTGCAGTGTGTATACTGCACAACGCCCTGGGAGGATATCGGGTCTTTCCCAACTCTTCTAAAATCCGGAATGATGTAACGGCCGTCTGGCTGCGGTGTTCCGTTCAGCAACGTCAGTTCTCGTTTATGTCGCTCGGTGAAACCACAACTCAGTCGCTGGTCATGGTGATCACGGAGCTTGACTTCGGCGGTGCGGAGCGGGCCTTTGTACGAACGGCAACTGGTCTGCAGGCGCTCGGCTGGTCCGTGACCGTAGTCAGCCTCCGCGATGAAGGCCCGCTGGCAAAAGAACTGCAGGCGGCAGGGATCGCAGTCACCGCGCTTAATGGTACGGGACTGCCGAACGCCATCGGCAGCCTCTGGAAACTTCACAGGCTGCTGCGACAACTCCGGCCCACCGCTGTGTTGTCCTTTCTGCATCAGGCCAATCTGCTGAGTCGACTGGCGGCCGTGGGTACCGGATGCCGCTGTGTTGTCAGCGGGATTCGTGTGGCCGATCGGCGGCTGTTAATTACCGTGCCGGAATGGCTGACTCAAAAACTCGTGACTCACTACGTTGCGGTCAGCAAATTTACGGCCGATGTTCACGCCCGCTGCTGCGGCATTGTCAGGTCCCGGATTTCGACGATTCGAAATGGCGTGGATCGTCACGGGGATGTCGCGCCGGCTGACAGAGCGTCTTTGGGTCTGACCGCCGATGACTTTGTGATTCTGTTTGCCGGGCGTCTTTGCGCTCAGAAGTCGCCTCAAACGTTGTTCCATGCTCTGGGCCGGTTGCAGACTTCCCACCCTGAAACAGCAGCTCGGATCCAGCTGCTGCTGGCCGGGGACGGACCGCTGGCCGGAAAGTTAAAACTGCTGGCAGAGACGCTTGGGCTGGCAGACCGTGTGTCGCTGATGGGCTGGCGATCCGATCTGCCGCAGCTGATGAAGACCGCCGATCTGCTTGTGCTGCCCTCCCGCTGGGAAGGTCTGCCCAATGTCATTCTGGAGGCGCAGGCCAGTGGTTTACCGGTGATTGCCTCGCGCGTTGACGGTATTCCGGAACTGATCACAGATGGAGCAACAGGATTGCTGTTTCCTGCGGGAGACTGCACTCGGCTGGAGCAGTTGCTGGAGAGTGCCGTTCGGCAACCTCAGCAGCTTGCCGCGATGGCTGTGGCTGCTCGTGCGCAGGCTGAGCAGATGTTTTCGTGGGACAACGTCAGTACGAGGTACGACACGCTGCTGCGGGCACTGGTCGCGGGCCGCGCGTCATCGCAGAGTTCAGTGTTTGAACCGGACAACACGTAACCGGCACCCGCCGATGATCGGCAATAACTCAGCCTCGATCATGGGTTTGCTGCCTGCTGCCGCCAGCCCCGCGCCGGTCCAGGTCTGTCCCGACTCGCTGACCGGATCGCCAATGATTCAGGAGCCGACAACGGACTGCAGCACGGATTCTTCGACGTAGATTGGCAGCATGGGCTGGGAATGCGCGGCGATGGCCACCCCGTCGCTGGGACGACAGTCAATTTCGTGCAGGGTTTCTCCCGCCCGAATGCGAATGACCGCAAAGTAGGTATGTTCTCTTAGATCCGTAATCACCACATCTTCAATTTTCCCGCCCAGCGTTTCGGCAATATTCCAGAGCAGTTGATGAGTCATTGGCCGGAACGGCTCTTCCTCCAGCAGGCGACGGTTGATGACCTGTGCTTCTGCCCGGCCGATGACAATCGGGAAGGTTCGCGTTCCCTGAACCTCAGACAGGTGAATCCAGTGCTGATCGTTCAGATCGCAATTCACGACGCGGGTCAGTTCCATGCGGACGTTCAAGAATCTGTTCCTTCATTCCTGGATCAAGAGCGCCCAGCTGCGGGCTGGTAACCGGTATCAGGTCTGCAATCACAGGGGAGAGCAGTGGAGGCCACTGGCGGACAGCAGACCTCCGAACTCTGCCCTGGCCGGCGATCACAATCTGCGGACTTTGAGATTGCGATAGTAAACCTTGCTGTCCGGGTCATGAGCCTGGAGGGCAAAAGTTCCCTTTCCGAGGCGGCGTTCAAAATCTTTGGAGAAGGCTTCTTTGCCTTCCGGTTCCACATAGTCGACGGTGGTGCGATCGTTGAGCTTGATGGTGATGCGTTTTCCCTTGACGCGGATCGTCGTTGTGTACCATTCATTGTCCCGCAGCATTGGGTCAGCCACGTTGACAACGGCATACAGGCTGCCGGATTTCTTGGGATCCGTTTGTGTCACGTTCACCTGACATTCATATCCGAAGCGAGGCCAGCCGGACTCCTGAAATTGCGTATGAAAGTAGATTCCGGAGTTCGCTCCCGGAGTCGTCATGACTTCGCACTGAAATTCGAAGTCTGTAAAGGCTTTGTCTTCGCCAACGTAGAAGAGGTGACTGCGTTCCCCATGGCAAACAAGTTTGCCGTCTTCAACCTTCCACGACTCTGCATTCTCGTTGGCTTTCCAGCCGTGCAGTGATTTCCCGTCGAACAGCGGCTTCCATTCGGATTCAGGCTCTGCAGCAGTTGCCCGAAGGCAAATCGCTGCAGCGAAAAGTGTCAACAGCAGAGAACGGGTCATCGTGCGGTCTCCTGGATGATGAAGCGGGTGGTCCGGACGGAAAAATTGCCGCGGAACCGCCCCGGCGGTCACCGCCGGGGCCGAGCAGCAGCCTGCTGGTGTGGAGGCTAGCCGAAGCAGCGATCTGAATCCAGAACGCCCGCTCTTCAAGTGGCCGATTCCCGCCTGGTTCTACGTTGTTCCGGTGCTTCACGAAGGTTACCATGTTTTTCTCGCAGGGACGTCCGAACTCCTGTGCTCAAGCTGCCTGTTGCCGAACTCGTCACAGTCAGACCGTTTTTTCCCAAGCAGCTGTTTGGGGCGAGTCTTCCGGCCGCTCGACCAGTGTGAGGCCTGTTTTCAGTATCGCCAGGATCGATCAATTATGCTGAAACTGACCGGTGACGGATCTGCTCATACGTGTGACGGCACAAGCAGACGCGATTTCCTTCAGGTTGGCGCTTTGGGCGTGGGTGGTTTATCGCTTGCCGATTATTTGCAGGCGAAGGAACTGGGGAAGGTGCGGGAGGGGCACGACGAACGATCCTGCATCATGATTTTCAATCTCGGTGCCCCCAGCCATATTGACACGTTCGACATGAAGCCGGACGCTCCCTCCGAGGTACGCGGCCCGTTTCAGCCGATTGCCACCAGTTGCGGCGAATATCAGATCTCAGAGATTCTTCCGCGTCACGCTGAACTTTCTGAACACATTTCCCTGGTCCGCAGCTGTCATCATACCGGGGCTGCGGTACACGATGCCGGCTGGCAGATGATGCAGACCGGCAGGCAGTTCCAGGGCGGCGTGAACACTCCGCACGCTGGCTCGGTCCTCAGCTATCTGCGGGGGCGACGTTCCGACCTGCCTCCCTTTGTCGTGCTACCGGAAACAATGGGCCGCGGCGGCGGGAATCTCCCTAACGGCCAGGCCGGCGGATTTCTTGGCAAAGCTTACGACCCGTTCGCGCTGATGGCCGATCCATCAAAGGCCGATTTTCGGGTCCCTGATCTGCTGCCGCCGGAATCCCTGGGTGAGGTGCGACTGCAGCGTCGTCGTCGGCTGCGGGATCTTGTGGATTCTGCCGTCAGCGATTTTGAGTCGACAGAAAATGCTCGCATGATGGGGCGCAACTTCGAGGCGGCCTATCGGTTAATGTCCAGCGATACGGCGCGCGAAGCATTCGAACTGTCGAAAGAGCCACAAAAGGTTCGCGAACGTTACGGGATGAATCGGTTCGGCCAGTGCTGCCTGCTGGCCCGACGACTGATCGAATCCGGTGTCAGGTTTGTCACGATTAATACATTTCTGACCGTGTTCGATGAAATCACCTGGGATATTCATGGTTCAAAACCATTTACTTCCATCGAGGGCATGCGGGATATCGTGGCACCTCTCTACGATCAGGGGTATGCCGCCCTGATCGAAGACCTTCAGCAGCGTGGTCTGCTGGACAATACACTCGTCTGCAATCTCGCGGAATTCGGTCGTACGCCGCGAGTCAATCCAGCCGGCGGGCGTGACCACTGGCCGCAGTGTTTTACGGTTGGTTTTGCCGGTGGTGGTGTGAAGGGTGGGCAGGTCGTGGGTGCCAGCGACCCCATCGGTGGGACTCCCGCTGATCGACCGGTCGAACCGGGTGATGTGATTGCCACTGTCTTCCACAGCCTCGGCCTGAAGATTGATGCCCATCTGCCGGGTCCAGCCGGACGCCCGTTCCCACTGGTGGACTTCGGGCACCGCGAAATTCACGAACTCTTCTGAAACGGCCCTCCGGGTTTTCGCGTTTCTTTTGCCTGACATGTCCACGCCGCCTGTGAGGCTGACGTCTCTGCGACGGCATCCCGGGCTCGTTCGCCCGCCAGCGAAGCGTACCCCGTGGACACTCTTTTCGGAGTCGGTTCATCATGCGGCATCTGTCGAGGTTAAACATGTTCTGTCTGCCTGGGCGATTGTGGCTGCTGGCTGTCTTCGCCACTCAATGGTCGGTCACGATGTTGCCGGCCGATGAACCGGCGGCAAAGTGGATGTATCGCCCGGAACTGCTGCGCCCGTTCTGGCAGGGCCCCGTGGTCACAGGTGAATCCGTTCTGTTTCTCAAGTCAGACGCGGATCAGCCACCGCAGGCCAGTGTTCTGTTTCCTGTGGATGAAGTGATCTCTGTTCAGAATTCCGCGGGCGATGTCACGTGGGAGTCGGGACGCGACTACATCTGGAATCCCGGCAGCCGAACCATCACCCTGCCTGCGGGTTCCGGGATTCCGCGTTTCACTGATGCAGATCTGAGACGCCCTGCAGGCAGCCAGAAGTACCGACTGACTCACCGTGACGGAAACGGCGAAATCTTCTTCGGTGCCGAACTGGAATACGCAGCGATGCAGGTTTGTATTACCTATCGCCGTGCCACTGATGCGAAATGGAACGGTCCATTACCGGTGTATTCTCCTCAGCAACTTCCCCGCACGACCGACAAACTGCGACAGAGTCGGCCGCTTCGCGTCGTCACGCTCGGAGACAGCATCTCAGATGGTTCAAACGCATCCGCTCTCTATGATCAGCCGCCGTTCCAGCCTCCGTATCCGGAACTGGTGCGTCGCGGACTCGATGAGATGACTTCCGGTGATGTGACCATGAACAATCTGTCTGTCGGCGGCACTTCCACGGACTGGGGACTCAAACAGGTTGATGCCGTTGTCTCCGGCAAACCCGATCTGGTGATCCTTGCCTTTGGCATGAATGATTCGGCCGGGCGGACTGCAGAAGCCTACGGTGAAAATACTTCCGGAATGATTGCGGCAATTCGAAAGCAGTTGCCGGATTGCGAATTTGTGCTGGTTGCGTCGATGCTGGGAAATCGGGACTGGACAACACTCCGTCATGAACGGTTTGCGGAGTATCGCAGCGAGTTGCTGGAACTTGCCGAGCCCGGAATTGCCGTTGCTGACCTGACATCAGTCTGGGAAGAATTCCTGAAACGCAAGAAAGACTGTGACCAGACCGGCAACGGGGTTAATCATCCGAATGACTTTGGGCATCGTGTTTATGCGCAGGTGATTCTAAGTCTGCTGCGGAAGCCCTGACGTGCCTGTTTGGTTGGAAAACGGCTCTATGCGGGCGCCGTCTCTGTTTCATAGTTTTCCTGCGTCTGCTTCAGTTCGTGACGAATTCTGGCAATCAATTCGGGTGGCTCAGTCACACGGGCGTGAGAACCGAAGCTCAGAATCCAGCTGGATACTTCCTGCAAACTGCGCAGCTTCAGCTGCAGTCGCACGCCGCCATTGGGAAGATCCGACAGGAGTTGTTGGCGATGCCAGCGTGACTCCCGAACAGACTCGGCAGCGGCTGCGCTGAATTCGATACTGATTGAGTATTCCAGATCTTCCGGGCTAAAGACGCCGAATGAGCCGCTGAAGTACTCATTCACATCGAATGACTCCGGGATGCGATAGTGCCGTGGGCGAGTCCGGAGCGATTGGACTCGGTCCAGTTTAAAATGGCGTATGGCTTCCGCTGTTTCACTGAATGCAACGACGTACAGCGAACCATGATGTGCTGCCAGGCTCCATGGGTGCAGGAGGTACTTACTGGCCTTTCCATTCGGCTTGCGGTAGTCCACCTGAATCACCTGGCGATCCCGAATGCTGTCCATGATGCTGGAAATCAGCTGTGCGCGGTCGGAGTAGTCGCTGGAGCCGGACGTATTCAGATAAAAGTTCTCAAGCAGTTCAGACTGGAAGGATGTGGAATTCGAAAACACATCGCGTTCCAGTTTTTCAAAGGCGGAATGCAGGCCGACGAAGAAGGGGGTGCCCGCAAAGGGCTCCATCAGCCGTCGACTCAGATACAAACACAGCAGCTCGTACAGGCTGAACTTCAAATCAGCCACTCGGGAGGAAATTCGCCAGCACCGCTTCCGCCCGGTGCCTTCGCGGAGATCAACGGGCAGCCCGATGTCTTTCAGGGTCCGCAGGTCTCTGCGAATTGTTCGCTGGGACAGGCCTTCCGACGCAGCCAGTTCGGCAAGGGAGAGCCCCATTTCGTTTTCCGACAGCAGGAACAGCAGTCGCAGCAGTCGATGCAGTCGTCGGGATGAGTCGCGTTGAGTCATTCGCCGGTTCTTCGCCAGATTCAATCAAAGTGATGGTGGCAGCATGGGGCTGTGTCGCACAGTTCAACTTCAGGAGAAGGAACGCGATTGTTGCCGCCGGAATCCCTGCAGCCGCATGCTGCCGTCGCTGAGAATCTCCAGAGACGAATAACCGTTGGCCGCTGGTCCAGTTCCTTCCACCATGGCAGCCAGCGTGCAGTAGGAGATCCCGCTGATTTCGTGCAGGTCGTTTTGATGGCTGTGCCCCTGGAAAACGGCACGCACATTCCCGGACTCCTGCAGGATCTTTCGAACATCGGCGTTGTTGCGCACGCCATGATTGTCCGCGACATCCAGACGCTGATGAGCGAAGACAATTGTGGGCAGTTTATTCTGCTGCAGGTCCGACTGCAGCCACTCCAGCTCTTCCGCCGGAATATTTGCGTCGGTCCACTCAAAGTTCTTTCGCTGATATGCAGTACCGTCGGACCGGAAGCAGGAGTCGAGAATGACAAAGTGAACGTCCTGCCGATCAAACGAATACCACGCCTGCTTCTGCCCCACGGCTCCAAGGAACTCCTGTTTGGTCAGTGTATCGACGCAGTGGTTTCCCAGAACGTAATGCTGTTCATCGCAGATGGCTGAGAAGCTCTGATTGATTTTTTTCAGCCACGACAATTCTGTGCTGACGGTGTCTGCCCGATCGATCAGGTCTCCCAGTTCCACCATAAACGCTGGCGAAAGTTTTTTGAGCTCTGTGGATGCTTCCGCAATTTTGGTCAGCGTTTCGCGATAGTGTCTGCTGCCGGCTGTGTCCTTGTCGGCGTAGTGCAGATCGGTGATCAGGCCGATACGCAGTCGCACCGTGGGGTCTGCTTCAGTTGCGACAGAGCGGATATTTGCCGCTGCAGTCAGCAGCAAAGCTCCGCTGTGGAGAAATTGTCGACGACGAATCTGAAATTCATTGGCCTGGGAAGTGTCTTGCACCTGATAGCTCCGTTGGTTTGATTTTCACTCGGAATGAACCGGCATGCCCCGTTCCTGAGACAGACGTCAGTGTGGTGACATCACCAGCGGCTGCGGCGTGTCGACCAGGCCAGCTTCGCGCTGCCCGGATCCTGTCCGCTGTTCATCCCCCAGCTCCGATCTTGCCTGTTCCGCCAGTTGCAGCAGACGAGAAACAACCTGAGGATAATCCTCTGCGACGTTGCTGGTTTCGCCAACGTCCACGCGCACATTATAAAGTTCGGCCACTGCTGTCTCTGTGCGACGGGATAAACTGGAATATCGCTCGGCCAGAGGCAGATACAACTTCCACGGACCGGAGCGAACCGCCTGCAGCTGATCCATCATATAAAACATCATGCCCGGTTCGTCGCGGGGCGAACTGACTTCTCCCGACGTCAGCAGTGATCCGGCGTCAAGGCCGTCGATTGGCAGCGGCGGTAATTCTGCTCCTGCAAATCCCGCCAGTGTGGGCAGCAGGTCGATGGATGAACAGAGTGCGTCGCTGGTCATGCCGGCCGGGATCTTTCCAGGCCAGCGCATCACACAGGGCATTCGCATGGCACCCTCGGAGGTGTTGTAGCCAAAACCTTTGTAGGGAGCACAGCTTCCCTGGGCGGGATTGCGGCGGACCGCCCCGTTGTCGCTGGTCCAGATCACAAGCGTTTTCTGATCAAGGTCTAATCGTTCGAGGGCATCGAGGATCTGTCCCGTGCTCCAGTCCAGTTCTTCAACTGCGTCACCATATTTTCCATTCCGCGAACGTCCTGCGAAGTCGGGACTGGCGAACGGGTGCGGCGTTGAACCGGGCATTGTATGTGGGAGGTAAAGGAAAAACGGTCGATCCTGATTGCGCTCGATGAACGCTACCGCCTCTTCAGTGCAGCGTTTTACCAGCGTTGATCGCACCACAGGTGCCTCGATAACCGCCTCGTTTCGCATCAGCGGAAGTTCCGGCCAGACCTCAGGACGCTTCTCCTTTGTCATATCATCGCTGTACGGGATTCCATAGAACTCGTCAAAACCCTGACGGGTTGGAAGGAACTCCGGCTGATCGCCCAAATGCCATTTCCCGATACACGCCGTAGCGTAGTCGACGGACTTCAGTACTTCCGCCACAGTCATTTCGGTCGGGTTGAGTCCTTTTGGCGAGACTGGCTGCAGTACCGCTGTGTTGCGATCACTGACATGCATGTTCACTCGCCTCGGATAACAGCCTGTCATCAGGCTGGCACGACTGGGCGTGCAAACTCCGCTGGAGACGTAAAAGCTCGTCAGCTTCAGACCTTCTGCGGCCAGACGATCGACGTGCGGCGTTCGATGCAGCGTTGACCCGAAACAGCCCAGATCGCCGTTGCCAAAATTGTCTACAAAGACCAGCACGACATTCGGCTGATCAGCAGCGCAGACCAGTGGACAACAGACAAGGTACGGAAACAGAACTCGTATCATCGATCGCACTGGAATCATCCCTCGTTGTGCAGCGGCAGGCACTCCGGACTGGCTGTTGTGAAGATCTTACTGAAAGGCCGTTCGAGAGCCCGTGTGATTGCAGCCGATTGATATTCTGTGTTCGTCGCCCTGCCGGGTCAAATCCAGGGAGGTCATACGAATCCGCTGGATGGCTCGCCTGATGGTGGTTCCTGCGGCAGGAACTGCTGGTTTGAGCCAGTCCGGGATGCCTGTCACAGGGGAACTCATCGCAGCCTCCTCCGCCAGCCGATCGTTATTGAGGAATTCGTGTTTGGCGGCCGAATCAATCGTATGTTGCGATGAGTTTGTGGCGGCGGCTGCGGTGTCGAGCCAAATCTCCGCGAATCAGAAAGTGAACCCCGCACGTGGCAGATGCAGAGTCTCAACAAGTGCAGACGCTGGAGCCTGGCCGCGACTCTGCCGCACCCGGTTTGTCGCGTCGGGAGCTGCGACGGCGGATTTGGCATGTGACGCCGGCACTGCTGGTATTGCCGTTGAACTTCGTACCACATGCAGATCCGCTTTCGCCAACACTGCTGCTGATCATCCTGGTTGCCGCCGCAGTCAGCGCCGGGCTGATCTTCGTGCGCTTTCGTCGGATTCAACGCGACGCAGAAGATGGCCGGCTGGCCGCTGTTGCTGGATATGCCGGAAGTGTTCTCTGTACCGTCCTGCTGTGTCCGGACCGGTTGGAAGTGGGGTTGGGAGTGCTCGCCATTCTGGCTTTCGGGGATGGTTCAGCCACAGCCTGCGGGAAACTCTTCGGAGGACCAGTGTTGCCGTGGAACAACAGTAAGTCCGTTTCCGGACTGGGCGGTTTTCTGGTCATCGGCGGATGCACCACTTGTCTGATGTACTGGGCAGAAACCTGGAATCCGGAAGCCCAGGAGGCCCCGGTGAGCCTTGGGGCTGCATTTCTGCTGACGTTTCCTGCCGTTGTGCTCAGCAGCCTCGCTGAATCATGGAACTCGCGGATCAATGACAATATTCGCGTTGGCGCGGTGGCCGCGGTCAGCCTGCTAACGCTCAGCATCCTGCGCTGACTCCTCAGACTCGGAAATTAGTGAAAGCGT
>JAFMMM010000513.1 GCA_017859815.1 Planctomycetota bacterium | reverse complement strand
CCCGGCTAAAGATGTTGCAGGGTCGTCTGGTGGAGAGAGCATTCAATGAAATTCAAATCGGACGAGATCGCTTCAGTCATCCAGACGGAGATTGAGGACTTTCGCGGTCAGATTCAGACTGCTGAAGTTGGCCGAGTGATAGAGGTTGGGGACGGGATCGCGCGATGCACCGGTTTGTCGACCGCGATGTCCGGCGAGATGGTCGAGTTCTCGAGCGGCGTCACTGGCTTCGCGTTTAATCTCGAAGAAAGCAGCGTGGGCGTTGTTGTTCTCGGTGACCACCTGAAGATTACCGAGGGCGATGAGGCGCGCACCACGGGGAAACTGTTGTCAGTGCCGGTTGGTGAGGCCTTGCTGGGACGCGTGGTTGACCCTCTGGGCAACCCTCTCGACGGGAAAGGTCCGATCATTTCAGACGCTTCGCGTCCAGTGGAGTGGCAGGCCGCAGGCGTCGCAGAGCGTCAGCCTGTGAAGCAACCGTTGCAGACCGGGATCAAGGCGATTGACGCCATGACTCCCATCGGACGCGGCCAGCGTGAGTTGATCATTGGGGACCGTAAGACCGGAAAGACGGCAGTCGCCATCGACGCGATTCTGAATCAGAAGGACACCGGAGTGATTTGTGTGTACGTTGCCTGCGGGCAGCGTGCATCTTCCATCGCGGGTGTTGTTGAGGTGCTGCGTCAGAACGGTGCCCTGGACTACACAATCGTTGTGGCGGCCAGCGGTGCTGATGCCGCACCATTGCAGTACATCGCACCCTATGCTGGTGCAGCGATGGCTGAGCACTTCATGTTCGACGGAAAGCACACACTCGTTGTTTACGATGACCTGTCGAAGCAGGCTGTTGCCTACCGTCAGCTGTCACTGTTGATGAAGCGACCACCGGGACGAGAAGCGTTTCCCGGGGACGTATTTTACTGTCACAGCCGTCTGCTTGAACGGGCCGTGAAGCTGAACGATGAACTGGGTGGCGGGTCCATGACAGCGCTGCCGATCATCGAGACGCTTGAGGGTGAGGTGTCGGCTTACATTCCAACGAACGTGATTTCCATTACGGATGGCCAGATTTATCTGGAGCCGGACTTGTTCTGGAAGGGGATTCGCCCTGCGATCAACGTTGGGATTTCCGTGAGTCGCGTGGGAGGCAATGCTCAGACGAAGGCGATGAAAAAGATCGCCGGCAGTCTGCGACTTGACCTTGCAGCATTCCGTGAGCTGGAGGCGTTCGCTCAGTTGGGTACTGAACTCGACAAGGCGACACAGTCACAGCTGGATCGCGGATATCGCATGGTCGAGCTGTTGAAGCAGCCTCAGTATGTTCCGCTTCACGTCGCGGATCAGGTGGTTGCGATTTACGCCGGGACGAAGGGCTACTTCGACACTGTTCCGGTGAGCGATGTGCAGGAAGCGGAAAAAGAGCTGCATGAATTTATCCGTACGGAACATGCCGATATGCGGGACCGGTTGGTCGCGGAGGCAGCATTGACGGATGAGATCGAAGCAGATTTGAAGAAGGCATTGGAAGCCTTTGTGGTACGTCGAAAAGCACGGGCGTGAGCAGCGGGCTTGAATTGTGCGTTGTGTCAGGACGGGTTTCCTGTTTCTGAGCGACTCGTAGTTCTCCGCCCCCCAGCGTCTGCTTTCAAAAACAGTCTGCGTGGTGCTGGACAGCATCGGGCAGCAGGAGCGTCTTCTGACAGCCAGAGGCTGAATTGGAGACGGGTTTTCACTGGCTGTCGTTTAATTTCTTGGTGTGATCATCCATGGCGAATGCACGCTTACTTGTGAAACGGCTGAAGGCCGTGCGTAATATCCGCAAGATTACGCGCACGATGGAGTTGATCGCGACGAGTCGATTTAAGAAAGCGATGGATCGCGCGACTGAGGCTGCGGAGTACACTCGCAAGATCTCTGAGATTGTGAGTGATCTTGGTCAGGCAGACCTGAAGTTTTCTCACCCCCTGTTGGAGCAGAGAAGTGAGGAAAAGAAAAGTGTGTTGCTGGTGTTGACAGCAAACCGGGGACTTTGCGGTGGGTACAACGCGAGCGTGCTGCGTCAGGCGATCAGTCATCGGCGGCAGTTGACGGAGCGGGGTGTCGATGTCTCTCTGGAGGTTTCAGGGAAACGCGGTATCAAGTTTCTGAACTTCCAGAAAGTCGCGATGGAGCAGTCTTACACCCATTTCGAAGACAAAACTTCGTTCGCTGAAGTTGATGAACTCGGTTCACGATATGTGGACGACTTTATTGCTGGCCGGATCGACCGTCTGGATGTTGCCTACACCAGCTTCCAGTCGGTGGCTCGACAGGCGGCCATCGTTGAGCGGATTTTGCCAATTTCCAGTCTGGGTGACGGGAGTGAGGGCGGCGGAAACATTGACTATGAGTTTCTGCCCTCCGCGGAAGAGATTCTTAGTGAGATCGTGCCGGCTGCGTTTCGGGCAAAGTTGTTCAAGTGCTTCCTTGATGCGATTGTGAGTGAGCAGATTGCTCGCATGGTGGCAATGAAGGGAGCAACTGAGAATGCAGACGAGATGGCAGGAAATCTGAAGCAGCAGTACAACCGTGCTCGACAGGCGGGAATTACTTCGGAACTGGCAGAGATTATTGGTGGTGCGGCAGCACTGGGGTGAGTGAATTTGCGGGCTTCTCAACCGCCCTTGCAGGGATTTGGTTGGTGTTGCTCGTGACGATCTGATGGGACGCTGCAGGTTGCGGCGTCCGACAGGGATCTTCGGGGGGAGTTTTGCTCCTCATTGGAAATACGTACTGAAAACACGGGGCAAATGACCCATGAGCACAGCGACAAAACAGGGCAAGGTTTCGCAGGTGATTGGTTCCACCTTCGATGCAGAGTTTCCTGAGGACAGTTTGCCAGAGATTTACAATGCTCTGGTGATTGATGAGGACGTCAAGGGCACCCAAATCACCGTGACCGGGGAAGTCCAGCAGCACCTTGGTGGTGGCCGCGTTCGCTGCGTCGCACTCGGAAGTACCGATGGAATGCGTCGTGGAATGACGGTGACAGACACCGGCAATCCACTTTCAGTTCCG
>JAFMMM010000512.1 GCA_017859815.1 Planctomycetota bacterium | reverse complement strand
GGCTGAAGCTTGTCCATTGTGATTATTCCTGTGGCACGCCACCAAAGACGACCTGCCTGAACACCCAGGTTAATTCCGAACTGTTGTCTGCCTGCAGCCATTCTGACTGCAGAGTTCCAGGTTGCCGGCTGTCAGCCCGCGTTGTTCTGTGTTATCAACTTCCCGTTGGGAAACATGTTTGAACGCCCCGATCGAGGCTTCGGTGTTATTCTTGAGCTGGCTGACCAGCCGAATTTCCTTCTGACGCCAGTCGCGGATCGGTGTCCTGACGATCACGCTCAATCGATGGTTTCCAGATAAACTGCACGATGAAATCCGTTCGCTCGAGGACCTGAATGTCCTGCTGTTGCTGCTCCTGGAAGACTGGTCCCTGCTGACCAGTGATCTCGTTGGATCCTTCTCCTCCAACACCCCCGCGGCTGCCACGACCGCCCATCATGCCGGAGCCGCCGGCCATGCCAGGCCCCATCATACCGGAACCACCCTTCCCCGGGCCTCCCATCATGCCAGGACCGGATAATCCCATACCACCTTCACCTTCGTCGTATCCCCCCATGGCGGGGGCGGAACCGTAATCACCGCCCATCATGCCACCACCCATCATACCGCCACCCATCATGCCACCTCCCATCATGCCGCCACCCATCATGCCGCCACCCATGCCTCCATCGAGACCACCGCCCATTCCGGCGTTGGGGTTGTTGGGATCAAACTGCATCTGGCTCTTGAGCGAGTAGGCCAGAACCGGGTAAGAAATCCCAATCTTACCGACAGGTACTTCCACACCCCCCGGGGAGATGACCCACTTGCGCAACTGGCTGACAAACTCGTTCTCGACAAAACGACGATCCGTATTGCGGAATGGCAAATCTTTGTGGTTGTAGAAGTGAAAGCCCTTCAGAGTCACGATGTAACCGACTGCTGCTTCCGGCGGCGTCTGATCTGCCGTCGCAAATTGTTCTCCCATCTTGGCATCGACAAATGCCTTGTGCCAGGCCGCCACGTCCTCCACCTTCTTCGCGGTAAACGAGGTCAGGCGCAGTTTTTTCTGCTTCATCACATTGGATTCATCCAATGCGTCTCCGGTGTCAGCCGGCAGGCATTCGTTGACCGCCTTGAACAATTCCAGCCAGAGAGCACGTTTTTCCAGAGGTGCAACCAGCAGATTGATGTCCTGCACGACCTTTTCGTGCCTCGAGACCTCACCATCAAATTGCGTTTGTTGCGTTGAGATCTCTGCCTGCACTTTGTCGACGTGAGCCATGGAATCCTGCCATTTGGCTTCGTTCCAGGATTCCAGGACGCTCGCACTGCCCATGGTGCTGGCCCCCATGGCCACCAACAAGCCGGCAGCCGCAGCAATTGCCAGCGGTTTTTTGGCTCGGATGCGACGGTCCATCACAATTTCCGGCGGCAGCAAGCTGGTCCTCATGCGAGTTTGACCGACAGCCTGCAACGCCAGACCATAGGGCACTGCGAACGTCATGAGATTCTCTGAGAACAGCGGATCCGAGAGTACTGACTCCCCGCTGACTCCTTCCAGCGTTTCCAGGCGTTCCACCGTGTACTGCTGCAGGTTCTGCTCCAGAAACCGCTGCAATCCTGCCAGTCGAAAACCGTTGCCAACGCCAATGATCTTGCGAATCTGCGCGGAGCGATTCACGCTGCCAAAATACCCGATCGTCCGCTGAATCTCTGACACGAAGTCATTGAATACCGGCCGCATGGCCTGAAATACCGCTTTCGGATCCGGAGCCTTCGTTGCGTTGCACTTCAAATGCTCCGCCTTGGCAAAAGTCAGTTTCATCTCCCGCGTGAGCGCTCGTGTGAAATGGTTTCCGCCAATCGGAACATTGCGAATCCAGATGCTGCGTCCGTTCGAAACCAGCATGGTCGACGTGTCTGATCCCACATCCAGAATAATGTGGTACTCACCCTCTGCGTCAGGTTCCGGCTTCTTATCAGTCGGCCGAAAACCCAGCACATCGTAGGACAGAAAACTGTACAGAGCGACAGGAGGGATCTGGATTAACTCCACCTCCTTCCCCATCTCCGTGAACGGCCGCATCGCCTCATAGACGAGGTCACGCTTCATCGCAAAAAGACCAACCTCGGCCTCCAGCATGAAACCACTTTCTTCTACCCCGCCGCCAATCGTCTGATAGTCCCAGACCACGTCGTTGAGATCAAAAGGAATCTGCTGCCGAGCCTCGTAGGTGACGATCTCGCCAACCTTGCTGACCTCAACTGGAGGCAGCTTGATGAATTTCGCCAGTGAACTTTGACCTGGAACGCTGATCGCGATGCTGTCGCCTTCGACTTTGTTGCGGTCCAGAAAGGTCTGCAATGCCTCGCGAATCAACTCTTCCGGGACGGCATCCGGCTGGCTGAGGATTTTGGGGTGAGGGATATAGTCAAAAGCAACCGCGAACACACGATTGCCGTCGTCAGCCTTGCGCAGCTTGATCGCCTTCAAACCAGCCTGACCGATCTCAATCCCCCAGGCACTCGTTGCGTCAGCCATCTTCTATCCCCAAATCTGTTTCTCACCTCGTTCCGACAGAACGAGACCAGAAAAACCTGTGCTGCATCAGCCCTGCACCAGTCGCCCCTAAGAACACACTGACACAACGCGCCCATACACACAGTTACTCACGCAGCACACCAACCGGCGGCTGAATCGAAAACCCATACAGCCAGAACGGCTGTACAGATGCAAGTTCAAGGTACCAAACAGTTTGGCATCAAGTCAACCGATTCCACCCCGTCTGAAGCCGTGCCAACCTGCGTCCTGATCTGCTGCGACAGCGGCAGAGCCCGTTTCAGGCAGTCTCAGACGGACCGAGCAGTATAACGGCCATCAGAACTGGTAACGGCAATCAACAGGCAACACACCACCAGCGTTTCATCCGCAGGCCAAAAACTGGAACTCCGGACGCTGACTGGGAACTTAGACGTGCGAATTTCGCTCAATGTTCCGGAAACTGAATCAATTTTTTCCGGATTTCGGCAGTTCAACTTCGGCAGTTCACCAGGAACTCTCCGGTTGACGGGGCAAT
>JAFMMM010000133.1:3473-12936 GCA_017859815.1 Planctomycetota bacterium | reverse complement strand
ATTGAATTGCCAGTATGTGTCGTGGGAAAATCGCGGCGCAGAGCAGATTGAAGTACTGGTGAACTGCACACCGATCGGGATGCACCCGGATGTCGACCGTACACCGTTCGAATCGCACTGGCTGCGTGAAGAAACGCTGGTCTTCGACACCGTTTACAACCCGGAACAAACACTGTTGCTGAAGCAAGCTCGCGAACGTGGCTGCCCGACTGTCGGCGGCATCGAGATGTTTATTCGTCAGGCGGCCATGCAGTTCGAAATGTTCACCGGACAGCCCGCTCCGCTGGAGTACATGACGGAAACACTGCGGCAGGCGAACTCCGCAGCCCGTATGGTGGTGCGCTCAGACGACGGCTGAAACTGTTCCCGATAGACTGAAGTTTCTGTGGTCACGTCAGATCCCTCACTGCGATCCGATCAGGCTGACTTTCAAAGGATTCCTTACGACATGGTGATCACACTGATCGGTTATCGTGCCTCCGGGAAATCCAGCCTGGCTCCCATGGTTGCCAAAAAGCTGGGCTGGAGCTGGATCGACAGCGATCGGGAAATTGAACGTGTCGCAGGACGATCCATTCCAGAGATTTTTGCCGCTGACGGCGAGGCCGGTTTTCGCGAACTGGAATCGCAGATACTGGTCGATCTGTTGCAACGGCCGCAACTGGTGATCGCCAGTGGTGGTGGTTCAGTTTTGTCCGCGGACAATCGTCAAGTCATGAAAGCCGCCGGTCCCGTTGTCTGGCTGCACGTGTCTGCAGGAATCCTCATCAATCGACTCAACCGGGATCGGAAAACCGGGTCCGTCAGACCAAGTCTGACCGGACGGCCGATCGATGAAGAAGTTGGCGAAGTGCTGCAGCAACGGGAACCGTTGTATCGGGACGCCGCCAGCCTGATCATTCACACCGATGGCGAAAGTCGTGGTACACTGGCGCGACGTATTGTGAATTCGCTGCAGGACCGAATTCCAACGGCCCATCCGGGCGAACCTGAATAGACGGCAGAAATACACCGACCGTCCGGGCGATGGTACGGTCCGTTGATCAATCCCGAACCGGCACCGCAGGCGGCCCGACGAGTGGTGACAGAAATCGACACACGAAGGAAGACTGAATGATTCTGCTGGATCTGCCACTGCCGTTTGTGCTGACGTTTCTGTTCGTGATCGGCAGTTGTATCGGCAGCTTTCTGAATGTCTGCGTCTATCGATTTCCCATCCGTCGTCGCCTGCTGGATCAGTTGAAGTCTCTGAACAGTCACGGGTCAGGATGTCCCCGGTGTGCCGCATCGATTCGCTGGTATGACAACATCCCGATCTTTGGATGGCTGCGACTGGGCGGGCGATGTCGGGCCTGCCGTTTGCCAATTTCGCCGCGATACCCGCTGGTCGAAATGCTGACCGGCGTGCTGTTCGTGGTGCTGTATCTGGCCGAAATTCCACAGTACAACGCCAATGGAACACTGATCTGGGGAGTGTTTTCGGATGATGGTCCGCAAAACGTCCGATTGTTTCCCATGGAAACCTGGCTGCACGTGCGATATGCACTGCACGCCGCACTGATCTGTGCGCTGATCGTGGCTTCCATGATCGACCTCGAACTGTGGATCATCCCGGACGGCAGTACTGTTCCGCTGATGGTCACGTCCGTGGTGCTGTCCGGCTGCTTTGGACAAAACTGGCTTGTGCCGCTGTGGTTTCAGGATGCCAGTATTGTGCAGACTCTGCGAACACTGCTGCCCGCAGGAATCGCTCCATTGCTGTTCTACTGGGACTGCATGCCCTTCGCAGCGGCATGGCCGCATTTGCACGGACTGCTTGTCAGCCTCGCCGGACTTGTGGTTGGTGGTGGTGTCGTCTGGCTGGTGCGAATTATTGGCGCGATGGTGTTTCGCCGCGAAGCCATGGGCTTCGGTGATGTGGTGCTGATGGCCATGATCGGCAGCGTGATCGGCTGGCAGCCGTCGCTGATCGTGTTCCTGTTTCTGGCTCCGCTGATGGCCAGTGTTGTGGCCTTCGGCTGTCTACTGACAGGACGCGGCACGGAAATTCCTTACGGTCCCTGGCTTAGTCTGGCCACATTGCTGCTGCTGTTGGCCTGGCCGTGGATCTGGCCGGCTGCCGAGCAGTTCTTTGACCAGGGCCCGGTGCTGTTGTTGCTGGGCGTAATCATGTTCCTGCTGCTGATTGTTGTGCTGCAGTTAATTCAGACTGTCAAACGGATGCTGGGAATCAAAGGTCCGGCAGAACAGCCGCAGTTTGTGGATGATGGTATTCCAATGCTCTATCCTGCGGAACGTAGTGATCCCTGTGCCGGGCTGTGGCCGCGTTCGCTCTGGACCGGTGTTCGCTCCGGACAGGGACTGCAGCAGCAGCATTCATGGAAACATGGCGGTGGACGATGACGCCCAAATCTCGTCGACGGTCGCCCGGATTCAACGCATAAAAAACGGAACGCTTCAGTGAAACGTGGAACCGTAAAACGGTGGCTGACTCAGAAACTATCGCTGCAGCGGAAGCTGACGCTGGGGGCCTTCTGGGCCATGACTGCGATGGCTGCAGTGGCCTGGTCGCTCGAACTGGGTCTGGTTGTGGTCATCTTGTGGGTTGGATTTACCGGTGGCAGCTGGTCGCTGGCTCTGCTGATCGGTGGTGGTATTCTGGGAGCCGTGCAGGCCTTTGTAATGAAGGGTGTGAACAAGGAATTGGGGGATCAGCGTTTCAGGGACCCCTCGGGGAATGGTCCCAAATTCTCTGTGGCTCAGCCACTTTCGGTCGTCTGGACGTATGCTCTCGGGCAGATGGAAACGGACATGACCGGGATTGAGCGACTGCTGCGGATGTGCTGTCTTCCACAACGAATGACCGCCGCTGCTTTGTTCACCAAAGAACGGCTGCGACAGGTGGATGCGATTCAAAAAAACAGCTGTGCTGAAGTCATCCGTTATCTGCAGGACGAACCTGGTAAAATTCCGGTGGAAACTCTGCTGGAGGCCGTGGAACTTCAGAACCCGGCTGCTGTGCTGCGTGACCTGTCGATGATTGACGGTGTCATGTTCCTGATTCGCGATCAGGCAGGTCTCAGTCTGGCTCCACGTTTGACGGATGACATTGACGAGTGGCTGGTGAAAGACCGCAAGCGGCGGGAGGCGGAATCGGGCTAGGACAGGCGATACCAGCGTCGGGCTGCCCATTCAAATCCCAGCAGGCAACAGGCCAGAATCATCAGCCACTGTCGGTCCCACAATGTTCGTAGCTGCTCGTCGACCACAACAGGCTGGCTTTCATCCCGCAGCAATTCGGTCAGCCGACTGATCTCATCAGCTAACAGAACTGTTCCGGATGTATCCCGGATCAATTCGTCCAGCGCCATTGTGTTCAGCTGCGGGCTGACTGATTCCAGACTGGGCAGAACGACATCCACCACAGCTGTGAGTTCGTCTGTGGATTCTGGAACAGGAACGGTGATCGTGTACTGGCCGGGGCTTTCCGCTCGGAATGTGGTGCGAAACTGGCCCAGTCCACGACCGTCGGTCCTCAGGCGGTCGGGAATGTTCAACAGCGCGTCGGTCGGGTCGGTGATTCGCAGCGGAACGTCAGTGGCGGACAGTGGCTGCAGTTCTGCGTTATATAACTGTGCCCGAATTGTTACCGGCTGACCGGGTGTCGCTTCGGTGCGATCAAGCAGCAGCACGCCTCGCGCACTGCCTCGGCTGCGACGTCCCTGGCCTGCTTCGCGAATCAGACCGGTCCAGAACTGCTGATGCGCATCCGAAGAGATCTGGCGCAGTCGCCATGTTTCTGCCGAACCGATGAACACGGTACGGCCAGCCCCGTAAAACTGACCGACCAAAAATGGCGGCACGCCAATGTCAGTTCGAGCACGCGGGTTGTCATATTCCAGCAGCGTGATCGCTCCGTCACGCAAACCGCGAATCGGATAAGAACGATAGATGCCGCGAAACCGCTCCCACACACTGCTGCTGGAAGTGTCTGAAAAGCCGGACAACTGCAGGTACTCAGTCACCCGACCTTCGGCAGTAGGAAGCACGGGCCATGGTTCATCCGCTCGCTGAGTCAGTGCCAGATCCGGGGCCATCCGGCTCAGCAGCACCGGATACAGCACACTGATGTCACGCAGGCTTTCGGTCTGCTCCGCCAGTTGCGGCGTATACAGTTCGCCTGCCACAACCACCAGACCACCGGCGTGTTCGGAAACCCACCGGTTCAGAAACGTATGCTGTTCCACAGACAACCGCGACCAGTCCGGATCAAACGCGACAATTACGTCGTAATCAAACAGCTCTGCTTCTGTGCGAGGAAACTGTGTCAGCAGCTTGCGGGATTCCTGAGAAACCATCCCGGCATTCTCTTCGGACATCGATTGCAGCCAGACATCCGAATCAATCCCGCTGTGGCGGAACAACGAATTCCGCACAAACTGATAGTCCCGCATTGGCCCGCTGGACATGACCAGCACCTGCATGCGTTCATCGGTCACTTCCACTGCGCGACGACGTACATTGTCGTCGATGGTCATTTCCATCGTGCCCGTCGGGGCTTCGACTCGAGCCACGTATTCGTACTTCCCGGCAACATCGAGGGATTGCGGGAAGACCGTTTTGGTGGACGCGGCATCGCTTTCCAGTTCCACCTGTCGCACGGCAACTTCCTGCCGGTCACTGCCATCTCCGCCGGCAGACTGCTGGAACAGACGAACCGTGACTTCGGACGTTTCCAGACCCGTCCCCTGGAGCATCACTGTGACATCAAATGGGTCACCACGATGCACATCCGGTGGAGCCTGCATGCCCGTGATCCAGAAGTTGGGTTGAGGCTGGCCATTGCCAACGCCGACCGCGATGACCTGCGTGGAAGTCCGTTCGGCACGATCTGCGGCCGCCTGCAGCGGCAGACCGGCATTCATGCCGCCGTCGGTGATGACCACAATTCCGGAGAGTGTGCGTCCGGTCAACTGCCCCAGCAGTTCATAGGTTGCTTCTCCCAGTCGAGTTTCCCGGCCGCGTGGGGACAGCAGCGTCTTCCACTGTTCCATACTGACGGCGGAATCCAGAGCCGCTGCGTCTGCGTCGTCGTCAGTTGCGTCCAGTGTGACTCGTGGTGTGGACGACTCGGAGGACTCTGCAGCGATCTCCTGATCATCAGGGGCAACAAATCGCACTTCGCCGTCCCGAATCACTGCCAGCGGACCGCGTGTGGTCTCTGAAAAACCATAGACCGAAACCACATGGGTTTTGCTGAGCTCGCCCAGCAGGCCGGATGTCACCAACTGCCGAATGACGGCGTCGCTGCGAGTCTCTGCAGTCTCATCGTCATCCGCTGCCGGCCACTGCATCGACAGCGATGTGTCAATCGCCACGGCGACCCGCGATGCTTCCGTACGACTGAACTGAGTACGCTGGCGAGGATTCAGCATGATCGCCAGCACACAGATCAGTACCAGCAGTCGCGGCACCAGCAGTGTCCACTGCGACGATCGCCGCAGGAATCGCGAATCACGCAGCGACGTACGAATCGTCAGGCCGAATAGCGCCGTCAGCCCGATCAGCAGAACCAAAATTCCGCTGGTGGTTTCCGGCAAGACCAGTTCCGTGACCTGAAAGGTTTCGACTTCTGCCGTGGCCGTTGTGTTGCTGTCTGCGGCGGAACCGGAGTTTGTACCGGCAGGGGCTGCGTCCGCTGCGGATGTCGCCGGATTATTGGGTGTCGCTGGAGTTGTGTCAGCGGTCGTTTCATCGACAGCCGCAGGGATCCAGGATCCCGCTTCTGGCGGCAGGTCACCTGTGGGAAAGTCGCCTTTTGGAAAGGTCACGAGATTCATCGTGCTGGCTCCGGATGATGACTCAATCGCAGCGATACGACCTGTTCCAGCAGCATCGCAGCGACCAGCAGTCCCAGCAAAACCCAACGAATTTCTCTGCCGGAATCAGACCCGGCCAGAGCTGCGGCTTCGTCAGCGTTTACAATGGTGACATGCTGCGTCTCTTCGCCAATGGTCAGCGGATCCGGGTCAGCCAGGGCCAGACTGCTTTCCGTGACTGGCACATTCAGGACCACCGTCAGGTCACTGGCCTGGCCGTCACCATTGAAGCGACGCAATCGATACATTCCCGGCCGATTCGCCTGGCTGACCGTCAGGAAGTACTGCTGACCGGCGGCGTCGGTCACCGTCTTTTGGTCGGCGTCGGGTGCTGTTTGTGGCTCAGTGTCATTCGTCGTCTCTTCCGGTGCCGCGCTGGCGGCTGCGTCTGTGGTCTGCTGATTCAGTGTAGCCTGCAGACGCAGGAAGGATTCTGCCAGTGCTTCTTCGTCCGGGCCGGCTTCCGGAAGCTGAACTTCCACCGCATCGGAAAAATCATCGGGCGACCAGCGCAGTTCCAGCGGCTCGCTGAGATCCTGATTGCGGATCGCGTCGGCCGGCTTCTGCAGGTAACGATGGATCAGCAGATGCATGACCACGTAACCAGGTGATGCCGGTGCCATCGGCCAGTTACTCCAGCGTCGCCCGGCACCAGTCAGAAAGGTCAGGATCCGACCGCTCCCCAACTTATGCTCAAAAGCAACCGGGTCTCCGGTGCTCAGTCGCATTAACGTGCGGACCCCATCGTCCCGCTCGCTGTCTTCCGGGTTCCAGTCTGAAGCCAGCGTGAACCAGCGACGAACTCGCAGCGTATCCGGGAAGGGGCTGTCCGGCTGATTGTAGACGGCGAAGATGGGGTGCGTTTCAAAGCTGGCGGAAACAAATGGTTCGGCGTTGTCATCGGCAGACAGGGTGGCTTCCTGAGCCGCATCGCGAACGACCGCCAGCGGCACGGGAAACAACTGCTGTCCCGGTTGCCGCAGCGTTTCACTGAACCAGCTGGTGTTGGCCTGATCATCGGGAATCCAGATCAGACCGCCGCCGCTGCGAACCCAGCTGGCCAGCAGTAAGACCTGGTCCGCAGGCAAATCGCGAATATTCAACAGATAGACGCAATCGTAATTGGCCAGGTCGCTGGCTGTCACAGCTCGCGACAGACGTGTGTCAACGGTCAGACCGGTGAGCGAGGAATCTGCCGCCAGGGCGGCGGCCAGGTAGGATGCATCTTCCTGCGGTCCGCTGTCATCAATCACCAGTACGCGGCGACTTTCCGTGACTTCCACCGCCAGCAGTCGTCGGTTGTCTTCCGGTAAGGCATCTTCGTCCAGACGAATCTCAATTTGCTGCAGCCCGGTTTGTTCAAAGCTGATGTCGTGAGAAACTTCGACCTCCGAATCGGCATCCAGATCCGGCAGCAAGATCTTCGCCGGTTGAGAAAACCCATTCAGATACACGGTCCCCCGGCGTCCGCTGACCATGGTGGAACTGTGATTGCGAACTGTCAGTGTCAGTCGGACCGGCACTCCCGTGGCGACGGCCAGACTGTCTGCGCTCAATCGAGAAATTGACAGGTTGGGACGGGCGGCTCTGGTGACACGCACCAGATCCACGTCAGCCTGAATGCCCCGCAGCGATTTCAGTGCTTCGACAATTTCCGGCTGGCCGTCCCAGTCGGCACTGCGGAAGTCCGTCAGCAGGTGCAACCGCGGGGCCACGCCCGGATCGGCCGCCAGAATGTCGCGAGCGGCATTCAGGGCTGCCAGCGGTGTGGAGGCTTTTTGCGAACAGGGCAGATTTCGCAGTCGGGGCAGGAACTCCTGCACAAAGGCCCCGTCCAGAATCCGGTCGGACACAATCGGACGACCAGGGGTGGTGGTGCTGAGAATTGTGACGCGGGCCGAACTGGAAAGCCGACTGCCTTCGGACAACATCGCTTCCAGCGTGGAAAGTGCAGATTCAAAAACCGTACCGTCACCCGCCCGGTCACGCATCGACAGCGAATCATCCAGCACCACCACGTGATGGACACTGGCACCACGCAGCATCGAAAGCCGCCCGGGATCCAGAATGAGTCGACTGATCAGCAGCACAATTAACAGCACGATCAGAATTCGCAGCAACAGTTGCAGCAATTGCTCCAGAATCAGCCGTCGGCGATTCAGCTCCTCGCTTTCCAGCAGGAACTCCATCGCGGCGAAACGGATCTGGCGGTAGCGCAGCCGGCTGAGAATATGAATCAGAATGGGCAGCAGGATCAGCGCAGCACCCGGCAGAACAAAGGCCGGATTGAGAAAGAACTGCGAGAGTGCAGACATAGAGCTGTCGATTACGTCGAGTACTGCCAGGGCAGGGGATCTGGTGGCCCATCGCCCGCTTGTCGTTGGGTGGAATCCTCACGGGCCGGTGGATATCGTCCTGCCGAAATCTTTGGTCCCGCAGGATAGCAGACTTTCCCCACGTTCACACTCTGCAGCAACATCCGCTTTCCCGGAACTGCTCTTCCTCGAATTATCCTGTACAGTACAGGCGGAATTCGGCCGGCACGAGCGTCTGCAGGGGGCTGGCTCGAGACGGTCACGGTAAAACGGTCAAAACCAACCTTGAAGAGAGAGTCGGAAATGAACACCACATCCAGCATGGCCTGGCCACTGGACCGGATCCGACAGCAGTTTCCCGGGCTGCAGCGGACTCTGAATGGACAGACGGTGGCGATTTTTGATGGCCCGGCCGGCAGTCAGGTACCACAGTCTGTGGCGGATGCGGTCAGCCATTATCTGCTGCACACCAACTGCAATCGAGGTGCCGCATTCGCGACGGCGGTGGAGTCTGATGCGGTGGTGGAAAATGCTCATCGTGTGCTGGCTGATTTCGTGGATGCTGATGATCCCAATTGCGTGATCTTCGGGGCCAACATGACGTCGCTGACGCTGCATCTCAGTTATTCACTGGCAACACTCTGGCAGCCCGGCGATGAAGTGATCGTGACTCAACTGGACCATGATGCCAATGTCACACCCTGGGTGCTTGCGGCGGAATCGGCCGGGGCAATCGTGCATCGAGTGCGACTGCATCCGGAAGACTGGAGCCTCGATCTGCAGCATTACCGAAGTCTGCTCAACCCACGGACGCGACTGGTGGCCCTCGGTTATGCGTCCAATGCCACCGGCACGGTGAACCCGGTGCAGGAAATGACAGCACAGGCTCAGCAGGCCGGAGCAGTGGTGTATATCGATGCGGTGCATTATGCCCCGCACGGCAGAATTTCCGTCCGTGATCTGGGTTGCGATTTTCTGGCCTGCTCCCCTTACAAATTCTTCGGGCCGCATGCCGGTGTGCTGTGGGGGCGAGGCGATTTGCTGGAACAGCTGACACCCCGCAAATTGCGCCCCTCGCCCAATTCCCTGCCAGGACGGTGGATGACGGGGACTCAGTCCCATGAAGCGATCGCCGGGTCGGCAGCGGCCGTGGAATATCTGGCCGGTCTGAGTGATCTGCTGCCGCCGGAAACGGCTGGGGAAACAGAAAATCTCAGCCGAAGCCAAAAACTGAACAGGGTCTTCACACAGATTCAGGACTACGAACGT
>JAFMMM010000133.1:0-3463 GCA_017859815.1 Planctomycetota bacterium | reverse complement strand
ACTCTCACACGGGAACTGGTTTCCGGGCTCGGTCGTGTGCCGGGGATTCAGCTGTACGGGATCACAGATCCGGATCAGTTGCATCGTCGCGTCCCCACGATTTCGTGGACGTTCGCCGACTGCTCCACTCGGCAGGTCGCCGAATGGCTGGCAGAACGCGGAATTCACGTATGGAACGGAAACCACTATGCCTTGCCATTTACCGAAACGGCAGGACTGGAACCAGGCGGGACCGTGCGGGCCGGGGCGTTGCATTACAACACTCCGGCGGAAGTTCAGCGGCTGGTGACAGCGTTGCAGGAATTTCGTGCTGGCTGAGTTCGCAGGGACACGGTTCCGGCCGGACTGCGAAAATTGCATGAATCATCGGGAAGGAATGTTCTGTGTCGTCCAATTCAGAAACTGCCGCGGCAGAAGATTCTCCTGCTCCCGGCCCGGCGACGACTGCCGCAACAGATTCCGCAGTGGCACCGTTCAAGGTGATCGCGGTGATGCCGGCGTATAATGCAGCGTCCACGCTGGAACGCACGTTGCGGGATATTCCCAGCGGGGCTGTGGATGAGATCATCCTGGTGGATGACTGCAGTTCGGATAACACGGTGGAGGTGGCGACGAAGCTGGGGCTGACTGTGATTCGCCATGAACGGAACACCGGGTACGGCGGCAATCAGAAAACCTGTTACACGGAAGCGCTGAATCGCGGTGCGGATGTGGTGGTGATGATTCACCCGGATTACCAGTACGACAGTCGCGTGATTCCGATCGCAGCGGAATTGATCCGGCTGGGGAATGTGGATTTGGTGATGGGCTCCCGCATTCGGACTCGCGCGGAAGCCCTTGCAGGCGGTATGCCAGCGTGGAAGTACATTGCGAATCGTGGTCTGACGATGTTTGAAAATATCGTGCTGGGGCAAAATCTGGGTGATTTTCACAGCGGGTTCCGCGCTTATCGTCGGGAGGTCCTGGAGACGGTCCCGTGGCGGAAGAATTCGGATGACTTCATCTTCGATACGCAGTTCCTGGCGCAATCGGTGTACTTCGGTTTCCGACTGGGCGATATCCCGGTCCCGGTCCGCTATTTCGCCGAAGCCAGCAGCATCAACTTCCGCCGCAGTACTCGCTATGGCCTGCTGACACTTTGGGTGATGAAACAATTCCTGCTGCAAAAACTGCACCTGTGGCGTTTCCGCATCTTCCAAAAATAACTCCACCGTACGCCGGGCCGGCGATTGTGACTTCCGCGGTTTGTGCCTTCGGCCATTGAACTTGTGCCGGTCTGCTCGTTGGCAGCCCTGATTGCATGTTGGTGTAAAGTGTGTGTACCCGGCGGTGAGTGCCATGTTGCACAGGGTGCAGGGACGCCTGCCTAGGTGTTGAGTTGGGCGTGGAGTTCAGCGGCACCGGCGGCGATCGCGTCGTCCAGTTTATCCACCAGTCGAGCACCGGCTTCGGCCAGATCGGGGCGACCGCCACCGCCACCTCCCGCGATGACTGCAGCGGCCTTCACTGCTTTCCCGGCGTGCAGGTTGTGCTGTTTGACCAGAGGTTTGGAAACGGCCGCGATCAGTGCCACCTTGCCGTCGACTTCGGCCCCTAGAATCATCGCGATTGGGCTGTGCTGATCGCGCAGTTGATCTGCAAAATCCCGCAGGGACTCGCGAGTAGCCCCGGCAAGATTTCGAGCCACCAGTTTCACTCCGTTGATTTCTTCTGCACCATCCACCAGACCGCCAACTGCCTGACCGACGGACGCCGAATTCAGTTCGGCCAGTTGTTTTGTGAGTTGTCGCACTTCGTCCTGGAGCGATTGCACGCGGTTCGGCAGATCGGCTGCGCGAGGAGCGCGAGTCAGCCGCTGCAGTTCCGCCAGCAGTTCATCCGCTTCACGACCTTTCTGCAACGCCTTTGGCCCTGTCACCGCCGTGATGCGACGCACACCGCGAGCCACCGGTTCTTCGGAAACGATGCGGCACAACCCGGCTTGGCCTGTATTGGACAGATGCGTTCCGCCGCATAATTCCACACTGAAATCCCCCATCGTCACCACGCGCACCAGATCCGGGTATTTTTCTCCGAACAGAGCCATCGCGCCGCGCTGCCGCGCTTCTTCGATGGGCAGCAGATCCGTAGTGACCGCGGCACCGCGAGCAATGCAGTCGTTGATAATGTCTTCCACCTGGCGGACTTCGTCGGCCGTGAGAGCCTGCTGGTGAGCGAAGTCAAATCGCAGTTCATCCCCCTGCACGCGGGAACCACGCTGCGTCGCCGTTTTCCCGACCACGGAATGCAGCGCGTGATGCAGAATATGAGTCGTGGAGTGAGCTCGACGGATCGCCGCACGACGATTCGCATCCACCGCCAACTGTACTGTCATTCCCTGCTGCAGAGTTCCGGAATGCAGACGACCCGCATGGATCCACAGTTCGCCGTCTTTTTGCGTATCCACAACCTCGAACCGCATCCCATTGGCTGTGATCAGGCCGGTATCGCCCACTTGTCCACCGGATTCCCCGTAGAACGTGGTTTTGTTCAGAGCCACTCCGATCAGTTCTTCGCTGTCGGTTTGGTTGTAGTTCTGCACCAGTTGTCCGCCGCTGATGATGCCGGCGACGGTGGCTGAGGCAGTCTCGGAATCGTAACCGAGGAATTCGGTGCTGCCCTGTTGTTTCAGGGAATCCACCGGCCCGGAACTCATTACGGAATCTGCGAAGTTGCCCGATCCGCTGGTGGCTTCATGGCGGCGGCGGGCTTCGTCGTAGCCTGTCCGGTCGACCGTCAGGTTTCGTCGCGACGCCAGGCTTTCCGTCAACTCGACCAGGAAGCCATAAGTTTGATGCAGATCGAACGCATCGGCCCCGGAAATGACACCGCTGTTGCCGGCTTTTTCCACCAGCTTTTCAAAGCGAGGCATACCGCGATCAACCACATCGAGGAACTGTTCTTCTTCGGCTTTGATCACATTGGAAACCGACTGCACGGTTTCGGTGATTTCCGGATAGGCCGCCTTCATCCCCTCAACAATGACCGGCACCAGCGTGCTGAGAAACGGATCGCGCTGACCGAGCAGATAGCCTTCCATGGCGGCGCGACGGAGCAGCAGGCGGACAATGTAATTCGCTTTATCCGGGCCTGGCACAGCACCTTCATGAATGGCGAACGTGCAGGCCCGCACATGGTCAGCAATCCGGCGGCACGCGCGGCCGTGAGCGGCATCGTAAGCGTACTTCAGCTTGAGAGCCTCAGCCGCCGCATCGCACATCGGACGCAGGATGTCGATCTCAAAGTTGCTGTTCACACCCTGCAGGCAGGCAGCACAGCGTTCGAGCCCCATACCAGTATCGATGTTCTGGCGGGGCAGGGGTGTCAGATTGTTGGGGGGATCCCCGTTGCGATTGAACTGCGTGAACACCAGATTCCAGATTTCCACCGATTCTTTGGCACCCGGTGGCAGGTAATAGATTTC
>JAFMMM010000132.1 GCA_017859815.1 Planctomycetota bacterium | reverse complement strand
TGCGCAAATGGTGCACTGAATGCGTCCGGTGACTGCTCTGTTTTCTTCGGAATATCCTGCGTGCAGCTGCCCCCAATTCAGCAACAGGAATGATCAGTTGCGTGGGGGACCAACCTGGGCGGGTGAAATTGCATGGACACCGAGTGGAATCGATCATTTCTTCGCAGTTTCAGGACCGAGTGTTCCTCCGAGTCCTCGTACTACTCGCTTTCCGCGCTGGCTGACTCCGGACTCGGCAGCTTTTCGCGTCTCCCGGTCTCTCTGCGAGTAGTACTGGAGAGTCTGCTGCGTAATTGCGATCAGCGACGAGTCCTGCGGTCACACGTTGAAGCTGTGGCAAACTGGCAGCCGCATGGGACGCGTGAAGCAGAGATTCCGTTCCTACCCGGGCGTATGGTTCTGAATTGTGCCGCTGGCATCCCGGTTCTTGCCGATCTGGCAGCGTTGCGAAGTGAGGTTGCTGAAAGAGGGGGATCGCCTCGATGTATTGAACCACAGGTTCCGGTGGACATGGTCCTTGATCACACTCTGAGTGTTGATTTTCATGCGGTGCCGGATGCCGTTCAGCGAAACCTCGAATTGGACTTCGAACGAAATCTGGAGCGTTATCAATTTGTGAAGTGGGCGATGCAGGCGTTTCCGGGCATCCGCCTGATTCCGCCGGGCGCTGGAATTCTGCACCAGTTGAACCTCGAATTCCTTGCTCCAGGCATGTTGCAGCGCGATGGCTTCTGCTTTCCGGACTCACTGGTTGGCACCGACTCGCACACCTGCATGATTGCGGCAATGGGTGTTGTCGGTTGGGGTGTGGGGGGAATCGAAGCAGAGGCCGCGATTCTGGGGCAGCCGGTTTCGATGCTGATTCCGGATGTCGTTGGGGTGTATCTTTCCGGAACAATACAGCATGGCGTGACCGCCACTGACCTTGTGCTGTCGATCACACAGTTGCTCAGGACAGCTGATGTGGTGGGGAAGTTTGTCGAATTCTATGGACCGGGGGTCGCGGGGCTAACCGTTCCGGATCGCGCGACAGTTTCCAATATGGCAGTGGAGTACGGTGCGACGATCGGGTACTTCGCCGTGGATGAACGCACCTGCGAGTATCTAAGAGCAACGGGGCGGGATGCTGAACACGTTACCGCTGTGGAGAAACTGTATCGTTTGCTGGGCTGCTTCGGGCCTGCAGTTGAAGGTGAGGTCGAATACACGTCCGTTCTGAAAATTGATCTGTCCCGGATTCAAGCCTGTGTGGCGGGGCCTCGACGCCCACAGGATCGAGTTGCAATCAGGCATCTCAGCGAAAGTTTTCGCGAGATCCTGCAACGACCGACAGAGGAGGGGGGGTACGGCAGGAAGGCACAACCCGGTGTGAAAACCGGGAGGCAGATCAATGACGGCGACATCGTTATCGCCGCAATTGCTTCGTGTACCAGCACGTCGAATCCTGGAATGATGTTCGCCGCGGGTCTGGTGGCTAAGAAGGCGGTGGAATACGGACTGAGTGCCAGGCCGTGGGTGAAGACTTCATTTACACCCGGGTCCACGGTCGTTGAGAAGTATCTGCAGCGGCAGGGACTACAGCAGTTTCTTGATCAGCTTGGCTTTCATATTGCCGGGTTTGGCTGTGCCACCTGCTTCGGTGCATCCGGGGCTTTGAATGATCAGATCGAAGATGAGCTGGCGGATACGGAAACAGTCGCTTGTGCTGTTCTGTCGGGAAATCGAAATTTTGACGGGCGTATTCACCCGCTTGTCCGTGCCGCATTTCTGGCCAGTCCACCAATGGTTGTCGCATTCGCCATTGCGGGGCGTGTGGACGTTGATTTTGAAACCGAGCCGCTGGGTTATGGTCCTGATCACGAACCGGTTTTTCTGGCAGATCTGTGGCCTGACGCTGCGGAATTGAACGCTGTCATGAATTCCGGGTTGGACCGAGACATGTTTCAGGAGGTCTACACTCCTCGGTTTGGGCAGGTCAATCCGCGGTGGGCGGCGATTGAATATGAGCGCGGTGACGTCTACCCATGGACAGACGACTCGACCTACATTGTTCGTCCCCCTTTTCTGCGGCAGGAGTTGCGCCGATCAGTGCTCTCTGATTTTCATGGTACACGTCCGTTGGTCATTGTGGGAGATTCCATTACTACTGACCACATCAGTCCAATTGGTCGAATCGCCCCTGATTCTCCTGCGGGGCAGTACCTGCGTTCCCGAGGAATCGACCAGTCGGAGTTCAACAACTTTGGGGCTCGCCGCATGAATCATGAAGTGATGTTGCGCGGCGTTTTTTCCAACAATCGTCTCAGGAACGCGATGTTGCCGGATACGGAGGGGGGGCTGACACTTCACGGTCAAAGCGATGAACCGATCACGGTGTTCGAAGCAGCAATGCGCTATCAGCAGCAGGGAACACCTTTAATCGTTGTGGCCGGACGGGAGTACGGGACGGGAAGTGCACGCGACTGGGCTGCAAAAGCAACTCGCCTGTCCGGCGTGAGGGCCGTGATCGCCGCCAGTTTTGAACGCATCCATCGAGGTAATCTGGTGCGAATGGGGGTTCTGCCCTGTGAGCTTCCCAGCGGCGTGGATGCGACCAGCCTGGGGCTGGACGGATCGGAGGCGTTCGATCTTGTGGGATTCTCGGCTGATATCTCGCCGTTTCAGCCTCTTCAATTGAGGATCAACAGTTGTGATGGACGCGTGGAAAGCATTCCTGTTACGCTCCGTCTCGAGACTCAGACCGAGATCGAATATGCCCGCAGGGGCGGTGTTCTTCCCTGGCTGCTTGGAGAAATGACGAGTGGATCGATCGAGTGAAAATATCTCTTCGGACGGTTTGAATGCGTCTGAGACGAATCAAACAACGGGATGTCAGTCTGCGGTGCATAACTCCGGTGTATTTGTCACTTACTGCGATCCTGTGGAAAAATTTCGAGGCTACCTGGCAATTGATGGATTTGATCATCAGATTGCCGCCGGTGGATTTCGAGTCCAGCCGGGGCTCAAGCCGGAACATATTGCGCGGTTGGCAAGTGTCATGACGCTGAAGCACCGGCTGGCCGGCAACCGTGTTGACGGAGCCAAGAGCGGTATTGACTACGATCCCCGCAGTCCCGGCAAGCGTGAGGCAATTAAGAGATTCTTTAATGCAGTGCGTCCTTACATTGTCAGCCGATACTCTCTGGGCCCGGACCTGAATACGTCGCTGCCGGAAATTGATTCCATTGCAGCTGAACTGGATATCCCGTCAGTGAAACTGGCTGTCGCGAAGGCACAGGGCCTCAGTCTTGACGAATTCCAGCAACGCTATCGGGTGTTTCAGGAATCGGTTGATGGCTGGAGCCTTGCCAGTCGCCGATCCGGTCATGGGGTGGCTGTTGCAGTTCTGGCGATGCTGAGAAATCTCGGCATCCCGGCAGACCAGGCGACCGTGGCCATTCAGGGATTTGGCGGCGTTGGATCAGCGTGCGGCTACTCGCTGTTTCGGGCGGGAGTCAAGGTGATTGGTGTATCTGATGTCGAGGCCTCATTGATCGCTCAGCAGGGGGGACTGGACATTCCGGACCTGCTCAACAAACGCACGTCTCAAAGCAGTCTTGCGCAGCATCCCCTGCCATCAAATTGTATCGCGGGCGAGCGTGATCAGCTATTTCAGATTCCCTGTGATATTTTCGTTTCAGCAAGTGTAGAGAACTCGCTTTGCGAGGCTGAAGCCCGTGTCGTTAACGCGCGTGCCATTGCTGAAGCAGCCAATTTTTCGTTGTCGAGTGAAGCCGACAGCATTCTTGCGGAACGCGGAATTCATGTCCTTCCGGATATTGTTGCAGGCGCTGGCGGGGTTCTGTCTGTCGGCGGATTATTCAGTTCCGTCGACGTTCCTGCAGCTGCTGATGTCCTCCAGTATGTGGACTCAAGAATGAATGCCCTCGTGGACAGGATCATGGCGGCCAGTTTGCCAAGCGGACAGCCGCTGCGGCACGTCGCCACAGAACTCGCGAAGCAGATTGACCTGTCTGCCTGTGCACGCCCCTACGGTGAAGAGTGAACTTCACTGACAATTCGAGAACCGTGGTGACGGTGAGTGGCTTCCAGTGGCGTGTCGAGTCAATCAATAGCATAACTGGCTGAGGCCGATTCGGACGATTTGAAAGAGCGCCCCGGAACCTGTTCGAAAGCCTGTCGCACTTTCTATTGTCCTTGCAAAGGATATCTGGCTTGCTCACGTCATCCATTGCACGACGGAATCGTCCGGCGCGTGACTGCTGACGATGAGTCGTGGACAGGCTTCTTCACCGGAAACATGTGGATGATGTGCTCAGCAACGGCCAGAAATGTTACGAGCTCGATTCGAAATAGCCGTCCTGCTGACGTGCGCGTTGAATCGCATGCACCGATCCTGCGGATTGAATCACCGTAAAATGTGTCCTTTTTGAGCCTCGTGCCCATCATTGAATCCCTCGAGATCCGTGTGCAACCTTATTGTCATGTTAGGGTAAAACGAATGACTGACCGTCTGTCCGGTATGCGTGTTCAGGATTCGACGAGGCTGCAAGTGCCTCGTTGACGACAGTGACAATGGGGCAGCACAGTGTCCAATACTTCTCATTATCGAGTGCAGTCTGATCTCGGTCGATTTCATTCCTTCATTCGTGGGCTTGCTCTGCAGCAGCGAAATCACCCGGGCAGGCTATTTCTGAGCGTGGCAGGGCGTCTTTACTACGCCGCCGCACTGCTCGCGCTTCGGGTATGGGCGAGCAGTCACCGTTATGTCGAGGCTGTTCTCCTCTGCGGCAGCGGAGCGCGGGGGAATCTGCGTTACGGTGTCAGTGATCTTGATATTGTGGTGATCATCAAGGATTGTGACAACGCGTCGATTTTTGTAGCGCGCTGTTGTGCCGAACTGAAACTGCTCGCGACCATTTTTCCCATGATTTCGGTGGGACCGCATGAGATCGTCTTCAAACGATCGGCATTCGAGCAGTCAGTGCTTGTTCAACGCCCGTTTCTGCTTTCGGTCAGCGACTTTTCAAAGTTTCTTTATGTCCGGGGTTCCGAAGTCGCGATCAGCATCCCCTATCGTATTGAGCATGAGCTTTGCACGCTCAATTTTCTGTGGGACAAGCTGTTGATTGTCACACGGGCTGAACCGGGCTCACGATATTTTCGCTATTTGTGCGATCGTTTGATGCAGCAATTTGAAGCCCTCGAAGACCGGTTGGAGCTCCCGAGGAGGCGGTTTCCCGATCGGAATGTCACGTCGACCGACCTGATTGTTTGGCACCAGGAACTCACAGACAGTGTTTATCAGCGACTGTCCATTTTCCGTCCACAAACTGTGCCGGATCTCTCCGCCGAACTGAGCGCGTTTGAAATTCCAAACAGACTGTTTTTTGAGAGTCCATTCCATTCCGTACAGCATGACAGAGTTTCCCTGCGTTTATTGATTCCGTCTTCGGGAATGAGTGCGCGGTTGCAGGCGGAGCGACTGATTCGCAGCCTGGCTGAGCGCTGTGACGCTGATTACTTCCTGTTGGACGGCGTGTTGTTGCCGCTTCGAGGGAAACTGGACATTCTTCATCAACACACGCATCGATTGACATTTCATGAAGTTGCCGGAATTACAGAGGAGTTGTCCTCCGTGCGGTCTGGTGTCGAGGAGGATCTTAGAGCGTGCGTGGGGGCGGTCCAGGACGCTCCCGTGTCACTGAAGAAAGTCAACCGGGAGTACATCCGCGGGATTCGTGACGATAGAAACGGGGTCTTCGCTCTGAAGTGTAAAGATCCTGGCTTCCTGGCGAAGGTATTTGCAGTCTGGAAATGTGAGGAGAACGGTCAAGTCTCAGAATGCGACATTGAAGCGGTCAGGACCATCGAGGAAACGGTGAAGAGAGAGCGACTGTATGAGGCACAGTTTCAATTGCGGAGTTACCTGGTTCATGGAGAGGTTCGGATTGCCAATCTTCAGACATCGGTGCTGATTATTACCCGGAATCGCAGCAGCTATCTCCGCAAGGCACTGGCAAGCCTTGGGCGACAAACAATGATGCCGTCCGAAATCATCGTTGTTGACAACGATTCCACGGATGATACGCCCCAGGTGGTAGCGGAAAATGTGGAGCAGTTGCCGATGCTCCGTTACGTCAAAGAGACTCGTCCGGGGATTCCGTGCGCTCGCAACCGCGCTTTGCGGGAATCCAGTTCCGATTCTGACGTCGTGGCTTTTCTTGATGACGACTGTGTTGCTGCTCCCGACTGGCTGTATCTGCTGACTCTGCCATTTTCTTACGACGAGTCGATCGTGTCGACTGGGGGCTTTGTGGAATTCTCCTCTGAGGATGCCACAATTTGGGGCGAGTTCTATATCAATCAGCGGAGTGGAGAGTCGACGTGATTATTCCGTTTCAGGCCGAAGCCTACTCATTTCGTTATCTGCCAAAATCCCGGCACAGAGCACTGGCGCTGTTTTTTCCTGGAGCCAATGTCGCATTTCGTCGCAGCGCACTGAAGCCGATTGAGTTTTACGACGAAAAGTTGCACTCCGGCGAAGATACCGATGCCGGGATTCGAATGGTGCAACAGGGTGAGCTGTTTTCGACCAGCAGCGCTCGCGTAGTGCACACTGCGAATCTCTCCCTGCGAAAACTGATGCTGCAGTGGTGGCGGATTGCTGTCTATACGGTGCGCGTGATCCGAAAACACTGTGATCCGGGGGTCGAGGTTTTTGTCCGTTTTGGCGGTGGCCTCGGTATGGATGCGCAAAGCCGCAATGTTTTTTATCGCGAATTGAAGCTGCCGTTTACGGCGATTCTCTTCCTGACACCGTTCCTGTTTCTGAATATCTTCGCCATTGTTTCTCTGATGACGTGGGGGAATCCGGTCGCTTTGTCGCTGACTGCGGTTGCAGCGGCCATCTATTTTCGCAGCGACTTTCTTGGCACAAAGATTCCGATTGGCAAGAGGATTGTCTTTGCTGCACTTCGGTTTGTGATCAACCTGATGTTGCTTTACGGCTCTCTGCTGGAGGGCTTCAAGCACAGGTTGCTGTACCTCAACTACGAACTTGATGCCCGACGCGCGTAGGCGTCCAGGTTGCAGACTGGCGAGCGTGTTGACGTCGATCGAGTCGAGTCTCTCACGGCGTTGAAGGGATTGCTGAGCCAAATGATCGTTGACGCGGGCTTGTGCAACGTCACTGGGCTTCCGTCGCGATCTTCATTACTGCGACTGCTCATGATTTCACGGTGGATTTGGCAGTGGTTTCCCAGTGCACAGATCACGAGCAGAAGATCATCGCTTCATCACGGTCTTCTCCGTCAGAATCCCGTCGAAAACTCAACGAAAATTCTGGAGGTCCTGAATGGCTCAGGGCTGCAGTGATTGTGACGCTGCCAACGAGACAGGAAATCTGCTGGGGGAAAGTGAAGGAGTGGCCAGCACCAGTCAGGGGGGGCGGACAGCTGCCAGTTGCCGAGTATTTTGGTGGGGGTTCAGGGCCTTATCCGCACGGCGGCAGACAATTTTTGACAATACGGCCTGACAGTCAGTTCGTCTCGGGCGGCGATGATTCTGACTTCTCCGTCTGCGCGGCCGTCATTTCGTAGTCGTCGGGGGTCCCGTACAGCGGCAGATGGCGGTAGTAGACTTCGAGCGTCATTGTGCACAGGCAGGTCATAAATAGTCGGCCGGCCCGGCCAGCGTGCGCATCTCGGGGGTCCCAGCTGCCTGCGGCGTGTCCTGCGGAGACCTGAGTCGTCACAAGGTGCTCCCGCATGGATTCATTCCATTTTCGCCACGTCTCTCCTCCGTAGTTCATCATCGCCTGAGTCGCATAGTAGTTGAAGTACATGCTGTTCCGATCCGGCCCCTTCGCACTGAGAGCCCGTACCCCCATCACCAGACGCGATTCTGTTCGAGGGACACCGGAGAGCATGCGGCAGACAATTCCGATCGCAGTTGTGGATGGTTTTGTTGCCTTGTTATCTCGATAGCCATACATGCCTTCGGCATTCTGCACCGATGACAGGAATGTGTTGGCGCCTACGACGGCCCCGGTGCTGAATGGTATCCTTGCGTGCGATGCGCTCTTCAGTGCCATGACCTGCCAGCCAAGAATTGAAGTGTCACCCGCCGCTCCCGGGTTATAACCCCAGCCACCTGTGGGGGAGTGTTGCGCGTTGACAATGAACTGAATTGACGCGGCAGCTATGGGGGCAATTTGCCGCAGAATCAGACTCCGCTTCTTGTTGAGCGAACGTTCTTCTTTGACTCCGCGGGCGTCTTCCACCTCGTGCTGGAGCATCGCAACCGTTTCGCAAAGTGCTGTGGCAGCGATTGCATGAGTATACATTCCTGTGTTGTTGCCGTGAATTCCACGCATGTCGACCCCTGCCGGCACAGGCGAAGAGTTCTTGAGCAGGTACTCGACCCCTTTGTAGAGGACGTCCTGGAATTCTCCCTGCGTGGGTGTGTGTCCGGCACCCAGCAACGCGAGGACTGCAAGCCCGGTGGCCGCGTTGCGGCATTCATCTTTCAGACTGCCTGGTTGAGAACATGCTCCCTGGCATTTTCCACCGGTATGATCGAAGCTCCAGCCACCATCAGGTTGCTGGTGATCGGCAATCCAGCGAAGACCCAGTCCTACGGCTTTCTCGCTGGCGGCTGTTCCTCCCATTTTTGCAACCATGGTGGCGCGCCCGGCGCGGCTCCTGCCACCCATCTGTGTTGAAATTTTGGCGGAAGAGTTGCTGCTGTTCGGGTCTACTGTGGCTTCCACTGTGGCGAGTTCGAGATCATTGATGTCCACATCAACTGTCTCCATGCTCTCTACATACGTGTCGACCAAAACCTCGGCAGGGGGAGTGGTGTCGGACACCTCGATCGGTTGTTCAATCTCAATCGTTTCCATTGGTTCTTCGATCGTCTCCTGCTGCGCAATGGAACTGGAAATGACCAGGTAATCATCCAATTCCTCAGATGGCAACAGGATCCCGGCCAGAATCGCCAGAACCGCACTGTGGATTGCAGTATTCAGGAGAAGAACGCGTCTCTTTCGTTGCTGTTCAGGAGCAGGGTGTAGCAGAAGATGGAAGCGATGCCGAAGAGTTTTCGGCTCAGTGTCCCTTACTTCAGAGTCCGTCGCCTGGATCGATTGGGGTGTGGTGCGTGGCTGGCTGGCGACTGTGGGCTGAGCGTTTCCGGGGGGGCAGTGCTGTCGTGAGGGTGGCGGATTGGTTTCGACGACAGTGTCCGCACTGCTCTGAGCGTATGATTCAGGAATCACATCCACCACAGTGTCGCTACTGATGTTTGTGGCCGATTTTTGCACGGGGGCTGGGCTGGGGACCTGTTCTTTGGGAACTGGAGTCGGAGATGCGGGTGCCGAAGCAGATTGCCGTTCGTTCCTGCGAGCTGCAAGTAACTCTCGCTCGGTGATCAGGAGATCCTTAAATCCGTCTGCCTGAGCCGCTGCAACATCGGTGAGTGGTATTTCAAACAGTTCCTTGCCGTCTGACACGATCGTGTTCCCACGATCGGAGGGCACGTAGAAACCATCAGCCAGCGCTTCCTGCAAATCCGAAAGGGGGATCTGAAAGAAGTTGTTCCCATCGCTGACAGTAATTGTTGGCTCAGTCACTCTGAACCCCCCGCTTTGATCTGTTGGCGACGGGATTTCCAGCCGCCTGCGCTTTTGGTCGTCGGCTCTGGCTCGCCGGAGTTGACCGGCGGCTGCGGCGCCTGTGTCGCCGTTGACCCAAGCTTCAGATTTTCGTTTGATTTGGTTGAGGGATCTGCTTCCGGTGACGTGTCAGCTTCCGGGATACCCGCGTTAATTTGTTCTGTCCAGCGTAAAATGTCAGAGTCAGTCAGGCCGCTGTCGCGCTCAATGGTCAGTTTCGCGGTTTTGCCGATGGAAGGCAGGGTGGCCTGAACATGAAGTCTCCCGTCGCGACCGTAATTGAAATAAACATCGACAGGTGTTTCCGCGGGCAGATTCTCCGGCAGTCCCTTCACATGGCAGTCGCCGATGACTGTCGCGTGCCGACCTTTGTCATCTCCGCCTTCAACCACCTTGACCAGCACACTGCGTTGATTGGGCCTCGACGTGGAGAAACGCTTTCCTTTTCTGGCTGGCAGAGGCGAGTTGCGAGGGATCATGACTGATCGACGTTGCTCCCCGGTACTCTTATCCACACCCAGAAGCCCCAGATCGTGGGAGTTGACGTTCGTAACGGTCAACTTCTGCTGTGCATCAGCTTCTGTATTCAGGAGAATGCCCGCATAAATAGCCGCGCCGTGGGCAACAGATTCATCCGGGGATATTGAGCGATCAGGTGTCAGTCCCGATTCTTTCTGCAACATCTTCTCGACCATCGGAAGACGGCAGGAACCACCGACCAGCAGCAGACGAGAAACGTCCGCCCAGGTCTTGTTCGCTTCGCGAAGTGCCTTGCGAGTGGTCATCAGGGTACGGTCAACCAGATCCCCGCACATTGATTCAAACTGGTCGCGATCGAAAGCCACCTGCACGCGTTTGCCGTCAGCAGCAAAGCGGATCTGCACTTGTTCACGCTGGGACAGTGAGCGTTTCGCATCTTCCGCTGCAGTCAGTAATCGCTGGCGATGTACGGCATCATTGCGGGGATCGATGCCGTGCTGAATCTGGAACTGCTCAGCCACATGCGCTGCGATACGCTGGTCCCAGTCGATACCTCCCAGGTAGACGTCGCCGGCCGTTGATACTGCTGAAAAATCGCGACCTGTGATCTGCATCAGTGTGACGTCAAACGTGCCGCCTCCAAGGTCGTAAACCAATACCAGTTCCGGGGCTGCAACCGAGCCATCAGAACGGATGAACCCTCTGTGCACGCCGTATGCAAGGGCCGCTGCAGTGGGTTCGTTGATAATGTCCAGCACATTCAGGCCAGCCAGACGGCCTGCGTCCTGAATGGCTTTGCGACGCGGTTCGTTGAAGTAGGCCGGAACGGTAATCACACACTCGTGGAAGGAACCCAGTTGCTTTTCTGCATCCTGCTTGAGTTTGGCGAGGATAAGCGCCTGAATGACTTCGGGAGGAAGCTGGCGACCGGCCACCTGGATCTTGTGATCTTTCTTCCCCAGATTGCGTTTTGCGAACTCAACCACACGCTGTGGTTCGTACTCTGCTGCCTTGATCGCTTCTTTACCGACAATGATCTCGGTCTGATCGAAGAATACGACGCTGGGCGTGCTGCTGTCGCCCTCGAGGTTTGGAACAGTTACCGGACGTCCGGTTCGATCGAGGCGAGCAATCACAGAACGAGTCGTTCCGAGATCAATTCCCGCGGCGATGGTTTGGTCATTGGCAGCCAAGTTGGGGACCTCCAGAGGCTTTGAGCGCCTCATAGCGGATCCGCGATGTGCGTTGCGGACTGGATATCCATAGGGGAACGTGCGCCCAATTCCTAATAATAATAATCGATCTGCTAACGGCTGTCGTCTCCGGTTCGAAAGAAAAAACAACAGGTCCGGAACTTTCAGAATCTATCAAATTTCGCTGACAGGACGATTGTTTGCGCGGACGTGATCCCAGTTCATCCTGTGATGGCGATTATCAACGGGTGTGGTGCCTGCTGCGCAGAGAGATTTAACGTTCGGGCACCCATTGCAACTTAATCTTCCTTGGGATTCGGGAGATGTACATCGAGTGCTCGATGTCTTTGAATCCCGCGCGCTTCATGACGATTGTGCGGCGGCCAAGTGGCAGGGTAAGGCGGACCGGATTGACGTTAGGTAACTCGGTGACTTTGGAGTCAACAAGCAGTTCAGAGGCAAACCGCTCTTCGAGTGTCCAGTCCAGAATCAGGTTGGTGAGATCTTCTTCCTTTGGTCCCGAAAACAGCGTAAATGCCCCAATCAGCAACACAATCACTGTGGCACCGGCAAACATTTTTCGTTGCTGTTTTTGCTGAGCGGCTTTTTTCTGGAGTCTGGTGGTTCCCGGCGTCGTGTTTCGGTTTCGCTGATCTCTGCTGCGGAGCGCCTCGTCATAGGCCACTTTTTCGACGGGATTCAGCAGGCAGCGGCGGGCTGCTGACAGTTCATTCAGCAGTTTCTGTGAGTCATCCATCAGTTCGCCGGCAGCGATTTCCTGCAGCGCGGACATTCGCTGTGTGGCTGCTTCCTCAATCGCGTCCGGATCAGATTCGAAGCGTTTGAGCCCAAGCAGGGCATAGTGATCCGGTTGGGAGAGCGATTTTTCGATCCCCAACAATTCGTGATATGGGTCATACGGCTCCGACATCCTGTGTGCTCCAATTCTGATGCGTTGCTTGGATTTTGCCCAACATTGGCTTCTGTTCAAGTCACTTCCCTGGGGGAAAAGGCCAAACCCCCGGTTACGCACCAGAGTTCCGAGAGTCGTTGTGGCGAGTTCTCGCCGATCGACGGTGATTCTCCCCGAGCAGGAGAGTCAGAACTTCCGGACAAACTCCGAGCTGGCCAGCTCGTTGCGAACCATGAAACAAGGTGCCGCATTGCTGCTCCGAGGGATGTGAAATCCTCTCATCTCACCATCGTTGCGAATGCGAGCGTCTGTTGAAGTCAGGACGAGCGTTTTCTGTCCAGAGCCTATTGAGGCAGGCATCTATCAAATAGCCTCTGGCGATGTCCCTTACGCCACGAATTCGCTTGTCGCAGGAAAGTCTTTTCGCAGTTATCAGTCAACGCAGCCCACGCAGTCTGTGCCCCCGAGGCGACGCTTTTGCTGAGTAAGTCGTCGCTTCTTCAGTTTATGACACTGAAAAGCGTAGAAATCGTCTGGCTGCCTTCGGGCGGTGTTTTGGAGTCCACGCGGAATCTGCGTCGCGCAAATCGCACGGCTTCTCCAGGGCACTTCCGTGAAGCAGAGGAATCGGCACAGGTGGGTGGCCCCTGCGGTGGTGGGTGGCCCCTGCGGTGGTGGGTGGCCC
>JAFMMM010000131.1 GCA_017859815.1 Planctomycetota bacterium | reverse complement strand
CGTACCGAGCGGTCACAACCGGACCAGTCAGCCACTCTCCCCCGCCAATTGCTGCCCCGCCCATCACCAGGCCCGGTCCAACCATGAGCAGTAACCGCCCCCAGTTGAACTTCGGGGGTTCCGGCAATTCAGCGACCGTCCACGGTGGCATCGCCGCAGTACCCGGCTGAGGAGAAAAGACCTCTTCCTGTGCACCTGAAAGGTGCGAGGCTGGAGCGTCCGAAGCTGTGGGAGCTGACCCGGAATCCTTACTGGACATGTGGGAACTTTCGCATTTTCGGTGGTGGGAACAGAACACTCCACTGCCGCAGAATGTTCGCCGATGTGGTTTCTTCTATTGTCCTGCGATCGGCGTTCGATGCAACCCAACACTCCTGTCTCAGACGACCACTTCCCCACGGTCACATTTCCACACCCACGGCGGATATTCCGTTCCGAACTCCCGTCCCACACTCAGGCAGAACGCCTCAAAGCTGACAGGATCTCCCACGCGAGACGGCCCCGCCGCCGGCAAAATGCCGCAGGTTTGCGTCCAGCAGCACCAATGCTGTGCTGCCAATCTGCTGTTCCGATCAGCATTTCCGGGAGGCATGAACGCAGTTCAGGCATGCGTTCAGGTCCGGGTCACCGACAAATTGTCCCGATGGATGACTTCACCAAACGGTACGTGCCCGAGCGCCGCAGCGATCTGATCAGATCGGCGTCCTCGGATCCGCCTGATCTCATCCGAAGAGTAATTCGCAAGACCACGGGCGATCTCACTGCCTTCGGCTGTCCGCAGAGCGACGAGGGCTCCGGCCTCAAACACTCCCTCCACAGATGAAATCCCGACAGCCAGCAGAGATCGCCCCTGCTCCCGCACTGCTCGCACCGCTCCGGAATCCAGCACCAGGACGCCAGCAGGAGGTGCACCGAATCCAAGCCACCGCTTCCACGCTTGAACCGCCCCTGACTGCGGAAGAAACAGAGTCCCGACCGGCTCACCCTCACGGATCTGATCGAGAACCCCGGCAGTGCGTCCATTCGCAAGAATCACCGTCTCTCCCATTCCAGTCGCCGCAAGAATCGCACGAAGCTTGGACTTCATACCGCCGCGCCCTCGTGAAGACTGTTCAGTTGAAGCCACCTGCAACAGGGACTCATCCGGTCGTTCCACGGTAGGGATCAGACGAGACTCCGCGAGAGAGGGAGCACCGTCATACAATCCGTCAACACTGGAAAGAATCACCAGCAATGGGGACTGCACAAGTGTTGCCAGCATTGATGCCAGTTGATCATTATCGCCCAGTGCAATCTCCTGCACACTGACCGTGTCATTCTCATTCACAATGGGAATCGTGTCGTAGTCGAACAGAGTTCGCAGCGTGTTCCGCACGTTCAGATACCGCTGCCGATTTCGGAAGTCATTTCCAGTCAGCAGTATCTGAGCAGACCGCAGCCCACAAGCTGACAACGCGCGATCCCACCGCTGAATCAGCGACGGTTGCCCCACTGCCGCAGCCGCCTGAAGCTCCGGTAAAGATTCGGGACGCCGGCTGAGACCGAGAATTTCCAGTCCCGCCCCAACGGCCCCACTGGTCACCAGAACGACACGCCGTCCGGTTTCACGCACCCGCGAAAGTTGACCGGCCAGCTGCTCGATGCGCTCAGAATCCAGCCGCTCAGAATCGTCTGTGAGCACGTTGGTGCCCACCTTGACGATTACAGTGGTGCACGACTGGAATACTTCCTGTCGAACAAAGTCCTTCATGGGGGTTCCATCATTGCTTCAATGAACAGGCCGCGCCGGCGTACCGACATCTGACTCGATGATTCTTGCTGTCCAGCCGCTGGAAACGATGGCTCGCAACGACGCACCCATTCGATTCCAGGTGACAGCAGCAGCCCATGCGGAGGCCTGCGGACTCGAATTCGCGACGATTGGAAATCATCTCAGCCTGACTGCATCCACCACACCACTGCGTTCCGCGCAGGCTAATGGGATGCTGATCGGCGGTCTATCGTAGCAGGATGAAATCTGATGCAGCAGGAAATCTTCCTCATTTCACAAGGCTGCCCACCAGTCATTCCTGCTGTTTGTCGCCAGTGCCTCCGGCGTTTTCTCGCCTTTGTTGAGGACACTTCTGCAGTGTGATCTCACGATCCCGACGTCAGCGAGTCTGGATGTCCGCCGGATCAGGCTGCAGGACTTGCAATCAGCCGACTCATTCAGACTGAGCGACCGCTGCCGCACGAATTTCGTCGACGACGACGAACCGCGCAGGTGCTTAAGATCAGGCCGATTGCCAGGGGACCAGCCACGGTCGGCTCCGGAACTGAGGCGAGCGTCGTTGTCAAATAGATGGGCCCGAGAATGACATTGGCTTCTGCACTTGAAGTATTGTCGCCCATGTACAGGAAATTCGGCAGTTCATAGGGATCGACAGGCCCGGAGAACGCTTCGTAGTTCCGCAGGCTGCCGGTCAGAATGGAATTGCCGGACTGAAACAAAGTGTACCCGGCGCCCAGCACTTCGAGACGATAGTCATGCACAGCCGTCGTGCTAACGCTGGCTGATTCCGCACGCTGAAATAAGGGAGTGTCGGCCTGAGCCCAGATCTCGTCGGTCCAGAACCCCAACTCGATTCCGCGATGATCCTCGTCCAGAAAAGTCACGCTGAATCCTGCCCGATCATTGCTGACGTGATTCTCGGACAAAACCTGGAGGCGAAAGTCGAGCGCAAATCCGTCGGCCCGTTTCAGCGAAGGATAGGTTCCGTTCTTCAGCGAAAAACCTGGCTGGTAATTGCTGTACCCGGCACTCACAGCCAGATCGGTCTGCAACTGCACCCCACCGGCAACCCCCGTTTGAGTGGCGCTGCCGCCTGTAATCAGGCTGTCATTGCCGTACGCAAGCCAACTCTCATTGGCCGGCAGCCCGTTGCCACTGTACAGCTCAATCAACCCGCATTCCGCACGATTCAGCATCCCGGTCACGCAGACAAGCAACCAAAACCGTAATGACATCGATCGGAGCTTTCTCAAACAGTGCCATCGGCACGTTGCACCTGAACTGATAACAGACCGAACTGTCCGGATTTTCCAATCGCCGGAAGTCCTCCGCGCCTTCAGGAGAGAGGATGCCACGCCAAACAATCGAAGCGCTCCGAAACATGAAATTTCTGGATGATCACCGTTCCGACCGCACTGATTATGCAGCGGAGAGCCGTTACGCAGCGCCCTTATCAGGCTGCTTGCCGCTCCACGGCCCCGGACGATTTGTTCGGGAAGAACCGCATCACGGTGTCTGGCAGAATCCTTCAAACCCAATGCAGCCGCCAGACTCTGCAACACAGTCCCTGACGGTGGATTTTTGTGGTGATGTCTCGCCTGAAGCCATTCTTTTGCCTAACATCCTGTGGCGTCGTTTGTCAGCGAATCGCTGCACTTCGAATGCAGGCAAACAATTCGCAGGAGTCCCAAAATGCCTGATGCTGCTCTGATCGCCACAGCCCTGCTGCTGTTTGGGCTTTTGCTGCTGGCACTTGAACTGTTTATCCCCAGCTTTGGTCTGATTGGCCTGTGCTCCGTTGTTTGTCTCGGCATTTCCTTCTGGAGCGCGTGTAAAGCGTGGTGGGGAACTGATCCGACGTTTTTTTGGACCTACGTTTTGATGCTGATCGGCGGAATTCCCGGATCATTGCTCCTTTCCATCACGGCAATTGAACGCACTCAACTGGGAAGACACCTCCGACTTGAACCACCTCAAAAACAGACTCCCGACGTTGCGCCAGAATTACTGGCTCTCAAAGGCCGGCGCGGGAAAGCAGCCGGTGTGATGACGCCGGGCGGAATCATCGTCATCGATGGAAATCGTCATCACGCTGAGTCTGAAGGCATGATGATTGAAAGCGACACAGAAGTGATTGTGATCGGCCTCCGAGGTGCTCGGCTGCTGATTCGCCCGGCCTCAATGCTTCAGCCTGTCGAAAAAGGCAGACTGACTCAGCGATCGGTTCCCGACCAGGCTCCGAATTCTGAACTGCTTGCCTCAGTGATCACCCAGGACCCTGATGCTGCAGAAGACCCCACGCCTCCCCGCTGTGAATCTCCACCGCAGTCTGACCAGCTTGACTTCGATATCCCGGGCGAGTAAACCCATGGGGCTGCCGGTCAGATCAGCAGCGGCAATTCGTATCTCCCGATTCTCCAGTCCGATGGCAGGAGCAACAAGGTGGCGGCTACAGAGATGATTTCCATGTACACCGACTCAATCAGTCGAATTCCGATCATTGCTGTCAATAACTTGCAGTGGTTCCTGCTGGTGATCGTACTGCTGTCGGTTCTCGTCTTTCTGGCGATCTTCGCGCAGTTTGCCAGCTTGTGGCTGCAGTGCAAAATGACACGTGCAGGTATCACTCTCAAAGAGCTGATCTTCATGCGTTTCCGCAAGGTGAACCCCGCTGTCATTGTTCGTGCCAAAATCATGGCTGTGCAGGCGGGGATGCGTGACACCGCAGTATTGTCGACCTCAGCCCTGGAAGCCTACGCGCTTGCTGGAGGCAACGTATCCAATGTGATTCGAGCGTTGATTGCTGCTCAAAAGGCATCCATTCCGCTCGACTGGAATACAGCCCAGGCCATCGACCTGGCTGGACGCGACATTCTGGAAGCTGTCTCCACCAGTGTTTATCCCAAAGTGATTGACTGCCCTGATCCCAAGCGCAGCGAGGGGGCACTGTCCGCCGTAGCCGCAGACGGGATTGAGGTGCGGGTCCGAGCACGTGTCACTGTGCGAACCAACATACAGCAGTTAATCGGTGGGGCGACAGAAGAGACCGTGATTGCCCGAGTTGGCCAGGGAATTGTTCAGGCCATTGGTTCTTCAGAATCCTACAAGCTCGTTCTGGAAAATCCGGACAACATCACCCGCATCGTTCTCCAGCAGGGACTCGAGGCACAAACGGCCTACGAGATTGTGTCGATTGATATTGCCGACGTTGATGTCGGAAATAATATTGGTGCTCACCTGCAGGCAGACAGGGCCGAAGCCGACATGCAGGTGGCTCAGGCCAAAGCAGAACAGCGACGAGCTGCTGCCAGAGCCCGCGAACAGGAAATGATCGCTCGAATTCAGCAGAACCGAGCGTCAGTCGTTCTGGCCGAGTCTGAAGTGCCCAGGGCAATCGCAGAGTCCTTCACTTCCGCGAAACTTGGGCTGCTGGATTTCTATGAGCTCCAGAACGTTCAGGCAGATACAAAAATGCGTCAAACCATTGCCGAATCCGGTACCAAACGCAACACCAGTGAGGAACTCTGAGCTGCCGCTGGCGCCGCTCTGTAATTCCTCACAACTGCCTTTCCCGGCTTGCTCATGACCAGCTCATTCACGCCGTTCCGCGCCCGCTGAAAACAACTAAACTGAATGACCCTTGTTCATTTGCCGACACCGCTCATTCGCCTTCCATGGAACCGAAAGTTGAGGACTTCAATGTTCAGAACCTGTCTCTTCGCCTGCCTGGCCCTCGTCACCTTTGTCGGGGTACTGCCAGCTGATGACTGGGAAACCATTTTTGATGGGAAAACCCTGGACGGATGGGATGGTGATCCTGCAATCTGGTCTGTGAAAGATGGAGCCATCACCGGAACGACGACCGACGAAAACAAGCTCACGAAAAACACCTTTATCGTCTGGCGTGGCGGTGAATTGGGGAATTTCGAACTGGAACTCGAATACCGGATCGTCAATGGTAACTCCGGCATTCAGTACCGCAGCTTTGAATTGCCCGATGGTCAGTGGCGGATCGGCGGCTACCAGGCGGACTTCGAAGCGGGCGATCGCTACTCCGGAATCCTTTACGGGGAAGCCTTTCGAGGCATTCTCGCGCAGCGTGGACAGTCCACTGAACTTGTTCGAAATGATGGAAAATTCGAGGTCCGCGTCACCGGCACCGTCGGAGATTCAGCGGAAATCCAGAAATCTATCCGGAAGGAAGACTGGAACAAATACCGCATCGTGGCTGATGGATTCCACTTTCAGCACTTCATCAACGGTAACCAGACTGTGGATGTAGTCGATAACGACGAAGCCGAACGCCGTGCTGTCGGGCTGCTGGCGCTGCAGGCCCACGTCGGACCACCGATGGTTGTCCAGTTCCGCAACATCCGCCTGAAGAAGCTTCCGGCAAAACGCACTGTTGCTCTGATCGCCGGCACACGCAGCCACGGCTATGGTGCCCACGAACACAAAGCCGGCTGCATGCTGCTTGCCGAAGCCCTGAATGCATCCAACCTTGGAATCGAAGCCACGGTTTATACAGAAGGCTGGCCGCAGGACGATTCTGTCCTCGACGGTGTCGACTCTGTCGTGATTTATTCCGACGGTGGCGGACGACACCCCTTCAATGAGCACCTCGATCGCCTGCAGGCGATTCAGAAAAAAGGTGTCGGTATGGTCTGCATTCACTACGGTGTTGAAGTCCCCAAAGGTCCCTCCGGCGACGCTTTTCTGAAGTGGATTGGCGGCTACTTTGAAACGGACTGGTCCGTTAACCCGCACTGGACAGCCGACTTTGGCAATCTCCCGAAACACCCGATCACTCGCGGTGTGAAGCCGTTCGAGGTCAACGACGAATGGTATTACCACATGAGATTTGTTGATGACGACGTGGTCTCAGTTCTCTCAGACCTGCCACCCCGAAACACACTTGTGAAAGACGACGGCAGCCTCTCCCGGCCTGACGGCCCCCACAGTAACAATGCTGCTGTTCGCACCGCAGTGCTGGAACGCAAGGAAGCACAAACAGTTGCCTGGGCACGCGAGCGGGCCGACGGTGGACGCGGGTTTGGATTTACCGGGGGACACTTCCACTGGAACTGGGGCAATCGCAACTTCCGGACCCTCGTGCTGAACGCAATCACCTGGACCGCCCATGCAGACGTCCCGGCAGATGGCGTACCGTCAAAGACGTTGACTGTCGAAGACCTGATGGCCAATCAGGACTTTGACGTACCCGGGAATTTCAATCCGGCTCGCATTCAGGCCATGATAGACGAGTGGTCCAGCGCTGTTCGCTGAATCCACAATTCGAAATCTCTGCAAGTCCGTCTTCCTCGTTCAGGAAGACGGACTTTTCTTTTGTTGCGGCAGACCCAATGACTGAATCACCTTCCGACTCAGCACTGTCCCCCCCCCGCTGGAAACTCGCGGATTTCAGCAAAATCCTCGGGGTGCCCTGCCCCTGCGGAACTGCTCGACGAGCCTTCGCAGGCGTCCCGGAATTTCCCGGAACCCTGCACATCACCGAAATCTCTGCCGATGCAAGAACTCACTACCATAAGACACTCACGGAGACCTACGTGTTTCTGGAATGTGATCAGGATGCCCGGATGGAACTCGACGGTCAGCTGATCCCTGTCGCCAGGCATCAGGCCATCGTCATTCCGCCCGGGGTCCGTCACCGAGCCGTCGGTACGATGAAGGTGCTGATTGTTGTGAATCCGGAATTTGATCCTGCGGATGAATGGTTCGATTAGGAACAGCCTCGAATTCCATTCCCGACATCTGGTGATTCGTCAGCATCGCCTTTCCCCCGGCTGGCTCAGCGTGACTCAGAGCGTTCGTATTTGCAGTCTTCACAAACCCCACAATTCCGCCACTGTTCCGAAAGCCTGGCGGCTGAAATCACCCCATGACAAATCTTGACTTACGCAGCGACACTGTCACTCGCCCTACCGATGCCATGCGTCAGGCCATGATGACCGCTGAGGTTGGTGACGACATGATGGGAGAAGATCCCACGGTCAATCTCCTTGAACAGCGTATGGCCGAGATGTTCGGTCATGAGTCGGCGGTAATGGCTTGCTCCGGTACCCAAAGTAACCAGATGGCAGTGCGAATCCACTGCCAGCCCGGAGATGAACTGCTGATTCACTCCACCGGACACATCTGCAATTTTGAAGGCGGAGCCCCTGCAGCACTCAGCGGCGTCAGCGTACGTACGCTGGGTGGCGAAGGAGGCATGCTGAACACTGATGAACTGAACGGGATGATCCGTGCGAATGATCAGCACTTCTGCCGCACTCGACTCGTTTGTGTGGAAAACACAACCAACATCGGAGGCGGACGGGTCTACCCGCTCCAAACCCTGCAGGAGATTGCTGCATGGACTCGTCAACACAATCTGCATCTGCACCTTGACGGAGCACGGCTGTTTAATGCGATTGTTGCCGCTGACTATTCCGCAGCCACGATTGGATCGCTGTTTGATACCATCTCAATCTGCTTCTCCAAAGGTCTCGGTTGTCCGTTTGGGTCCATACTGATCGGAAATGAAGAGACCATTCAGCGTGCCAGACGAGTGCGAAAACTCTTCGGCGGAGCGTTGCGGCAGTCCGGCTTCATTGCTGCTGCCGCAATCCACGCTCTGGACCATCACGTGGACCGGCTGGTCGATGATCATCGCAACGCGCAACGTCTCGCCGACGGCCTGCGCTGTCTGCCGGGGATTTCAGGTCTCGCGGAAACCATCGAGTCAAACCTCATCTTCTTCGAATTGGCCCCACAACTGGGCACAGCAGTTCAACTTGCCGCCGCACTGCGGGAACATGGGATTCTGATCGGACCGATGGGGGGACAACGCGTCCGTCTGGTGACACATCTGGATATCCCCAACGATTCGATTGATCGAATCATTGGTGCAGTTTCCGATCAGATCTCCTCTGGATTCTCGAAACAGCCGGTTTTGGGCCGGGGCCCTTTCTCCAAATAACGGCTCGCCCTGGGATCATCTGCAGTCCTGGCTGCAATCCACGCCGTCCCGCTGGCAGGCCATCTCCACGCAACACATCGGCGCTGTCGCGTTGATTGTGGCGGAAACTGCCGAAGTTTCCGGGGAATTCTCCGGCAGACGCAACCTGACGAGGCTCACAACTGCAGTAACGGTGAAACCCCACCGGCCCAGTCTTTACCCAATTCGCCGGGACCTGATAGCCTTGCAGGCACGTCTGCTTGCTCTGTTCCACTACCTCAGCAGCCATGCATGGAAGCAACTCTGATGGTTCGGCAATTCGCTTTATCAATTGACCTGGTCGTGCTCCTGTGCATTTCCAGCCTTGTTGGCTGCGGAGACAGCACGGATACCGCAGCACTCTCCGGAAGTCCGGAGGATGCCTTTTTCGATGAATTTCTGGAGCAGCCGCAGACATCGCAAGGCTCCGCCGCTGCAGACACAGCCGATGTCGGCGACAGTCCCCGAGCGCGACTGGGGCCCCCGCGAATCTCTCCGGCTGTGCCGTCGGAAGAAGGCGGTGACGGGGCAATTCGGCAGGTTGCAGCCAACACTGATGTCTTTCGCCGCCCCAAAGGTGAACAGCTGCGTCTGAATCTGAAAGAGGGTGACCGATTTCCGTTGATCAAAACGGTTCGCCAGGACCTTGTTCAGGATTCGGAGACGGATCCACTGCGGGCCGAAACCGCTCTTCAGTTGACGCTTGCAATTACGGTGGAAGAAGTTGCTGCGGATTCAATCCGGATGCGAGTGCATTACTCGCGAGTCATCTATGAGCACAAGATCAACGGAGATCACCTGCGCTACGATTCGACCAAACAGCAGGACCAGGTTCCATGGGATGCCATTCCCTACGCAGGAATGGTCAACAACGGCTTCTCATTCCGCCTCAATCCCGACAATACCATCCAGGAACTCATCGACTATCGCGAATTTTTGGAGCGTTGTGTGGAACAAGTCCCCCTCGAACGTCGACGGACACTGCTTGATGAACTGAGCAGCAAATTTGGTGATGACGGTGTCGCCAACTTTATCGACGAGTCGATCGGCCTGCTTCCTTATGACGGAACCGTGGACGCTGATGCTGCATCAATGGTGATGCAGGGAGACATCTGGACCCGCGAACGACGGCTGATGCATCCGATCCCGGTCTATCTGAAATCCACGTGTACTCTCACCGACATCGACAGCCAGAGCGCACGAATCGAGATCACCGGTCGGATTGCCTCCGGCGAAGCGACCACCATGGACGGTTCAGGAATGCTCCGCATTTCCGGTGGCCGCAGCATGGGACACTGCATTGTCGACCGAGCATCCGGTTTGCCGACTCAGGTCGAGGTCAATCGGTATCTCACGATCGATGTCGAGACCGGAGATGGCAGAACAGTCACTCAGAAGAAGACGGTTCAGACCAGCATCCGCGCGTTCCCGGAAATGGCCGGGACCGAGGGTCGAAACTGAGTGCAGCGCTGCACCCATCCCGCAGAATTCCAGACCAGCGCCTTGCCATGCGCGCAGCGATCCGAAAGACTTCTGTACAGAGAAAGACTTCCGTACAGACAGATCAGCCGGATCACAGGGGAGCAAGTAACGTGAGTTCACATCCAGCAAAAACCCGGGCGGGGATTAGTCGTCGCAGCCTTTTGGGCGGCGCTGCAGCAACGGCAGCGATTTGGCCGGTCACCTTCGCGACGGCTCACCCACGTCCATCGCGGTGGAGTGTTGAGCAACCTGGCATCGGGGGAATTGGGCTGCGATATCAGGGCTCCGTCATTACGGAGAAAGCCCGCAGTCATGGCAACATTGCGGCCCTGTGTGACGTAGACCGACATGTGCGCGAGCAGGCTCGAGCAGCCTTCGGCAGCACACCGAAAATCTACGAAAACTACCTCGATCTGCTGAACAATCCGGCAGTCGACGTTGTCTGTATCGGCACGCCTGACCACTGGCACTCGAAAATGCTCATCGATGCCTGTCGTGCCGGAAAGGACGTTTACTGTGAGAAACCGCTTACGCTCACACTCCGCGAAGGCCACGTTATCCGAAAAGCTGTTGCTGACACGCAACGAGTGGTGCAGGTGGGATCATGGCAGCGCAGCGATCATCGCTTTCGTCTTGCTGTCGAACTTGTTCGCTCAGGACGCATCGGACAATTGCAAAGCGTCGATGTTGTTCTTGGAAAGAATGTTCAGGGCGGACCATTTGAAAGGGTCCCGGTCCCGAAACACTTCAACTGGAATCTCTGGCAGGGGCAGACTCCTGATGTTCCCTTCCTCGCCGAGCGATCCCACTACACCTTCCGCTGGTGGTCAGAATACTCCGGTGGTCAGATGACAGACTGGGGCGCACATCACGTGGATATTGCCAACTGGGGTATCAATTCCCTGCCGGTGGAGATTTCCGGCAAAGGGACCTATCCAGATGTGACCGATGGCTACAACGTTCCCATCGACTTCTCTGCTGAGGTGAAATTCGCCAATGGCGTTGTGATGACAATCAGCGATACCGGTCGGAATGGAATCATGTTTAACGGAAGCGAAGGACGTATCTTTGTGAATCGAGGCACAATTTCCGGCAAACCCGTGGAAGATCTCGCCAGTCAGCCTCTCGAACGCGATGCCTTTCAGGTCTATGACTTCGACAATCTCGACCGCCCGCAGCGTATGGGGAAACTGGACTCCATCATCAACCATATGGGCAATTTCTTTGACTGCGTGGAAGCTCGACGATTGCCGGTTTCAGACGTGGAAAGTCAGCATCGCAGCGTCAGTCTCTGCCATCTGTCAAACATCGCCGTACGACTCGGGCGGCGTCTCAACTGGGATCCGGAACAGGAAGACTTTCGCAACGATGCGGAGGCCAGCAGCATGCTGAGCCGTCCGCAACGAGCCGGTTTCGAAGTCTTGTGATCGGCCGTCAACGACTGCGGTTCATCATCAATCAGGAGAGTTTCAGGAAGCATCAATGGCGTCAGCAGGGAAAAGTACGGCCGAGTATACCGGGCAGGACATTGAAGTACTGGAAGGGTTGGAACCGGTTCGGCGGCGTCCGTCCATGTATATCGGCGGCGTTGATTCACGGGGTCTGCACCATCTGCTCTGGGAAATCGTCGACAACTCCGTCGATGAATTTCTTGCGGGGCACTGCAATCGAATTCACGTGACTCTGCATAAGGATGGAAAATCCTGCTCCGTACAGGACAACGGTCGCGGAATTCCCGTGGATCCACACCCCAAATCAAAACGGTCCACACTGGAAGTCATCCTGACAACCCTGCATGCAGGTGGAAAGTTCAGCGACAAGAACTACGCCCGCAGCGGCGGGTTGCACGGCGTGGGCTCGTCCGTGGTCAATGCTCTGTCCACAGAAATGGTTGCCACAGTTCAACGTGACGGACATGAATACGAACAGGTGTACAAGCGAGGCGTTCCCACCGGGAAGGTTCGTAAAGTAAAGCCGTTTCGCGGACATGGAACCCGGATCTTCTTCCGGCCCGATGACAGCATCTTCCGTCGCACACAGTTCAACAGCGACACCATCCGTCAGCACCTCGAAGACATCTCCTATATTCACGGTGGTCTGACAATCATCTTCCATGACGAACCCAGGAAGGAAACGCACGAACTTCACCATCCGGATGGAATCCTTTCATACATCCGGAAAGTGACGACTGACTCCGGCCGAAAACCCGCTCATGAGCAGGTCTTTTCCGTCATCCGGGATGATGCTGACGCCCGCGTTGAGGTGGCGTTAATGTGGACCGATTCCACCGACGAATCCATCCGCAGTTACGTCAACGGTATTCGCACACATGCTGGTGGCACCCATGAAAACGGACTCAAAGCCGGAGTCGTGAAAGCCGTCCGCAACTATATGGACGTGCATGACTTCAAACCGCGTGGCGTCACCATTACTTCCGAAGACATCCGTGAGGGACTGCTGAGTGTCCTCAGCGTGTTTATCAGCGACCCGATGTTCCAGGGCCAGACCAAAGATCGCCTCAATAATCCCGAACTGACTTCCGCCGTTGATTCCGTGGTTCGGCAGGCACTGGAAAACTGGCTCAATGCAAACCCCTCACTCGCCGACGCTGTTCTTGGACGAATGGTACTTGCAGCTCGGGCCCGCCAGGCCAGCCGCGAGGCGGTGACGGAAGTCAAACGCCGAACGGCCGGAGGCCGCAGAACCAACCTTCCGGGAAAA
>JAFMMM010000511.1 GCA_017859815.1 Planctomycetota bacterium | reverse complement strand
CTTTGTCGATCCGTGTCCTCACTTAACTCAACATCGTAGCCATCACGCAGCAGCGTCAGCTGCGAATAGAGGTCGGTAAAAGCAATGCTCTGTTGTTGCCCCGGAATCTTCCCGCGAAATCGCGTCAGATCGTCGCTAACGCGAACAGGACCATCGTCGCGAAACGCCCAACTTTCGTTGCCGTCGCAGCCGCTCATCCGTTGTCGGCCATCATTCAACGAGCGCACAAACACGTGTCGATCTATTCCGCCGACATACAGCATGGCTCCGTCGACATTTTCATTGGATTCTGCAAGCCATTGTTGTTCCGAGAGATTCTCCGGCTTCCGTCGCTGCCCGTATTCTTCGAGCACATGAATTTCGTATGCTCGATCAATGGATTGGGCAGCGGACTGAATGATCCTCTCCAGTGCCTCAGCAGCACTCAGAGTGCTTGGACGCAGCACGACAAACGCGATTAACAAGCAAGCCGCCACGCCAAGCGAACCTGCAATCGCAAAGATTCTACTTCCGCGTCGCTGCGTTCCTGCGGCAGATTTACTGCCGCTTACGGTTGCATCTGATCGAGCATTGTTCGCCCCGCCTTGCCGCTCAATCTCCGCCAACAAGCGTTCGATGCGTTTCTTTTCAGCTGCGTCGTCATGTCGAGCCGCATCTCGCAACAATCCATGCACGACCAGTTGTTTGGTCAACGGGCTGTGATCCGTAGCAGGTTTGTCAGTGGAGTCTTCAGAAAATTCACCAGCATCAAGCCAGTCTGACATCGGTTCGTGTTCGTTGCGTGTCATGTTCCGGCCTCCGTCAGAATTCCCTTTCGCGCAAGACACTCAGCCAGCAGGCCTCGGGCACGCACCAGACGCTTCTTGCACGCCTCGAATGAAATGTCGAGACGTTCTGCTAGTGCCGATGTTTTCAGTTCGTCGAAGTATCGTCCCTCAATCGCAGCTCGATGGGATGCTGATAAGCCAGCAATGCATTCTCGAATCGCCAGAACCTTTTCGTCCCAGGTGTCGCCGGGCCGCATTGAGATTGACTCAAACTGCTGGTCCACGTGTGTGAGCAGAGCTTCATTCATAAAGACCGGCGACGTTTTTCGTTTCCGGTAGTGCGCCAGCACAAGTCGGCCAGCAATCCCCCGCAACCATGGTCCGAACGGTCGCGAAAGGTCGCATTCGTCGAGTCTCCGCCACGCTACGAGCATCGATTCCTGGAAAAGATCATCAACGACGGATTCGTTATCAACCAAAGTGCGCAGGTAGGCCGTCAGCATCCGCGAGTTTTCGCGGGCCAGAATCTCAAACGCCAGCTGTGCTTTCTGATTCGACAAATCGAGTGTTCCTATTAATCACACACTCGATACTGTCGCTCGGCGTCGGAATGGGGACAAGATTTCATCTGAAATCAAGAAATCTTTGGGGCGGACAATGACAAAGCCCTCGCTCACAGAGCTTGTTGCCTGTTTTCGCACGGCTGCTCGAAAACGCCGCGAATAGGCCCGCATCCAGGACACGGAGCTTACAACATAAACATCGCGTAACACGCAGCGGTGAGCCAACCCGACCGCACAAACCGCGATTTCTTCGTGCTGGCGGTTGCATCTCAAGACCAAATTTTGGCTTGCAGGCAAGTCGCCTCGGTCCTTTCACCGATGCACCATTCGTCGCAATTATGCCTTAGCCATTGATGCTTGGATTTTGTTCAGAGTGACTGATTCATTCCATCAATGACATGGGTTCGAATCACATTCGCACTAACCAAACGCGACATCGCTAACTTACGCGGCCCGAAATGGGAGAGAGTCTGAGAGCGGCGGTGCCGGAGTTCGAACTTTGGCGGCAGTCAGCGGCCTGCGATCAAGAGTGGCGATCAACTCAAAGAGCCTTGCTCATGCAGCAATTGACATAAGTCGTTGCCAGAGAGCACGTTATCACGCTGCTTTTGATGAGGCGTTGTTACCGCCGTTGAGAGTCAACTGGTGGTGCCTGGTCAAGCGGTGACCAGAGGAAGCACGCCCGGGAGGATTCGAACCTCCGACCTACGGATTAGAAGTCCGTTGCTCTATCCAGCTGAGCTACGGGCGCATGCATGGTTTGTCCGTACCCGAACGAGATACGTTGACCGCCAACGGCAGGTCTGCCGTTGGCTGCAGAAGTATGTCTCCAGTCTGTTCCTGTTGCAAGCGGACCTGGTATCGCGACTAAGAGTGGGAACGAGGTTCGGCGAGCGGCTTTACTGCAGAATCGGATGATCGGGACCGAGAGCTTTGCCCAGCTGGTGATCAGCCACCGCGAAGACGTCCATCCGGGATGATGTCGCTGTCCTGGACCGGAGTCTCGTTTTCCGGTGCTGTGATTGGTGCATCGGCACGGCTGCCGAAACCAATCATCTCTGCTACTTTTCCCGGTAAGCTTTGGCCATACTGCCAGGCCAGAATAGCAATGACCGCGATGGCGATGAGCAGCAGAATCAATGATGCTGCCCCCACCAAATTCCGGAAGACGTCCTTGACCTTCCGCTTCAGATAGAATCGCTTCTGGTCGCGATCGACGCGACTGTAGAGGCTTTTCATGTCTTCTTTGCGGATGGCTGCCGTGCGGCGTGCGACACTGTCTTCCACGGCCTTGGCAAATTCCGGGAACTGTGCCAGCGGATAATAGGTGCCATCAGCCGAGGCTTTGGCACGCGCCTTCGCAGTAATCGTCCCAGCGGCCAGCATCTTGAGCACACGTCCGGTCGTGTGCTTTTCGACCATTGGCTGGCCTTTTTCATTTTCGAACTGGATGAACCACATGCGTGTGGTGCCAGTTTCCGGGTTGCCAAATCCCGTTTGGTTCATTTGTGTATTTTGAAATGCACCTGTCTTTGCAGCAGGAGTAGACGATGCTGACCGCCCGATCGGGGATGAACTTTGGGTGGCATCCTGAATGAATGATAATGTTTCAGAATGAAGCCCGAGGGCCGTGAGATCTTTCAACAGCTCGTTGCAGCTTTTGTAGCGGTGAGCAGGTTCTTTGGCCATCATTTTGTCGATGATCAAATCCAACCGTTCCGGAACCTGGGGGCACACGCTGCGGGCTGGGTC
>JAFMMM010000130.1 GCA_017859815.1 Planctomycetota bacterium | reverse complement strand
AATTCTGGCACACGCCTGGCTGGAATCCGGATCCGGACCATGCCTCGCAGTCCTGGCAGATCCTCAAAGTGCAGCTGCCGCTGCCTCGGCCGGGCCGGGTGCCACGCTGCAGCTTGCGGTGGGGGGGAAGACGGATCCTGCACGGCACGGTGATCCTGTGATTGATGAATGGACCGTCATCTCGATCTCGGACGGAAAATTTCAGGAGAGCGAGCCCAGACACGGTGGCTATTCGGATTTCGATCAGGGACTCACTGCAGTCCTGCGAGGGGCTCGTGGCCTGACAGTCGTGGCCACGACACTGCGGGTCGCCCCGCTCAGTCTGCAGCAGATACTGTCCCAGGGTTTGACCCCTGCAGATTTCGCTGCAATTATTTTAAAGGGTGTTCACGCTCCCACGGCTGCCTACGAATCCGTCTGCAGCTGCCTGATCCGAGTCAACACGACTGGCGCAACGACTGCCGATCTGACCCAACTTCAGTGGCAGAGCCGCCGCAGGCCCCTGTATCCGCTCGATCCTCTCAACGACTGGACTCCAGATGCCGAAGGCTAACCCATCTTCTGTAAGTCCGGCCCCGAGCCCCCTGCACGACGTCGGCTCAGACACTCCACGCCCCACGCTTGTTCGTTTTCGCATGGTGGCCCTGGCAACCGGAATTGCAGTGATGCTGTACCTGCATCGTGTCTGCATCAGCCCGGCCGGAGAAACGATCGTTGAAGATCTGAATATCGCCCGCGACGAGCTCGATTATGTCCTCGGTTTGTTCTTCTGGACTTACGCACTGGCTCAGCTTCCCGCGGGCTGGCTGGGTGATCGATATGGCGCTCGCTGGATGCTTGCGGCCTACCTGCTGCTCTGGTCCGCTACGACCGGTCTGATGGCGCTGGCACCGTCATTATCTGTCCTGCTGATACTCAGAATGTCGACAGGTCTGTTTCAGGCCGGGGCTTATCCGCTCGCCGCCGGAATAGTCAGCCGGTGGATTCCTGTGCGTTCCCGAGGGCTCGCCAGCAGCTTTGTTGCAGTGGGCGGTCGAATCGGTGGTGCACTCGCGCCGCTGCTGACTGTCCAGCTGATGCTGCTCTGGACGTGGGAAGCAGACTGGTTCGCACTTCCGGGCGATGCCCGTGCGGCCGCATCCAGCTGGCGGCCGGTAATGGCTGTTTATGGCGGCCTGGGATGCCTGCTGGCACTTGTCTTCGTCTGGCTGTTTCGAGACCGTCCGGAGCAACATGCGGGAGTCAACGCAGACGAGTTACGGCTGATTCGCGAAGGCGACTCTGCAGCCCGGTCGACCCCGAAAGCAAAGAATCTGCCCCCTCCAATCAAAGCGCTGGTTTCGTCCGAATCCATGTGGATGAACTGCTTTGTTCAGTTTGCGACGAATCTGGGCTGGGCGTTGTTGGTCACTAAGCTTCCCCAATATCTCAGTGAAACATTTCAAACCACCCAGCAGGATCAGGGCTGGATGCAGAGTCTGCCTCTGGCGGCGGGAATTATCGGACTGCTGTTGGGCGGTGTATTCACGGACACCGCAACCCGACTGCTGGGACGTCGTCGAGGACGTTCTGTGGCGCTGGTGATCTCGCGGCTGCTTACGGTGGCAGCGTTTGTTGCTCTGCCCTACTGCGACTCCGCCATTTCGGCAACTCTGTTGTTGTCGATCGTCGGTTTTGCGACCGACCTGGGAACCCCCGCAATCTGGGCTTATGGGCAGGATGTCGGCGGAGAATTCGTGGGCAGTGTTGTTGGCTGGGGCAACATGTGGGGCAATTTCGGAGCAGCGGTGTCGCCCATGTTCTTTACATTTGTCATCACACGAGCACCGCAGGACTCCGGCTGGGAGTATGCATTCCTGGCCTGTGCCGCCGTAAATCTTCTGGCGGCAGCAGCGGCGCTGCGTATCAACGCAGCAGTGCCGCTCAGCCGAAACTGAGCGACACCACCAGCCGAAGGGTTCTCGACATGTCTCTGCGTTGCATCACCGTCTACTGATTCCAGACGCTGTCCGGAAAACGCGGCTGATGCTGATTCGGTGGAGCGACGTAATAAGGTAACGCCCTTCTGTTGCGATGCGAGACCGGAACAGCGGGAACCGAAAGGTAAGGCACGGCGTTCACAGGCATCGCCGGAACAGGCACGGCAGCAGCCGGGAAAGTCGTGGTGGCAACCGCATTTACCGGTGCCGGAGCAACTGACGAGTGCGGTACAGCAGGAACGGCAGGCTGTTCAGAATCAGCGGGTACAATCACCTCACCGTGGTGATGGATCACACCGTGCGCATGCCCATGCACAGCCGGTTGAACGGGAATCGCGTTTTGCCAGCCGTAGAGTGGCTCGAAGTAATGTGGATAGTAGCTGTAGTGTTTCCACGGCTTGCGGGGTTTGACATGCCCCCAGTAAACCGCCGCGTTCAGCACACCCTGTGGACAGGGCTTCGGGCTCAGGTAAACATCGGAAACACGTACTTCGCCGACCCCGGTGCAGATATCTTTGCCAGCTGGCCAGCCATGGTGCGCGGTGCAGCGAGGATTCCCACAAGAACAGCAGTTCGGATAGACCGCCACGACATCAGAGGCAGAATTCACGGCATGCGCCGCTGCATAACGAGTTCGAACTTTGTCCCCCGGTAACGGCATCGCTGTGGTCTGCCATGCACCAGCGGCGCTAGCGAACGCGTCAGAAGCTGCAGAGTCGCCGACTGCGGAACTGTCAGAGCCTGCTTCAGCCGGCTGCTTTGCCCTGCGTTTTTCAGGTCGCTGGCGGGACTTTCCCGGGCGATCCGAATCGGTCGGGATCGGTGGCACGGAACCGGGCACACTGGCCGCTTCGGAAGACTGATCTTCCAGCCCGTCAATGTCTTCGTCCGTCATCTCCGCAGCAGCCGCTCCAGCAGATCCAACCATGTCGTCACGCCAGCCTGAGCCTGCGGTCCAGGCGACTGGAGTCCTGCCACGTCCGACCATATGCCCGGAGTACGAATAAGACTGGTCAAGACTGGACCAGGCCCCTGCAAGGTCCTCCATCTCTGACGTCACCGAATCCCGCAGCGCAACCAGCCCTGCTGTAGCTCCGGTGACAGCGATTGTTGCGACCAGTGCCAATTCGCCGGAAATCAGCGCACCGGTCTCGTCCCTCCACATCTCAAGGTATTTCTTCAACATCCTTCTTCATCCTTCGGCTGGGCGAACTGCTGCCTCGCCGACCACAAGATGATGGTCGAAAGGTCTGCAGTCCTGCGTTTTGAACAGGTCCGTGACCTGGTTCCTCGCGAGCGAGATGCTCCCCAGCTTCAGCACGCTGTCTCAACAAACGATCGCAGCAATGAATGACTGGCGGCACAGTTTGACAGTGCCAAAGGAGTGTGGGCGGTCCGCTGCAGCAGCCCGAGACGTCGATCACGTCCAACGCGGACTTCGCCTGCTGGGAACGCGGCAAGGGGCGATGCGAGCGGGAAGCAGAATACCCCTATTCCACTCCCCGCCCGTGCATCGGTGTGCTGCCGAGTTGCCTCGGCGGAGGACGGTTTCTCAAGCCGTCCGCTTCTCTCTCGCAGTGAACCGAGCCGGTCTGTGAACGGTGCTCCAAATCCACTGGCACCCAACGCTCCCCGGAGGCAGCCGGAGCTCCAGCAGGCTTGTCATCACAATCCGCAGAACCGATACAGTCACAACAACCGTTGAAACCAACACAATCCGTGCCACGCGTATAATCGCTACAACCGGTACAACCGGAATCCCCGCTGTAAGCCTTTTGAAAAAAGGGATTTACAACAAAGAGTTGGCCACCGAACCTGCACCAGCGACGGCAGTCAGCGCTCAGGCCTCTTTACACTCTGTAAAGATCAAGCTTTACATGTGCTCACCTGGATTAACCCATCTCACAGGGCGGGACGGGCATGGCTGGATGGGCGCGTGCCGACAAGGGCAAGTCACGAACCGCCTGAGTCGAGCGAGAACGACGCCAGCGATGGGGATCATCGGCGAACCGTGAAGGAGCTTGCGGACACGTCCAGCGGCCCCCTGCAGGATTTCGGATCAACAACGCCCCGGGCAATTCCGCCGCAACGGCTGCCCAATATCGACGGAGGCACTGCGATCCTGCGTGGAACAGACAGAGCGTCTGGCTAGCGCCGAGGGAGTGATCGAGAGGACTTCTCAGAGCGAATGCTGGCCGGAAAGACGTCTCAACAGCCGCGACACGGCCGGATCGGAGTCGCCGCGGTGAGCAGATCTCAACTCCTCACCGACCGGACTCCACAATCGGGAGCGCGAAGCAAAAAAAAACGGTACAGAGCTGGCCCAAAGGCCTTCCCTGTACCGCTTTTCCGTGTTTACAGAAGCATGCTTCTGCCAGAGGGTTTCTCACGCCCCCCGGTTCTCTCTCAAAGAATGCAAGCCGGCTACCAGTCTCACGCAGGCGGAGGGATACCCTGGAGCGGGTCATCCTCACGCCACGGAACTCAAATAACCGTAACATCCCTGAGGTGTGTAACAAGATGCATAACCCGTACCACACCGACAATCAGCACAACCGGTACAACCGGACCCGTACTGAATCACACGCAAATCCATTTGACAAAACACCTTACGACACAAGCCCCCTGCTGTACCCGCGATCGACCGACGGACAATTGTTAAGCACAGTGAACAAACTGACTATCCAAAATGTTTCAGCACTGAAACTCAATTCCGAACCGCGTCCCAAACGGTCTTCATTCACTTCGAAACCAGACGTCTTTTTGGACATTGACCTCGGACAGATTCGTCTGGCGAACACGGTCGCTTGCCTACGTTGACCATAAGCGGCCGCCGAAAGGGTGAAAAACTCAACGTCGTTGCGGTCGAAACAAGGACAATCTGTGGTTATTCTTTGCGTGTGAGTTCGTCAGCAGACGGGCTTCGACGCAGCCAGCTTGGACCAATTGTGGAAGATTGAGATACCGCGGCTGTCTGTTTCTTTCCTTTTCAGACCCGATCGCAGCAACATTATGCCAACCAGCCTGGTTACCGGCGGCTCCGGATTCATTGGCAGCCATCTCACAGAACATCTGCTGCAGCAGGGCAACACAGTTGTGGTCCTGGACGATCTGTCGACAGGTCGTGCCGAAAATCTGACGCATCTGGCTGATCACCCGAAACTGCGGATTCAGAATGCATCAATCACCGATCCAGTCGCCCTGGCCGAAGCCGCTCACAACGTTGACGAAATCTATCACCTGGCTGCTGCAGTTGGTGTGAAACTGGTTGCTGACGATCCGGTCCGCACCATCGAAACCAACATTTATCCGACCGAACAGCTGTTGCGGCTTGCTGTGCAGGGAAAGGTCAGTCGATTTTTTCTTGCATCCACCAGCGAGGTGTATGGAAAGAACCCGGGCGAAAGCTGGACAGAAGAAGACGACTTGCATCTTGGCCCAACCAGCCGACCGCGATGGGCTTATGGCTGTTCCAAGGCCATCGATGAATTCCTCGCTCTCGCATACCACCAGAAATACGGCGTCAAAGTGACGGTGGGCAGGTTTTTCAATGTCGTTGGCCCGCGGCAGGTTGGAAACTACGGGATGGTTGTTCCTCGATTTGTGGAAGCTGCGCTGAAGCAGGAACCTGTCGTCGTTTACGATGACGGCTCACAAATCCGCTGCTTTGCTCACGTGGCTGAAATCGTCGAATGCGTTGCGGCGCTGACCGCTCATCCGGAGTCGGGCGGCAGGGTCTTTAACATCGGCAGCGATCAGCCCGTGTCGATTCTGGAACTTGCAAAACGTGTCATCAGCCGCACCGGTTCCACTTCTTCAATCACTTTTCTGCCATACAACAAAGCCTACAGCGACGACTTTGAAGACGTTCAGCGGCGCGTCCCCTGTGTTGATCTGCTGAACTCGACAATTGGCCGCAAGCCGGAAAAAACTCTCGATGAGGTCCTCGATGACATCATCGCCTGGAAACGACAGTCTCTCGGGACAACGTGACCGAATTTCTGCCGCACACGGCAGGGGCGCAACCTCGATCCACCGAGCCCTCACAGACCTCATTGGAATCGTTTTTGGTTTTGGTAATCCTCCCGATCGAAGCATTGTTCTGGCCGAATCAGGCACGATCTGATTGCTATTCTCCTGCGGCGTGCTAAACTCCCGACCGTCGGACGGGGTTCAGCCTCGACACCGACTCCGTGTTTTTCCTCCGCAATGCTTCGGAAATCGTGCTCGCAGCAGCGTTGCCATTTCATCACAACAGCGGAAAAACGGGAAGACACGCAGCTGAATCAACTCAGCAAAAAAGCGCTAGTGGCGAAATTGGCAGACGCGCACGCTTGAGGGGCGTGTGGAGCAATCCGTGCAGGTTCAAGTCCTGTCTAGCGCACTTCTCCCCTTCCCCAGTCTATCCACGGACTGGGGGAAACTCCGAGCAAAACTGTGACCGCGAATCTGACCGCCTGTCACCCGGTGCAGCCTGCCATTTCCGACGTTCCAGTCGGTCCTCAACCGCGTGATCCAGGCGACCTGAGGAGACTTCATTGGCTCACCTCAGTCGGCGAGAGTCCTGGCATACCAACGGTGGACACAGCCCTGCCAAAAGGCCACCGCAGGCAGCAAGCCTTTTCTCGTCGCTCAGCCGCCCGCCGTTTCAATGCCCACGAATCAAAAGCCCGTCGCTGATCATCGCCAGCAGCGATGTTGATGCCGCGCACTGAACGCACGTCAAGGCCGCGGTAATGACATCGAGATCCGCTCATCACAGAACCATGCCGTCTGCCGCTGCACACGCATCGACTTCCCGACGTGTCCGCTGACCTCATGCAGAAGATTCAATCACGCGGAATCGCTCTGCAACATTGGGTGGCCCCATCAACAGTAGATGGCCCCAAAAAGTAATCAGAGAAGTCCTGGCGTTGTTGACACAATCGGCAGGTTGCCTACTTCAGCGAGTCGGGCAACTGATCAGTCGCCCAGTCCGGGGTGCCAAACCAGTGGTGCATTTCCATCAGAAACGGCGCCACAACCTCTGCTGGTTCGGCGATGTGTCCTCGGTCTGCCGTTTCCACCATCCAGGTGTCCAGTGCTGTGCGCAGGCTTAGCAGAGCCTGCTGGTGTTCAGGATTTGCTGATGAGGCGAGATTGTGGATCTCGTGCGGATCGGACGTCGTGTCAAACAGCATTTCGTTGGGGAACGGCTGCATCAACTGCAGTGCGGGACCGGACAGGCGTCCTTCGGCCTTCAGCTGTCGCATCAGGGGTTTGACCAGGAAGCACTTCTCTTTGTAGCGGTTGAGCGTTTCAAAGCCTGCCCCCGGCGTATAGTTGCGAATGTAGTGATAGCGGTTGCTGTGGACGGATCGCATCCGCACGACCGTTTCATCGATGCGATCTCGCGCTGCGAAAGCGTAGGTTCGCGGCGGGGCCGCTTCCGGACCAGCAAACACCTGGCTTTGCATCCCGGCAGGACGCGGGATTCCGGCGAAAGCCAGGGTGGTAGCGGTCAGATCCAGCAAGCTGACAACGCGATCACTGACTGTTCCTGCTGGTTCATGGTCGGTCAGCACTGGGCGGCTCGCTGCATCGCGAATGATCAACGGTACTCGCAGGCCCTGGTCAAACGGCCAGTGAATGCCGCGAGCGGTGAGTCTTCCGTTGTCGGCAAAGAGCATAATGACGGTGTTGTTATCGAGGCCCTGTTCACGCAATTTGGTGAGGATTTGTCCCACCCGCACATCAGCTCCACTGGCCGAATTCAGGTATCGAGCCCATTCCTGCCGCACGACCGGGTGGTCCGGATAATACGGCGGTGGATTCACATTGTTCTCCGTGGCAACCTGCGGATGCCACTCTTCACCCACCCATGGCACTCGTGGTTTTTCCGCGGAGCGACGATCGTAAATGTCGTACTCCGCTTCAGGCAGATTGATCTGAGCGAAGAACGGCTGTTTGGCTTCGAGGTCGTTCCACTGCGCTGTTTCGTACAGTTCGCCTTCGTTGACGAAATTCAGGTCCAGTTTGCCTGTTCCCACACGCAGATCGCCGATGTGCGTGATATTCGCCGTGAAGTAGCCTGCATCGCGTAAACGATGGGTCAATGGTCGGATCCCGGGTGGAAGCCGAAAGTCATCATCACGGTGAGAACGCATATGGTGCGTGTCTGTTGTCGTCTGATACATGCCGAGCATAAAGCAGGAGCGACTGGGGGCACAGACGGGAGAGGTGGAGAACGCACTGGAGTAGCGGACCCCATTTGCAGCCAGACGATCGATGTTTGGGGTCGCAACTCCCGCCTGCCCACAGCAGCCAAAGTCATTCGAAAAATTCTCAGCGACGATCCACAAAATGTTCGGCTGTTGTTTGTCGGAATCTGCCAGTGTGTGCTGAGTGAGTAAAAAGACAGCCAAAAGAGCACTCAGCAGGTGACACTGCCCAGGCGGAATACGTCGGGCTGACAGTGCGGTGGGAAAGGAAGTGCTGGTCACTGGAATGTCCTTCCGGAAAATAACGCGCGGTCTTCGTTGACGATAACTCTGCTCGCTCGAAATGTCTCTCAAAGCAGTTCAGGCTGTTTCCGTGATGACGCCGCGGAAAGGCAGTTCCGGCTGCAGCGGGTCAATCGCACTGGCCGGAATCCACGGGCTCATGTGTCGAGCAACAGCTTCAACCACATTCACAACCACGGCATTTCCAAACTGGCGATACGCCTGAGTGTCCGAAACCGGGATTCGAAAGCGGGCTTCACCCGGACGTTCAAAACCCATCAGTCGAGCGCACTCCCGCGGAGTCAGGCGGCGGGGATTGCCATTCGGGCGGCGGACCAGGATTTCGGAACCATCCTTGTAGTAGCGAGCGGACAGTGTGCGGGCAACTTTCTGCGCATCCACCATCCCGAAGCCGAAGCCGTTCCCCTTGCGGCGATGCTTTTCGGCGTAATCCTGGAGGTACTGCCAGAGTCTGTCGGAAAGTGTGTATTTGGGATTCACGGTCCCCTGTGGACCTGATGTGAAATGGCTGTCAGCGGCTTCGGAACCATCCTCCGGATGCAGTACCGTCTCCATCCGCGGACCGTGGTCCGGACGGGGGATGTGTAGATCGTCAAAGCTGAAATCGTTGTCTTCCCGGAATCCCACGATGAAAATTCGTTCGCGATGCTGCGGCACAAACGACTTCGCATCAATCACTCGCCAATGCAAATTTGTGTAGCCCAGCTCCTCGGTCAGGGTGCGGTGAATCACTTTGAATGTATTGCCGCGATCGTGGCTGACGAGATTCTTGACGTTCTCCAGCAGAAATGCCGCCGGCCGGTGATGCTCAATGATTCTGGCGACGTCGAAGAACAGGGTGCCCTGAGCTTCACACTGGAAACCGTGGCTGCGGCCGAGTGAGTTCTTTTTGCTGACACCCGCAATGGAAAAGGGCTGGCAGGGAAATCCGGCCAGCAAGACGTCAAACGCCGGGATCTCCTCGACTGCAACAGCGGTAATGTCGCCGGCAAAAACGTGGTCTTCGTCGTCGTGGAAATTGGCCACATACGTCCTGCGAGCCATTTCGTTCCATTCACTGGTGAACACGCAGCGGCCACCAATGCACTCAAACCCCCTGCGCAATCCCCCGATCCCGGCAAACAAATCAATCATGCGGAAGGCATTGGCATGAATCGGTTGTGGTGGAAGGGTGGCAGCCAGATTCCGCATCAGCTCCATCACCGGAGGTTTGGGACGACTGCGACCCGATTCGTAGCGACGCAAGGTGCGTGACGAGATACCAAGCCGCTGTTCGAGGTCGGCCAGAGAGAGACCGGAGCGTTCTTTCAGGACGGCAAATTCAGAGGGCATGGCGGAATCACTGCTTGGCTGTTCGGGGACGAATTCGGCCATTTTGGCGGAATTATTCCCAGTTGCAACAGGCGAGCCATTGATCAGCTGTGAAAACTGCGACTTCGCGTGCGCTGATTGCTCGGTGAGGGGACAGGGGCGATGAACGCGGGGAAGTGTTGCGACCGAAACCGGCAGGATCTGCGGCGAAATCCGCTGTTGTGTCAGAATCCGCCGAAGACTACATTCCGTGCTATGCCTCGAGGTGCGTGTCTTTGCGCGGTCAGGGGTATGTCTCCCGAGAGCGCCCATGACCGGCGTTTTCGGTCAGAAGAATTGCTTCTCCAGCACCATGGATGGTGAAAATGAGCACAGAATGCACTGCGACTCCGCTGGCGATTTCCGAGCTGCTGCTGGCTGGAGATCTGATTCTCAACCTTTCCTCTGAGGTTCTGAACACATTACCTGGAGTGATGTACCTGACGGAGCAGAATGGGCAATTGCGGTGTTCGGAGACCACCGGACAGCTTGTTTGGCAGGAAGGCCTGACAACAGAGCTGGCCGGGATCCTGCCGGATCACGAGATCAATCGGGTGGTGGTTGTTTGCGGCCCCGACAGCTCCGTTGCCGAACAGGCGGCAGCAGCTTTGAGTGGTGCCAATATTCGGCATCTTCTGGTGCGACTTTCGGCCGACTGCGACGCCAGTGCTTTTATGGATGAAGAGGACGCTGAGGCTGTTTCGGAGCGGTTACGGCAACTGGGATATCTCTGACGGACAGGGTCAGGGCACGAGGCACATGAGGTGTCTTCGACAACAGGATCATGGAAGGGTCAAAGCAGATGGATTTGTTTCTGCTGGGAATTGACGGGTTGCCGCGGTGGATGTGGCAGCAGCTGGCAGACAGCGGTGTGATGCCAAACAGCCAGAAGTTGCTGCGCACCGGCACACTGGTGCCGATGAAGTCTGCATTGCCGGAGGTCTCATCGGCTGCCTGGGCATCGATTGTGACGGGGGAGAACTCCGGCGGGCACAACGTTTTTGGGTTTACGGACCTGCTGGACGGCAGCTACACGCTGGGCTTCACATCGTCACGAACCTTTCGCGCGGCCCCGTTTTGGTCTCGCCCTGATGCCGGGCCGAGCCTGATTTTGAATGTTCCGCAGACTTATCCTGCCCAACCGCTGAACGGGATGCTGGTTTCCGGCTTTGTTGCGCTGGATTTGAAGCGGGCAGTTTATCCGGCGGATGCATTTCCGTGGCTCAATGAGCAGAAGTATTCGGTCGACGCAGACATGTCGCTGGTGGAAAAGGGCAAGTCACGTTTTGTCCGGGAACTGCTCGACGTCATGCGAATCCGCTGCGAGGCACTGCATCACTACTGGGATGCGGAACCGTGGCAGAATGTGATGTATGTCTTCACCGGTACTGACCGGCTGAATCATTATCTGTGGGAGGACTTTGAAGATTCCTCGTCACCGCATCACCAGGAGTTTCTGGACTTCTACCACGAGGTGGATCGGGAGATTGGTCGAATTCTGGAGCGGCTGGACGACCGTACGACACTGGCTGCCGTCTCCGATCATGGATTTGCCCGCCAGCTTCGCAGTGTGAATCTGAATTGCCTGCTGGCAGAAGCCGGGTACCTGCAGCTGAAGCCGTCAGATCGTCCTTCGTATGGTGACATGCTTCCGGAGACGAAAGCCTTTGCCATGGACCCGGGGCGGATTTATTTGCATCGCGAGGGCCGTTATCCGAACGGTCGGGTCACGGACGACGAGGCTGAGGAGTTGATGCAGGAATTAACACAGTGGCTGGGCAGCGTTTCTGTGGCGGGAGCCCCGGTGACAGCTGAAGTCGTGCGTGGTGGTGATGCCTACAGCGGACCGTTTTCGCACCGTGCCCCGGATCTGATCGGAATGCCTGCCGAGAATGTGGCGTTGAGTGGCCGTCTGAATCTCAGTGACCTGATTGAGCCAACGCTGATTAACGGCCGTCACACTTACGAAGAATCTTCGTTTTTTGTTCGCGGCGAGAATCATGGTGAGATACCGGCGGACATGAAGGTAGAGAATGTGCTGGATGTGATCCTGCCGGCACGCGAGCAGAGTTTGCGGCGGGCTGCGTAGGCGAGGCCGGGAGCTGAAAATTTTTGACGGTCGCATCGCGAGTGAATGGATGTTTGCGATGACGATCACCGGACAGAACTGGAAGAACCATGACGAATACAGGATGTCATAACGCGGGTCAGACCTGCTGGAGTTGCCCGGCGGTTGAATTTAAGGGGCACGTGGATTTTCGTGCCTGCGGCCAGGCTGCATTTCGCAAGGCGGCTCAGGGGCAACTGGTGGTGGAATGTCGCCGCCGTCCGGAGATTGGTTACTTCGATCCCAACTCCATCACGTTTGAGAGCTGCAGCGAGTGGAAAGAGACTCCGGACGGTTACTTGCTGGACGGAATGAAGGTGTTGATTCTTGGCATGGACGGCTATCTGGGCTGGCCTCTGGCTCTGAAGCTGGCGCGGCAGGGCTGTCGGGTGCTGGGCATCGACAACATGATGCGCAGAGACCTGGTTGCGGAGCGTGGTGCGGATTCCATTACCCCCATCGGCAGCATGGAAGAACGCGTTGCAGCGGCGCGGGAAAAGCTGGACGTCGAAATCGAGTTCCGGGAACTGGACCTGATGGATCGCCCCGCCCTCGCTGCTTTGATTGAGGAGTTTCAGCCGGAGTCGATTGTTCAGTTCGCCGAGATTCCAAGTGCACCTTACAGCATGGCGGATGTTGAGCGAGCCGTGAGCACCGTGCAGAACAATGTCGTGGGAACGCTTGGTCTGCTGTTTGCCGTGCGGGATCACGCCCCGGACGCTTCCATCATCAAGCTGGGAACCATGGGAGAATACGGCAGCCCGCTGACCGGTCGACCGTTGTTTGAGGGTCTGTTCCCCGGTGACGCGGTGCTCCAGTATCAGGGGCAGGAGTGGAGTTTGGGGGGGGAACTGACTCCCCGAGATCCCGTCAGCTTTTATCACGTCAGCAAAGTCCAGGGAACATTCAGTGTTTATGAAGCCTGTAAGTACTGGTGGCTGCGAAGTTATGACGTCATGCAGGGCGTGATTTACGGGAACAGTTCAGCGGAGCTGGATTTGGACCCCGCGTTCAACACACGGTTCGACATTGATGAGTGGTGGGGAACGGTGGTG
>JAFMMM010000129.1 GCA_017859815.1 Planctomycetota bacterium | reverse complement strand
TACTGCGGCGTGGAAAATCAGCGACGGGCAACTGCAGTGGAAAAGTGGATCCGCGAAATCCGGCTACGCATCGCCACTGCTCACCACACTCGCCGGGCGCGAACAACTGGTTGTCTTTAACGCGGCCGGCGCAGCCGGGCTTGATCCTGCCAGTGGCCAGCAGTTCTGGAATTTTCCATTCCCAACCGAGTACGACTGTAATACCGCTACGCCGGTTCGGCTCACCAACCAGCAGTTGCTGATCTCAGCGGGCGAAAACCATGGCTCAGTGTTGCTGCAAATTGAAAAGCAGGGCACAGAGATGGCAGCGACCTCCGTCTGGAGTTCACTGGGGACGGACAGTCAGCTGCGAGCAGAGTGGCAAACCCCGGTTGTCCACGATGGCTACCTTTACGCACTCGACAATCAGGGCAGCGCGGGCCCCATCACAAACCTTGTCTGTATTCGGCTGTCCGATCGCACCACGATGTGGAAGAAAAGCCGCTTTGGGAAGAGCAACCTGATCCTTGCGGACGGCAAGCTCTGGATCTCCACCATGAAGGGTGAGCTGGTGCTCGCCATGGCCAGTCCCGAGAGCTACCAGGAACTGGCACGCTGCACATTAATTGAAACCACTCGTCAGGCTCCCGTCATCTCCAACGGTCGGCTGTACCTGCGTGACGATCATGAGCTGCTGTGCCTGAAAGTTACTGCGAAGAATTGACAGCAGCACTGCCGGGTCATGCAACTCATGTTGCTCGACCAGGCATCCGCACGGCCGCGAAGACCAGACATTGAGCGAAGACCAGGATCGCCGCAGCGGTACCGACCTTCGTAATCCGCGCGGACTGGACCTGCCTGCGCAGTTCCGCTTCGGCATGCCGAAGGATCGGCTCAGGACAACTCACGAGTGCGTACGAAACGGTGAATTCCTGCTGACGTCCGGCAGCGGTTTCCACAGACGTTGTTTCCACCCACGTTTGCTGCACGCAATCGCGCCAGCGAAAATCATCCGGCAGCAATGCCAGCTCGGTGGCAGCTGCATCCGCCAGCTGTCCGGCGAATTCAGAGCGTTCACGAACCAGACGCTGCACCGCCTCGGCAACAGCAGCCCCCAGCAGAGCCTCACTGTCTTCGTCCGGGAGCGTTTCTGACTGACAGACTGTGGTTCCATCGGGAGCCTGCTCCAGCCACGCCGGTCGGCTCTGCTGCACCACCTGCGGCGATACCCCGATTTCTTCCTGCGTCGAGCGGCCGAATAGAAGCTCCACGGAAAAACTAAGGCTCTTCACAGCTTCAAATGGTATTCCCTGAATCGCAGTACCCAACGCCGGTAACACTTCGCGAATCGCCACAATGAATGATTCCGTCAGCAGTTCCTCCCTGGTTCCCGGTGTTGATTCCGCCTCATCCCGGCGGATCAATCCGATGTTGTCAATCCGCAGCGTCGGCACAGGCGACTTTGCTGGAACAAGATCCGGCTCTGCAACATTCGGGTTGAAGGTGGAGACGACCGGTCGTTCCGAATTCGCCGGTACGGACCCGGAAACTGCATAGGACAGAAGCAACAGGAACACGAGCAGAATTACTGCGGCACCCGTCTCACAGATCCATAACCAAAGTTTTTGAGGCACGTTTCGCTCCTTCCCGACGAATCGCCGTCTTAGACGATCTCCGGCGGGGGATTTCGCTGTGGTTCGAGAATCCGCTGTTCAGGCGGTGTCCATGATGATCCCAGCTGAATGACAACCGACAGGCTGAGTGCAATCACAGTACCCAGAGTTGCCGGAAACGGGACGATGACCGAAAGAATCCAACCAAACAGAGATGATAACAATGCTGAGGAGATACGCAGTCGGGTCCTGCGAAAGCTGTCAGCCTGTTTCCACCACGACCGTAAACCCAGAAGGGCGCAGGAGAATACCAGAAAGCCGGCAAGCGTTGGCGTCTGATTCTCACTGACAACCAACAATCTGGACGCCTCTGGATCAGTCCATCCCAGCCAACCGGTTCCGGATGTTTGAAACAGTGAGGAATCTGACAACAGAAGAAACTCCACCAGCCAAAATGTCGCAGCCCCAGTGACGATTCCGGTCAGGCAGGTCACCAGACGTCGACTCATCCTGCTCAGCCCCCGACCTTCCATGAACCGTACGGGGATCAGGACACTCAGCGAGAGAAGCCAGACCGAGACTGCCAAAAAACATGCTTCCGCAACGCCTGGAATCAGTGATTCCGCTGATTCGGCACTGAGCAGATACAACAAAGCGGCGACACCTGCGGAGAACACCATTGCCAGCATTGATGAAAGCAGCGTCTGTTGACTTCGCTGTCGCAACGGAATTCGCCGAACAGTGTCCGTTGTCATCCTGATACGTCGCGGCCTTCCTGGGCGGAGCCGGTTTGTCCCCCGCGAGTCTGCCGTACTGCCAGCCGCCATATCCCCTGCCGGAGAGACCTTCTGATTGCGAAAAAAAAGCCAAAGCCCCCAGGTCGCCCCGCACAGAACGAGTATCTGCCACGAGATCATGCGCAGCAGGGATGGCATCAACCACACCAGAACAAGGCCAAGGCAAACGGTTTGCCACAGCGGCCGATTCCCCAACCAGGCGGGCAGCCATCGCGTGCTGACAAACTGTCCAGTCCGGACAGTACCCGGGGCCGCTCTGGAATCCACAGAGTCTGTCGCTGGTCTCCCATCATCAGTCCCAGTCGCTCTGCTCTCTCCGGTCGATTGCTGTGACAGAATATGGAACCCATTCCGCAGATCGGCAACCGCAGACGTCCGCTGCGTCTGATCCTTGGCAAGAGCCTGCATCAGCAGTTTGCGGAACTGCATCGGGATGGCAGCGGGATTTGGCTCATCGGTCAGATGCTTCATCAGAATCTCTGCCGTGGTTTCCCCGTCAAATGGAACCTTGCCGGTCAGCATTTCACACAGCATCACACCCAAAGAATAAATATCAACATGGCGCCCGTAACGACCGCGAGCCACCTCCGGAGCCATGTAGTGAACAGTGCCCACGCTCTGCGTCTGGACGCTCTGACGGCTTTCCGAAATCAGCTTGGACAAGCCAATATCACCGATCTTCACGACACCATTGTCGCGGAAAATGTTGGCTGGCTTGAGATCTCGATGGACCACTCCGCGCTGATGCAGATATTCGAGTCCTCCGGCAATCCCATCCAGCCATTCCGCCGTCTCCGAAAGGCTCAGACCGTTTGGATTGTGCTCCAGCCGATCTGCCAGCGTGTCACCCCTCACATACTCCATCACCACCCACTGATCGCCCTCTGCGTCACGGCGGACATCGAAAATTGTGATCAGATTCGGGTGTTTAAGATTCAGGCACTGGCTCACGCCTCGCAATTCCACATCGCGGTTCGTGTGCAGCAGCTTCAGAGCGACTTCCTTTCCGCCATCGCTGATCGCGTAATACACTTCACCAAACCCACCTCGATGGATGGGTCGGCGTATCGTGTAACCGTCGAGTGGACGGGAATCTGAAGTGAAGCTGAACTTCATTCTCTGACTCAATTTCGCAGCGCGACGGCTGCAGGCTGCAGATCGGGATCAGGTCAAAGCAGGTTACATCGGTCCTGCCAAAGAGACCACGGAGACATTCATCGCTCCTCGCCTGAACCGACAGAATAACCACGGTCGGCAAAGAAAACTCACCCGCCGCAATTCCGTCGCTCTCACTTGTCAACGGTAGCCACTTCCTGCAGCTCGGTCTGTTCTGACGAGTCGCCGAAGTGCTGATCAACCGCAGCCAGCACGTCCGTTATTGAACGCGACTTTCCGGACTCCACGGGAATGCGAGCCAGCAGTCTCCCTTCAGACTCCAGGATGGACTCACGAACATCGAGCTCATGATTCATACGCCTGATCATTTTCTCCACATCGGCGATCCGTGTTTCATCGAGATGAATCGTACTGACAGCTTCTGCCGCCTCAATTTGTCGCAGGCGGTTTTCCAGCTGGGCGACATCCACATCAAGCTCTTCGCGCCGTGACAAAACGGCATCCAGCCGTGACTGATTCGCTCGCAGTGTCCCCTGCATTGCCGCCTGAATCTGACGGTCTCGATCCAGTGTTTCCTCCTGTCGACAGAACGCAGCAAAGCGATGCTCAAGCTCTGCTTCCACCTCGGCTCGAGTCCAGGTCACTGCAGCGTAAACAAACTCACTGGTCTCTTTCTTCAAATCACCGCGTAACTGCAGCACGGATTTCTGCTGCAGAGCCAGTTCCTGCTCCCGCTGCTCAATTTGCTTCTCCAGGTCGCGAAGATCCACGGTCTGTTCAGCAACTGTTCGCAGCAGTGAGCGAACTTCCGGCATCAGTCCGGCAACTTCGTCCTGCAACCTCTGCAGCTCGAACTCCGGGGAAATTTCACTCTGAACCGCCCGCTTGACACTACCACCAAACGTCCGCAGGTAACTCAGCGATTCACTGCCAAGAATCACTCCTGCAACCATCGAAGAACACAGCAAAAACCCAACTGTTTTTCGCAACATCACAAGCTCCAGGAATCAAGATCTCGTGTGGCCTGACAACCCATGGAACAGCCACTTCACCAGGAATTCGCCGCTCCCGGCGGATTCCTGGCACAAATCGATCTGATTTTTGTCAACTTGCTGCTTCTCATAATAATTGAGCGACTATCCTGCGATTGAAGCTGCGCTACAGCGGCAGATTCAGGATTATCTCATGTTATCAGCCGAAAAGAACAGAATCGCATGCCCGGCAGTACCCCCTTTTTTGGTTGTCTCAGAATCACCGGCAAAGATCGTGCAAAGTTTCTGCACAATTTCTGCACGAATGACGTGCTCTCACTGGGCGTCGGCGATCTTGCCGAAGCGTTTTTCTGTGATGTCAGGGCCAGGGTGCTTGCTCACGGCTGGATTCTGGCCTTTCAGGAGGAACACTGCCTGCTCATCTGCGGCTGTGAAGTGACGACCATTCAGGACCATCTCTCGCGTTACGTGATCACCGAGGACGTCAGCTTCGCCAGTCCCTCCGTCCATGCGGCTCTTTTTTCTCCGACAACGCTTCCGGAATCTCTGACGCAGCTGATCCCTGCCAACGCCAAATGTGGCAGAAATCATGATGGCAGTGGCATTGGGTTCCAGCTCTGCTGGCAGCAGCAGAACCTGATCGGGGTCGTGCAGTCGCAGGAATTTTCGCCACAGGAACTTCAGCAGGCGCTGACCGATGCAGCGGCTCAATCACTTCGAATTGCAGAGCGAATTCCAATCGTCGGTGTCGATCTCAGCTCCGATCACCTCGCCCCCGAGGCGGGTCGCAACGAGACGGCAATCTCCTACCAGAAAGGTTGCTATCTGGGCCAGGAACCGATCGCTCGCATTGATGCCATGGGACACGTCAATCGCTGCCTGACACACCTGAAAATCTCCGGCGACGGAGCGAGCCAAATTCAGCCCGGGACAGAAATCCTGAATTCAGCCGGCGCTCCGGTGGGAGTCATTTCTTCTCTCACTGGTGAATCCGACGCCGATGTCCATGGTCTCGCGATACTGCGGATCGCGGATCGTGACTCGGAACTCTCGGTCCGGACTGCCGGCCAAATCACGCTGACCGTCTCCACCACGCCCTGATCTGCACCCATCCCGACCATTTCGTATGCTGCGGCGATCGCAGGACCACAAGCAGTCTCCCTGATCATGCTCAGACGCCCATTTGAACGAAAGCCTCACAGGACAGGAGAACCAGCATGCTGATCAGTGAACTTTCTGAACCAGTCCGCAGCAAGCTGAACGGGTATCACACAGCGACAACAATACCCGTCCAGTGGGGCGACCAGGATGCGTTCGGACATGTCAACAATGTGGTGTACTTCCGCTGGCTGGAATCGGCCCGAATCGATTTCCTCGCGGCCTGTCCCTCGTCGGTCACCATGGCCGGCAGCGGACCCGGCCCCATCGTGGCATCACTGACCTGCGATTATCGCCGGCAACTGCACTTTCCCGACGATGTGATCATCGGATCTCGAGTTGATCGAATCGGCAGATCAAGCGTCGATCTCGGGCACGCAATACTAAGCCGTCAACAGGGGGAAATTGTCGCGGAAGGACGCTGCGTCATTGTGGTGTATGACTACACCCGTCAGCGGGTCTGTCGGATCCCGGATGATCTTCGTGCAGCTTTTGAATCTTCTCTGGCAATCAGCGATCAAACCGGAGCTGAACAATGACCTGTCGCGGCATGTCTGCCCTGACCCCAGGTGCCGAACGCACGGTTAACCTGTGTCGTCGTCTTGCCCATCAATGTCACGCTGCCCACGAAGAATGGCCCGTGTTGCTGGTACTGGCGTTGCTGCGGGATGAATCGCTGGCGGCTGCGTCGTTGGCACAGCTGGGAGCCTCCGAAGAAGGTCTTCTGGCTGCTCCCTTTTCAGATCTGGCCGCACGCCTGCCCGCTGCTGAACAGGATGATTCCGAACCAAACGCAGAAGATCCCGCCAACCCTCTTCCGGATGATCCCAACAGTCTGATCAGCGTGATTGATGCAGCCAAAGCAATTGCCCGTCGCTGCACAGATGACGGAATGATCTCCAGCAGTGTGTTGCTGCTGGCTGCCGTTCAGACGTCGGAACAGGTCAGCTCGGGTCTCGAGTATGTGGGGATTACTCCCACGGCACTGTCAGACGTGCTGTTTCCTGTGGAGACTGTCAGTTCAGAACCGATCCCCATTGACGAACCACTGTTTGCATCAGCACCCGCAACTGCCGTTGGTCCGCTGAATCACGCCACAACCTCAAACGCTGCAGACGATTACGATGCTCCGCTGTATCGCGTGCTCGATGCCTGCCTGAATCGAGCACGCGAAGGGCTGCGCGTCCTGGAGGATTACTGTCGCTTCTTTGAACCACAGTCCCAACTGCTCCCGGAACTGAAGTCCCTTCGACACGAACTTTGTGCGGCCGAACAGCTCGACAGCGTCGACCAGTTGCTCTCGCGCCGGTTGCTGGCCAGGGATACCACAACCGATGCAGGAACCGAAATTACCCATCAGCGCGAGCTGACGAGGTCCGCAGCTTCACAGTTGGTGACAGCAAACCTGCGTCGTGTGCAGGAATCACTTCGCAGCCTCGAGGAATTCGGGAAACTGCTGAGCAGTGAATTTGCCGCAATCATGAAGCAGCTGCGCTACCGCACCTATATGCTGGAACAGCCGTTACTGCTTAATCATGCGTCAACAAGCAGCCGCACCCTTCGCCTGCAACAGTCCCAGCTGTATGTGCTTGTGACGGAGGAACTGTGCCGGCTGCCGTGGAAAACGGTTGTGCGACAAATCCTTGCCGGCGGCGCCGACATTGTGCAACTGCGCGAGAAGCACAGTTCCGATCGCGAAGTTCTCAGTCGATCGCGCTGGATTGCGGACGCCTGTGAAGAAGCCGGGGCCCTGTTTATTCTCAACGATCGTGCGGACCTCGCAGTTGCCGCCAATGCCGACGGTGTTCATGTTGGCCAGGATGAAATCCCCGCTGTTGCGGCACGCGACATCACCGGGCGCGAAGCCCTTGTGGGGTTGTCCACACACACAACTGTGCAGCTCAACGCCGCTCTGGATGCCCCCGTGGACTACATTGGCGTGGGTCCCGTCTTCCCCGGAAAAACCAAGACGTTCTCAGAATTCCCGGGCATCCCTTACGTCTCAGTGGCAGCGAGGGAATGCCCGAAACCGTGGTTTGCCATCGGCGGGATTAACACCCGGAATCTTCCGCAGCTCACAGCAGTCGGCTGCCGCAGAATCGCTGTCACGGCCTCAGTCATTGGTACTGATTGCCCGCAGCAGGCAGCCGCAGATCTGCGGGCCCTGCTGCCATCGCTTGCCAGCCCGCTCGAATCAGACCGGACGACGAATTAAATTGCCGACGCTGGCCGGAAAATGAAAGGCCAAAGTCGGCCTATCGCAGGTCTTCGGAAACCGGCGGTTGCTGTTCACCGGATTCTTCCGCTGACTTTCCTTCCGCAGGTTCTGTCGCAGGTTCGGGCTGACCATCATCGGCTGCATCCGACTTCTCAGCCGACCTCGCCTCTGCCGCTTTAGCAGCGGCCGCTTCGGCCGCAGTTCGCAACTCCAGTAACAAGCCATGAGCGTCCCGAAATCGAGGCGCCTTTTCCAAGGCCAGCAGCACAAACCGTCGGGCCTCGTCGGGACTCTCATTCCGCAGCAGTTGGGCCAGTCGATAATGCAGCCTGACTTCGCGATCCGACTGCAGCTGCACCAGAGTCTGAAGTGCAATCCGACCCGATGTCACCGCACCGGTGCGTTCGGCTGCATTCGCCCACAACTCGATCGGTCCGGATCGAAAAGGATCGATTGCAAAGATCCTCTGGCCCAGCCTGACCACCTCGTCCCACGCCTCCCGCTGCTGCTGCACCTCCTGCAGCCTGATGGCGGAATTCAGATCGTCGGCGCAGCGAAGCAGCTGCTCCTGCAACTGCTGAATCTCCCGTTCTGTCTGCCCCTGCTCCCGATAAATGGCTGCCAGCCGGGTACGTGCGGAGTCAGTGCTTTCGTCTTCAGGAAAGATCTCGATGATTCGCTGCAGAATTTCAACGGCCTCTGCACTCTGGCCCTCTTCCTGCAGCATCATCGAAAGCTGCATCATTGCCGGAACATGCCCCGGGTTCGCGCTACAAAAGCTCAACAAGTCAGCGACAGTCATCGGAGCAGCAGCAGCCAGAGGCTCCCCGGAAAAGACAGCTTCCGCGGCAAAACTTTGGGCCAGTGCTTCAAAGTCAGCCGTGAATGAAGCCTGCAGGGACTCCAGCCCTCCACAGTGCCGGTCCAGCGCGTCATTGATTGTGATGCCATTCTTCAGGTCTGCCAGAACGGCGTTCAGTGCGGGCAACCCATGACGTTCGACCAGATGCTCAACGACCATCGAGGACTGATAATACGCAAAGCTCATCGCTTCGCCGGAATCGGCTTGCAGAAAGGCCCCGCTTAGCTCGCTGACCGGGGTCACATTCCCGTCCACAACTCGCTGGCGGTATGCCGGTGACATTCGCTGCCCCCACAAGGAATTCTGACGACGCTCTTCGTAAACCGAAATCCCCTCACTCAGCCAGCGAGGAATCCGGTTGCCCGTCTTTTGCAGCGTGACGACATGAAAGAACTCGTGCCACAGAACCGACTGCCAGTCGGAAGGTGTGTCGCGTCTGCTGGCCGGGCTGTTGGCCGTAATCACCTGACCAAAACAGACTCCCAGAAACCCGGCGACGTCCGGGATTCCGAATGTTCGCACGGCAAAATCATCAACTCGCGGATAAATCTCGACCCGCACCGGTATTTGCGGCACAAATTCATAACGCACCGTGGCTTCATCCCAGGCCCTCTCCAGCAGTTCCAGCACCGTCGGTCCGTAAATGCGGGCCTCGGCAGATTCCATTCGGACTTCGAAATGGTCACTGCTAAGCAGAACAAACCGGTCCAGGCTGTCACGCAGTTGCAGCAGATTGAACAACGTTGCGTTGTAGGGATCTTCATCTGCTGCCTCTTCGGCCAGATTCCAGCCCTCGTCCTCGTTCCCCAGTCTCAGCAGGTCCTCTGCCAGCTGCGCTTTGGCACGACTGAATGATGAGTCCGCCGCGAGTGCCCGGCGTTGCGCGGCAGCTCCCTCACGAAATCGATACTTGCGGGAGAGCTTTCTGCCGATCGTAAAATCCGGAATCGGACTCTTCGGCGCAAATCGCAAAGCAGCCTCGCGCTCGGCCGTCTCGTCCTCGGGCCGATTCTCCAGATGAGCGATCACAGACTTCAGTGCGTGTGCCTCCGGATGATGTTCGTTCAGCTGCAGAATCTGGTCCAGCAGTCCCGTGGCACCGGAGTAGTCTTCCTGGTCAATTGCACGGTCGGCCAGTTTGAGCAGAGCCGGGTAGTAACTGGGATTCTCGGTCAGCACACTTTGCAGCAGTTCACTGGAACGCTGGGCATCACCACCCTCCAGCGCTTCAGACATCAGCATCAGCACTTCCGGCTGGTTGCCGAACCTCTCCATAACGGGTTCCAGCAGATCAACCGCCATCTGCGGGTCGCCCTTCTCGACCGCCAGACCAGCTGCGGCCACAAATCCATCCGGACGCGTGGAGTAATTCTTGCGGGCACGTTCGTAGAAGCCCTGTTGCACGGCCTTAGCATCCGCACCAACCACCAGAGCAACGCGGCCAAGCGCGACAAGGTCATCGGCGTCCGTGTACCGCCACGAAGATGCCGCAACCATCTTTTCAATTTCCGCGAGCGCCTCCGCTGCGAGGTCCTGTTGCCCATTGGCTACGGCAGCTTCGTATTGAATCTGGCGCAGCCGAACACTCCATGCGTAACGCTCAATTCCTGCAGCAGCTGATTCGAGCGCTGCCGGATATTGCCCCAGAAGCAATTCCAAACGGACTTTTAAGATGGGCCAGTCTTCGCCGTACTTGCGTTCCTCCACCGCAGCCGCCACAGCTGTCAGACATTCCTGATACTTGCCGGTACGAAACAGCTCCTGACACTCCGTCAGTGTTTCCGCCACAGCCGTCGTGGTGGTCTGAGTGCTGACGATGAGCACCAAAACAGCGGACAACATTCCCTGCCACATCACACTGCCCTCCCGCTGCCCAACCGGATCAAATAACGACAAGCCGGAACACGATACAGACTCCGGTTGCACCTGCTCAGAATGATAACGCTTGCACTGCGAATGAGCATCCTGCCGCAGGAAAAACTTGAGCCGCCTGCCGGGCAGCACGATTTTCAAGCCTGAGCCGGGTAAACTTACCACAGCCCTTCTGGGCTGCGACCTCTGCCGCAACTGTCCCCGACGCGGGGATGACTGCTCAAAACAAGCTCCGGAATCCTGACCGCCATGACAATCAAGACATGTTTCTTCGACATGGGGAATGTCCTTGTCTACTTTTCCCACGACCTGATGTATCAGAACGTGGCCACCCTGACGGGTTTGTCGGCCGCCGAAGTCAAACGGATCTTCGTCGCCGAGGGACAGCTGGCAGCGCTGGAAACCGGAACGATCACCGCTCAACAGCTTTGTGAGACGGTCAGTGCGGCCTGTGAAGCGTCACTGCAAACGGAGGAACTGTGTGAGGCCATGTCGGCCATCTTCTGTCTGAACGAGTCCATCATTCCGCTGCTGGAAGAACTGCGGGCAACCGGAAAAAGACTCGTACTGCTGTCCAACACCAGCCTGCCACATCTGGAGTATGTTCAGCGTAATTACACCTTCCTGACACTCTTTGACGACATGGTCACATCATTTGCTGCAGGTGCGATGAAACCCAGTCCCGCCATCTTCGAGGCCGCCCTGCGGAAGGCAAACTGCTCCGCCAGCGAATGTTTCTACACGGACGACATTGAACAGTACATCCAGCAGGCTGAATCCATGGGCATCCACAGCCTGACGTACACCGACACTCCAGCGTTGCGGGAAAAACTGCAACAACTGGATGCTTTTCAGCCTGCCTGATCTTCGGAAGCGGAATCACTCAGAATCTTCCAGCACATCCAGAGCGCTCGTGGATGATGGAAGAAACTCTTCCACAAATTGCCTTTGAGAGTCCCGGACCGACTGCCATCCCGATGCAAATAGCCAAACCACTCGCCGTGGTCGGGGTCGCTAAAATGCTCAAACGCCCAATTAAAGAGCTGGCAGTGCCACTCCAGATATCGTGGTTCCGATGTCAGTCGCCACGCCATAAGTGTTGCGATCAGCGCTTCGTCATGGGGCCACCAGAACTTCATCTCCTGCCAGTACTCCTGGACCGGCTTGTTGTAGACATCACGAAAACTGTACAGGCCACCAAATTCCTGATCCCAGCCACGTTCCCACATCCAGTCCAGCATGCGACACCCTGTCTCCAGTAACGTCACATCTCCCCGTTGCTGACTTTCCTGCATGAGAAACCACGCCCCCTCGATGGCGTGACCCGGATTCAGCGTCCGACCGTCAAAATGATCCACGATGCCGCCGTCCGGGGCGACATTTTCCATCACGCACTGCAGATCCGGCCTGATAAACAGCTTCAGCATCTCGTCAATGCAGCGTTGCAGCCACCCCGAGCGTTCCGCAGAATCGCCGATGCAGCGTCGCAGTTCCTGCGCTGTTACCAGCGTGATCATGCGCGACGCCAGCCCTGTCAGCGGACGTGCGGGTGAGCATTTCGCAGGAGAAATTCCCGGTGTGAAGTTCACGTGCACAAAGGTTTTGAACCAACGTTCCGCCAGTTCCGCAGAGCTGGCGGTACCTGTCGCGGCATAGTGAGCAGCCGCAGCAATGGCTGCAAACGACTCACTGTAGACATAGCGTCGTTTTCGTAACGGGCGACCGTCACGAGTTACCTGGAAATACAATTGGTCCGAAACCTGAACTTCTCCTGGTCCCGGTTCCTGCCGACTGACACAATGCTGCTGCAGAAACCGCAGACCCGATTCACCCCAATTCATCCAGTCAGCTCGCTGCTGCTCAGACCCAAGCTCAGTTTCCTGGCTCAGCGTCAGCAGCATCCACGACATGCGTCCCTGTGCCCAAACCGACTTATCTGTGTCCACCAGCGTTCCGTCCCGATCGAAACAATGCAGAAAGCCGCCGAACTCGTGATCAATGCAGCGTGGAAACCAGAACGGCAGACAGTCCTGCAGCAGCAGTTCGCGATAGTGACCGGCCAGATTCCTGCGTGCCGCTGCAGTGCCGAAATCCTGCGGACTTAGTGTCATCCGATCCATCCTCAGTCTCTCTCAGATCATATTGTGGCGGAATCGGCACCGTCCGGTTGAGCAATTTCGTGCCGAGGTTCAGGCAGAAACAGAGTCGTGACAGCACCAGCGCTGACGATCAGAGCAACCCCAACGAATGGGATCAGATATCCAATCCGTTCAACGCCGTATCCAATCATCGGCGACAACAGAAAGGGAACAGTCATACAAAGATTCAGAGTGCTGATGTACTCGGGATGCTTTTCAGCAGGTGCAATTTCCAACGCGTAATTGACCTGCATCCGAAAGGTTACCGGCACCAGCCCGATCCAAAAAAACGTCAGCCAGTAGTGCTGCGGAAACCAGTGGGC
>JAFMMM010000128.1 GCA_017859815.1 Planctomycetota bacterium | reverse complement strand
GACAGATTGGCGTCTGCAATGCCGGAACGGGTGATCTGGCCGACATCTCCGCGTCACAAAAACCACTCTCCAATCAACTTCCGTACAATCTGATCTGGCGGATGATTGAAGATCAGATTCTGCCAACCTGCGTCCGCGACGACATTGGAGTTCTGGTGTACAGCCCCCTGATGCACGGGATCCTTGCCGATAAATTTCCAACCGCAGCGGACGTGCCCGACGGTCGCGCTCGATCCCGACACTTTAGCTCGGCACGCTCACAGACACGGCACGGCGAAGCTGGCTGCGAAGCAGAAACATTCGCAACACTGGAACAGATTCGCACCATCGCCGCTCAGGCAGGCTGCACCATGGCCGAACTGTCACTCGCATGGATCGCCCATCAAACAGGCATCGTCAGCGTCATCGCTGGGGCGGCAAACCCACAGCAACTGCAGGCGAATCTGAATTTCGTCGAACGCACGCTTCCTGAAGACATCATCACAAACCTGAATCGAGCCACGGCGCCGTTGCTGGATGTCCTGGGTTCGAACCCCGATATGTGGGACGGAACCGAAAACTCACGTTATCACTGACCTGAAACACACCGTTTCCTGCCTGCGTTTCACAAACCCGCTTCCGGAACAAGTGACATGTCTGCATCAACACTCACTGCTCGCCCCATTGCCGGCTCGCTCGGTGCCGAAATCAGCGGCGTCTGTCTGTCCGACAATCTTTCCGACGAACTGATTGCCGAAATTCGCAGCCTGCTGCTGAAGTACGAAGTCATCTTCTTTCGCGATCAGGTGCTCTCCCCCGAACAACAAATCGCTCTCGGAAAACGATTCGGAGAACTGGAAACCCACGACTTTGTCGCCGGAATGCCCGACTATCCGGAAATTATCCGAGTGGTGCGTGAAGCAGCTGAAACGACGCTGAATTTTGGTGGAGCGTGGCACGCAGACGTCACCCACCAGGAATGCCCCGCGATGGGATCAATCCTGTATGCGGTCGACGTTCCACCTGTCGGCGGCGACACCCTCTTTTCCAGTCAGGCTGCCGCGTGGGACGCGCTTTCTTCCGGGATGCAAAACATGCTGGAAGGCATGACCGCCGTGCATTCCGCTCGCGGCCCCTTCGGTCCCCAGGGACGCTCCAAAGACAACTGGAAAAACATGCAGGTCACAACCAGCGAAAAAGCATGGGACGAAATGGAACATCCGGTCGTTCGTACGCATCCGGAAACGGGTCGGAAAATGCTCTTCGTCAACAAGACCTTCACGATCCGTTTCAAGGACATGACCGAACAGGAAAGCGCTCCGCTGCTGAATTTCCTGTTTCAGCACGCCAGCCACGAACGCTTTACCTGCCGCTTTGCCTGGACACCGGGAGCCATTGCGTTTTGGGATAACCGCGCCGTCCTGCATTTCGCGCTCAACGACTATCCCGGACACCGACGCGAAATGCGCCGCGTTGCGATTTCCGGCGATCGACCCTATTGAAAAGAACCGATCCTGATCCGCTGCTGCGACGTCTGAATCGCGTTCGCAAAACACCAGGGAACAAACACGGCTCTGCCGATTTGCCAGTGGTTCGTGCTTTCTTCAGAGAGACGTTTCTCGGGCACACACGGAACGCGCTGAAAATGGGCAGCACGCCCCACCCCGTCAGGTGGCGGGAAGTCGCTAAGCGGCCGCACGGCTGCTGTCCAATGCCAGACAGCGGCCATTCCAAAACCTGTTGCCAGCTGCGTCAGTCCGGCAGACGAAACCGGTTGTACTGCCTTTCGCCAAGGTTCAATCGCGCGACGCCAGCAGTGGAAATCGCGATCACAACCTGATCTTCGATTCTGGTGCCATCCACCTGAACGTTGCTGAGCCGCAATTCATGGGTCACCACATCCAGCTGCCATTCCGACTCAATCCTGATGGGCGCGGATTCGACTGCACCAAAACGGTGTGCAACGTCGGCCGGTAAGGGCTGCCCCTTAAAGTCGATGACCACAGTGGATGCGGTGAACGTCCACGAGAGCGGTTCACGAATGTCAGTCAACCGCACGTTGGTTAACGCGTCCACAGTCAGCGGCACGTCCCCACCGGGAGTTGGACGATCTTCCTGTTGGCACCCCCACACGAACACGATGACCACGCACAATGATCGCGAAAACAGCATCGCCCGGGATTTCGAATACCAGATTTCGGCCCCCATCATTGAACGCCCCCTTGTTCACAGTCGCGGCAAGGTGTGGAACAAATCCATTCGCACAAACTCTCCGCGCCTGCCATCCTGGTGAAACAGCAGCATGCATCAGCGGACGTTGACTGCTGCGTACGACACTGCTCAATCTGCCCTGAAAGACGGAATCCGCTGACCGGACGAATTCTGCCGTTCGCCGAACTCGTCAATCCACCGGTCTGAGGACAATGTTCCGGAAGTCGATATCGGAGTGATTCCCCTGCAGGTAGATCGGTCCCGGACGATTCGGATCCGACCACAACGCACCGCCGGTGCAGCCTTCCGCCGGCTGATTGTCAATGATTGTTTTGCCGTTCAACACCACGGTCACGTGCCGATCCACCAGGGTGATCTCCAGCGTCTGCCATTCACCGACCGGCTTTTCAGCGGCAACCGAGGGCGTGATCCTGCTGTACAAAGCCCCCATGTGGTGCGAATCCAGAGGCCGACCATAACTCTCGAAGATCTGTATCTCATAGATTCCTCGCAAATACACGCCGCTGTTGCTGTCCTTCAGCGTCCGAGCCTCCAATGTCAGACGGAAATCCTCGAACTCCTGCACCGTGCGAATATTGGTATGAGCGACTCGCTTGCCAGGACCATGCTGCGTCCGATTACTCAGCACACCATCACTGGCCGTCCACCCCATCGCAGCGTCCGGACTCAAGGCCCGCCAGCCCGACAAATCGCGTCCGTTGAATAAATGAATCGGCTCACCAAACCGAACCTGTGATAAGTCCGGTCGCGGAGGTAACTTCGTCAGTTGCCCGGAAAACTCCGCACGCCCGAACCGCTGACCATTCGGACGAGACTTTTCCGTCACCAGTTGCAGGGCATCACCCCGGCGAGTCGCCGTGATGGTTTCTGTGATTCGCTGTCCTTTGTTCGCCCCGCCGCGCTGAACCTGCACGCGAGTCAGCACCAGTTGACCACCTTCAGCCACGGCACTGTCCAGCGGCTTCACGCTGCCTCCACCCCACAGCAAACTGGCGTTCAGCTTGCCATCAACCTCTTCCACGCCAAGCCAGCCGGCAGCACCACTGGGAATGGTCAGCGCCCAATGGCCCACAAAATCTTCTGCCCCGCAGCAGTCTGCACTGGGAATAACGGCCAGCATCAACCCGACGAAACTCAACAAACGCATGCTCTGGTTCCTTGTTAATGAACGCTCACCCAACGACAACGCCGAATTGCACCCAGCGAAAGACTCCGCAATTGAAAGAACGCATCACCTGATTACATACGTTCACTCAACGTTCCCAATTCGGACATGGATTTCCGCAGATCTGCCTCTGCCCACACCCCTACAGCAGTTGACGAGCACAGCGTGGTCGACCAGTCCCTGAAACAGGTTAACGTTCGTTCAGACTGACAAAACGAAATCGTAACTCACGTGGATCTTTAGTATACTTCGTACAGGGTGCCGGTGCTGCTGAAGTTCCGATCCGACGCATTGTCAGCCGACCACCGCGTTCATCAGCCTGAGATCCTCTTCCATCGCAATTCGTTGTTCTCAATTCCCATGCGTGTCTCCCACCTGATATTCAGTTGCTGTCTCGCGATCTCCGCTGTGGAGACGCCCGCCACTGCGTTTGCGGACACAGAGGAAACTGCAGCAGGGCTGCAGCTCTTTGAATCAAAGATCCGGCCTGTGCTTGTCCAGCACTGCTACAAGTGCCACTCCGCAGCGGCTGGCAAATCCAAAGGCGGTCTGTTGCTGGATTCCCGTCAGGGGCTTCTGATGGGGGGAGATTCCGGCCCCGCAATTCTGCCTGGAAACGCTGACGACAGCCTGCTGGTGACCGCTCTTGCCTATGATTCCTTTGAGATGCCTCCCACTGGACAACTTCCTCAAGCAGTCGTGGAGGATTTCCGGTCATGGATCAACATGGGGGCTCCCGACCCCCGCACCGCGGCCGCACCGGCTCCACCGGGTCACACCGTTGACATCGCTGCGGGGCGAAAATTCTGGTCATTCCAACCACGGCGTCCACCCACGAATGACCGCTCCATTGACAGCTTCATCAACCCCCAGACGCCACCAGCGCCACCACGCGTGCTGCTGCGTCGGCTGTATCTGGACCTGATCGGCCTGCCGCCGACGCTGCAACAGCAACAGCAGTTTCTGGACCTGTGCCGGACGGAGTCACTGCAGACGGCCGTGGAAGCGACCGCTGACGAATTGCTGGCAAACACTGCATTCGGCGAAAAATGGGCTCGCCACTGGCTGGATGTGGTCCGCTATGCAGACTCCAACGGTGGCGATTTCAATCTGACCTTTCACGATGCGTGGCGTTATCGAAATTACGTGATCGATGCGTTCAATGACGATCTGCCCTACGATCGCTTTGTGCTCGAACAAATCGCCGGGGATCTGCTGCCCTGGGATACCCCCGAACAACGGAATCGGCAACTGGTCGCCACCGGCTTCCTGATGGTTGCAGCCAAGATGCTGACGGAACGCGACAAAGCGAAGATGCATCTGGATATCGCCGACGAGCAGCTCGACACAATCGGTCAGGCCTTGATGGGACTGACACTCGGATGTGCTCGCTGCCACGATCACAAGTTTGACCCCATCCCCACAGCAGACTATTACGCAATGGCGGGCATCCTCCACAGCACCCGTACTGCTGATCGGGTACTGATGAACAACGTCAATGTCACAGGCTGGACTGATACCGAACTGCTTCCGGATGCTGAACTGCAGCAGCAGCTTGATCAACACAAGACACAATTGACGTCACTCCAACAGACCATCGCCGCGAAGCGTCAGCAGGCAGCCGATGCAGGCTACAGTCTGGACGAAAACGGCAATCCGACGGACGCGATCACGGTCGACAACGAGACCGCCAGCACCACCGGACCGTGGCGCAAATCAACCTATCGAAAAAATCTGATCGGTCGTGATTATCTCGCCACAGATAAGGACAAAAGCCCCTGTTCAATCACCTGGAAGGCAACCGTTCCGCACCCCGGTGACTATGAACTGCGGGTCACATTCGGTGGCGGCAGTGGGCTCGCCACCACAGCCAGCTACGTCGTCGTTCACACAAGCGGAGAATCGACTCTTCAGATTGACCAGACCGTCAAACCCTCCATTGACGGGGTCTGGCACCCACTCGGAAAATACCACTTCAGCAACACAGCTGAAGTTCGTCTGACTGATCAGGACGCTGGTGGCCACGTCATTGCCGACGCAATTCAACTGGTACCGGCCGGCGGACAAGCCTCAACTCAGGACTCGCCCGATCACGTCGCTTTGCTGGCCGAACAGATTCGCGATCTGCAGCAGAAACTCAGGGAACTGCAGGATCACGTTCCGCAGACCGCCAAAGCCATGGCCGCAATGGATAATACGGATCAACGGCTGGGTGATCTGCAGATCCGCATTCGCGGAGAAGCTGACAATAAAGGTGCCCTCGCTCCCCGTGGCTTCCTGCAAGTCGTCAGTTTGCCGGGACCCGAACCGGTGCAGATCCCGTCCGGACAGTCAGGCCGTGTCCAGTTGGCACAGTGGTTGACGACCAACGACCATCCACTGACCGCTCGAGTCCTCGTGAATCGACTCTGGCAGCAACTCTTCGGCGTGGGGCTGGTTGCCACCAGTGACAACTTCGGACTGCGTGGCTCACAACCCACCCACCCCGAACTTCTCGACCATCTTGCCAATCGGTTTGTGGACGGTCACTGGTCGATCAAGACTCTGATTCGTGACATCATCGTCTCACGAACCTGGCAACAGTCCGCCACGAATTCCGCCATGAATGACCCCGAGAATTTACGTTTTCATCGTCAAAACAGACGCCCTGCCCCGGCAGAGACGATTCGCGACTCAATCCTGCAGATCGCCGGCGAATTGGATCCCGGCCGTCATGAATCGCCTGTGTCACAACTGGATATGTATGCCATTCAAACATCCGGCTCACGGCACGCATCTCTGGCCGAAACCGGCAAACTGCGACAACGCAGTATCTACCTGCCCATCATCCGTGGAGCGATTCCACCGTCGTTGGAGGTCTTTGACTTTCCCAACCCGGATCTGGTCTGTGGAAAACGGTCGGTTACCACCGTTCCCTCGCAGGCCCTGTTCATGATGAACTCACCGTTCGTTCAGGAAATGGCACTTGCTGCGGCGTCACAAGCTATCGACGGCACCGCGGACGCTGAACAGATTTTTACTCTCCTCTATCAGCAGATCCTTGTTCGCAAACCCGAACCGCAGGAAATCGCAGTCGCTGCGAAATACACTGCGGAATTAGTCGAGGCGGGGAAATCACAGCAACAGGCAATTGCTTCCTTTGTTCAGGTACTTTTCAGCTCCACGGAATTTCGATTTATTGAATAGCATCCCCGCTTCCGACATTGACCGCCCTCAGATGTCATCGCCCGAATCAGAATTCTGGTCACCGAAAATTTGCGAAGTCCAACCATGAAGCAGTGTCATCAATTTCTGCCGGCCCAAAGTCGCCGCGACTGGTTGCAAACGTCCTGCTGCGGTTTCGGTGCGGTCGCGTTCCACGCTTTTGCACAACAAATTGCCTCAGCCGCTGATTCCGCCGCGACCGGCGGTACGCATCATCCGGCAAAAGCCAAACGTGTGATCTTTCTGTTCATGCACGGCGGTGTGTCTCAGGTCGATTCATTTGATCCCAAGCCACTGCTGAGGGAATACGACGGAAAACCTCTGCCCTTCAAGGGTCTCGATAACCTCGACGTGGCCCTGAAAGACAAGGCCGGATCCGGCATTGTGATGGACACCGTGTGGAAGTTCCGCCAACACGGTGACAGCGGCGCCTGGATCAGCGAACTCTGGCCCCACCTTGCCAGGCACGCTGACGATCTTTGCTTCATCAAGTCCATGCACACCCGCGGCACCTCCCACGGGCAGGCTGTGGCCATGATTCATACAGGCAATGACAACTTGCTGCGACCGTCTGTCGGCGCGTGGGTCAGTTATGGGCTGGGCACAGAAAACGAAAACCTGCCGGCATTCGTCAGTGTCACCCCCCCTGCCGGACATGGTGGTGCTCGCAACTACAGCTCTGCCTTTCTTCCGGTGCATCATCAGGCCACCACGCTGGGACATTCCGGCAGCAAAACCGCAGACGCCACCATTGCCTGGTTAAAGAATGAATCAACGGCAGCCAAAGATCAGCAGCGGCAACTGGAATTGCTGCGACAGATCAACAGCGCACACCTGCAGCAAACCGGCGATCCACAAATCGAAGGGGTGTTGCGCAGCTATGAACTGGCCGCACGAATGCAGGGCGTCGCTCCGGATCTGATTGATATTTCCGGTGAAACGGCCTCCACGCGCGAGTTGTACGGTCTGAATCGCAAAGAGACCTCAGAGTTTGCTCACCGCTGCCTGCTGGCCAGACGATTCTGCGAGGCGGGGGTGCGTTATGTTCAGGTCAGCACCCCTTATGTCTGGGACCAGCACGGCGGTTTGGTCAAAGGCCATACAAAAAATGCTCTCTCTGTGGACCAGCCAATTTCCGCACTGCTGACCGATCTGAAACAGCGCGGAATGATGGACGACACGCTGGTCGTCTGGGGAACGGAATTCGGCCGCACTCCTGTGGCTCAGGGCAAAGACGGACGCGATCATAATCCAGCAGGGTTTACCGTTTGGCTCAGCGGTGCAGGAATCAACGCAGGCTACAGCCATGGCCAGACTGACGACTTCGGATACTTTGCTCAGCAGAACAAAGTCCATATGCATGACCTGCACGCCACCATTCTGCATTTGCTGGGCATTGACCACGAACAACTGACCTATCGTTATGCAGGTCGGGACTTTCGCCTGACTGACGTCTACGGAGACGTGGTCACCGAAGTACTCTCCTGATACGCTCGCAGCACGGCGCCACTTCCGACAAAGATCTCTGGTTGAGATTTCGCACACCCATGCTGCATAATTCGCATCGAGACATTGCTGCGTGGAACTCCACTTGGCGAATATCACCCGGTCAGATGGCTCGGCGATCCCGCTGCCATCAATGAAGCACAAGGATCACGTCGATGAATTCAAAACAGACCAGACGCGATTTCCTGTCCGCCGCAGGTGCGAGCGCCACCACATTCACGATTCTCAAATCCGGTTCCGCCCGAACGTATACCGCGAACGAAAAACTCAACGTGGCCCACATTGGCGGTGGAGGCCGCGCTGGAAGCAACCTGCGCGGAACCAGTTCAGAAAACATCGTGGCGATCTGCGATGTCGACTGGCAGCGTGCCGCCGAAGGGTTTGCCACGTATCCCAGGGCTCATCGCTATCGCGATTACCGAGTAATGCTGGACGAACTCGATCAACAAATCGATGCCGTTGTGGTCTCGACGCCCGACCACTCACATTTCCCGGCTGCGATGGCCGCAATCGGCAGGGGAAAACATGTCTACTGCGAGAAACCTCTCACCCATTCCGTTTGGGAAGCACGCACGCTCACTCAGGCCGCCCGCAAGGCAGGTGTCGCGACACAGATGGGGAATCAGGCTCAGGCCGACAAAGACACCCGCATCATCCAGGAATACATCATCGACAACGCTGTTGGCCCGGTGACTGAAGCCCACATCTGGACCGATCGACCCTCCCGAGGGCTGTTTGGCGAGTACTGGCCGCAGGGTGTGACTCGCCCCGCAGACGCCCCGCCTGTCCCGGACACTATGGACTGGGATTTATGGCTCGGACCTGCCCCGGAACGCCCCTGGAATCCCGCTTACGCTCCGTTCAACTGGCGCGGATGGTGGGACTTTGGAACCGGTGCCCTCGGCGATATGGGCTGCCATTACTTTGACCCTGTCTATCGAGCTTTGAAGTTGTCAGCCCCGGAAACGGTCGAAGCAGTCTCTACCCGTGTGAACGAAGAAACCTATCCACTGGGATCCATGGTCACGTTCCGGTTTGCCGAACGCGAAAACATGCCCGCAGTCACCGTCAAATGGTATGACGGAGGGCTGCGGCCTGAACGTCCCGCAGCACTTCAGGAAGGCGACGTCATGGGGGCTAACGGCGTTATGCTGGTTGGCACGGAGGGAATCCTGATGACACCCTGGGGGGAGCCGTGGGAGATGTTTCCCCGACAGTTGGGGCTCGATTACGGAAAACCACCGGAAGTCCTCCAACGATCTCCCGGGCATCACGAAGAATGGGTCGCTGCGTGCAAAGGCGGCCCCAGCGCAGGGTCAAACTTTGACTGGGCCGGTCCTCTGACCGAAGGAGTCCTGTTAGGAAACATCGCCTTGCGCTCACAGTTGCGTGATGATTTGACCGGTAAGCGGCTGCACTGGGATTCCCAGCAGATGCGATTCACCAATCATGAAGCCGCCAACACGTTTCTCCGTCGAGACTATCGCGACGGCTGGGGAATTTAGCGTGCCGCTTGCCCCCACCCTGTCCTGCACCACCAGTCGAAACTCATCGACTGCCGCCCAGGTCAGGCTTCATTCACTTTTTGACCGTGCCGAAACCTGTCACACTCAACCGGGAAACCGCTGCAGGCCCATATCCAGTCGACACGATCAGGAGCCATGATCATGCATGCAGACCGACGCAAATTCCTGACCAGTTCAGCAGTTGTCGCAGGTGGCACAGTTCTTGGGGGACCCGGCATGTCACAAAATTCAGCAGCCGCCCCCTCTGCGCCCGAAACGGTCTCCGTTCGCGAAAAGCTGATGGAATGCCTGGGCGGCGAGTGGCCGGTCCCCTGCGACCTGGAACCTCGCGTCATCCGGGAGGAGCAGAAGGATGGCTATCGGTTACAGTGGCTGGATTACTCCGTTGAGCCTGACGATCGAGTACCTGCGATCCTGCTGATTCCCGACGGCGTCAGTTCCTCCACTCCCGCTCCTGGAATCTGCATTTGGCACCAGCACGCGGGACAGTGGCATCTTGGCAAAACAGAACCGGCCGGGCTGGCTGGCGATCCGATGCACCATACCGGCGTTGCGCTGGCCAAACTTGGGTACGTTGTGCTCTGCCCCGACGCGTTGTGTTTCGAAGAACGCCAGGACCCGTCCGAAAGACTCAAAGGCGGCAACTACGAACGCTTTGAGTTCCTGCGTTATGTCGTGGATGGTCGCTCCATGGCCTGGAAGAACATCCTCGATATGCGCCGCGCTGTTGATATGCTGGCGTCTCGCGACGAAGTCGACGAACAACGACTTGGCTGCTACGGGCACTCGATGGGATCCACACACACGTGGCTGGTCGGTCCATGGGAACCACGGCTGAAGTGCCTTGTTGGAAACTGCTGTCTGCCGACCTATTCCGCCATTCATCGCACAAAACTGCTGCACTGTTTCCCCAACTTCGTTCCTGGCTGGTATCGCCATGGCGATACTCCGGATATTGCCGGTCTGATTGCTCCGCGAGCACTGCATCTGAATCTCGGTGAAACTGACGGAGGCTCTCCGATCGCAGAGGCCCGTGCAGGCTGCGAACGTATTGCAAAGATCTATGCAGCAGCAGGAGTACCTGACCAGTTCAGCTATTTCATTGAACCAGAGACTGGCCATGTGCTTTCAAAAAGCATGTGGCAGAAAACCCAGGACGTTTTCGCACGGCATCTGTAAGCGGTGCTGCATTCCGGATGCGACTCCATTGAGATGCAAATTCTTCCCGGTCGTTCGCTAACACCCTTCTGGAATACACTTCATGCCACTTTTCATCAGCCGTTCCGCCATTCTGCTGGGCCTCACAGCAGTACTGACCCCGTCGACAGTTTCCGCTGATGAACTCCCCAGCCTGACGACACTCTCCAACCCGGATATCACATTCACCGTGCCGGAAACAGGATATGCCGTCCTTGAACGAGCCGGAGTTCGAGCGATCATTGTGGATAATCGAGTCGTGGATGACGACACACTTCCGGGACATCGAGCCGGTTACAGCGGCGTGGCGTCTCTCACGCATACGGCGCGCGATGAGAACCTCTTCGTCCCCTCCTACGCCGGACTGAACTACGAACACATCCACGACGGAACGACCCGGGAACGCACCATCCTGTTTGAGCCAAGAAACGCTCCGATCGAACTGCGGGTCATCGATGTACACACCGTCGAGCTGTATCAGGCTCCAACACCAACATGGAAACTGGAAAGCGCGCTGCGCTACGCCATGTTGGAAGATGGCACACTGGAAATGACGCTCGAATGTATTCCCCGTGCAAAGACATTCCGCAATGATTATGTCGGACTGTTCTGGGCCAGCTATATCCATCAGCCGGATTCGCTGGACATCTTCTTCCGCGGTCATCAGGCCGGCACAAATAATCCCACCCGGTGGTTGCGTGGGGTCACCCCGAAACACGGAGTGAATTCGACGCATCCCGGCCAAAGTGATTCCCGTGTGTTTCCACACGACAATGATTTTCCACTGACACTGGTCTTCAATCGTTCCGACTATGTCTATGACGAACCCTGGTACTATGCATTCACGCATGGAATGGCGTTTGTTCAGATCTTCCGCCCACAGGACCAAGTTCGACTGGCCCAGTCACCATCCGGAGGCGGACAGGGAAACCCCGCGTGGGACTTTCAATACTTCATTCCTGAATATCAATTGAATCAGCGGTATCAGATGGTGATGCGAGCGATGTACCTGCCGATGGAATCCCCCCAACAGATTCTCGAGGATTCCCTGAAACACCGCCGCGCACTGGGACACCCCTGATTTGTGCTCGCACATCACGCCCCGTGGAAGACTGCAGGATGATCAACGCAATCGTGAAGCGACTTGCCGGCATTGCACTCCTGACCTCGCTGGTCTTGTGCAGTGAGGTCTCATCAGCTCAACCAATCCTCGCAGACGAGTTGAAGCAGCCCGGCTTATCCGATTCCGCCAACATCAAATCCAGCGAACTGCCATTCGAACTCATGGTCTGCGACTATGTGCAGTTCAAACTGGCGCGCGTAAGCCGGGACGGGCGTGTTGCCTGGGAACATACTCCGGAAGGCAAAGTCTGGGACTTCGTCCTGACGGACGACAACCAGTTGATCTATCCCATCATTACCAAACCGCAGGAAGTCCGTTGCATTGACTTCACGGGAAAGCAAATCTGGACGTGGCCTTACAGTTCCGACTTTCGCGAGATCATCAATATCACCCGCGATGGATCGCGAGTAATCATCAGTGGACAGATGCCGCCAGCGGCAATTTTCATGACAACTCATGGAAAACGCACAGGCACTCTTTCCATCCCCGCAAAATACAATGATCAACACGGCCAGCTCGGAAATGTGTATGCCGTTGGTCAGGATCGCTACCTTGCCCAGTTGTGGGGGGAGGGAACGGCATTGGAAGTTGATCAGCAAAGCGAGGAAGTGTGGCGATATCAAGTGCCCCAATACGGCCCCGGTCGTTTCCCGGCAGGCACAATGCAGGACCTGCTCCGACTGCCCACCGGCAACACGTTACTAGCCTGCGGAACCCAGGCCAGACTGTTGGAAGTCAGTCCTCAGGGAGAAGTCGTCTGGGAATTGACAGCTCAGGACGCGCCTGAACTGAATTTCACCAATGCCTGCGGTCTGCAGCTGTTGCGGGACGGCTCGGTGCTTGTCACCAACTTTCTTCGCGGCAATTCCGGCCGAGGAGTGCACGCCTTTCGACTGTCCGAAGATCGACGGATTACGTGGACATGGGCAGACCACGACAACTTCACCGCCACCAGCCAGGTCTGGGCCATCGAAAACTGACCAACACCACACCAGCCCCCCGATGAGCCGCGCAACTCTCCAGCTGAAACCGATATCCCAGCCACCCACCTCCACCGGTGCCACCCACCTCCACGGTGCCACCCACTTCCACGGTGCCACCCACCTCCACGGTGCCACCCACCTCCACGGTGCCACCCAC
>JAFMMM010000127.1 GCA_017859815.1 Planctomycetota bacterium | reverse complement strand
ACTCCGTTCTGTTTCTGCGAACGGTCTGCACCGCAGGGTTGGCAATCTCTGCCTATCTGGCGTGGACGGCGTGGCAGATGACGCCGCTGATTGGATGTGGCGAAGGCGGCCTCGTTGACTGTAGTCATGTGCTCAACAGTTCCTGGTCGAAAGTTTTGGGGGTCCCTGTCAGTGTCCCTGCGGTCGGGCTGTATACCACTCTGCTGGGACTGCTCATGTTTGCACGCCAGCCGGCACCACCGGCGTTTCAGCGAATGCTCTGGACTACGCTGTCCTGCGGTTTCTTCACAGCGGCCGCTGCAGCAATCTGGTTTATTGGACTGCAGGTGTTCGTGTTGAAACACATCTGTCCCTGGTGCATGGCGGCCCATTTCTGTGGACTGCTGCTGGCCGGCTCTCTGCTGTTCAAAAAAATCGCCATCCCGGACCAGCGGCGACTTGCCACCAGCCTCAGCGTGGCTGCTGCTGCAGCGCTGATCACGGTTCAGAGTAACACCGAAGTCGAGCCCACTTTCGAAGTGGAAATCCCGGAATGGCTTGATCAGTCCACAGGACCGCTGGTCGCTGATCCCACATCGGACTTCTCGGACGAATTCAGTGCTCCCGGCACACAAGCTGCAACCCTGGCCGCCCCCGGCGGTGACTCTTCAGCGCCAGCAGACGCGTTTGCCGCCCCCGGCCAGGAAACACCCGCAAACGCTGCCGAATTCGCGGCACCGGGACAGAATGCTGATCAACCGCCCGCACAAACCGATGCCGATGATGCTCTGTTCACCGCTCCGATTTCATTCGTTGCCCCATGCAATCATCAACTCGCACTGCCTGACCTTTTCCGCGCTGTCAGCGGCACAACGGTCGCCATCAGTCCACGACAGTTGCTGGTGCTCAGCAGCCTGGCCTGCCTGAACACTGCGGATGAACAGCCGAACGAAAATCCGCCAGCGGCTTTGAAAAGGGTGACTGTTGCCGGTTCTGCGCAGCCAATCTCCCTCATCGTCGACCACTGGCCAGGGCTGGGAGGCCGCAACGCAGATTTCTATTTTGTGGAACTCTTCGACTACACCTGTCCTCATTGCCGTGAGGCCCACGAATCCATCAAAGCGATCCTGAAAGAATTTGACGGACGTGTGGGAGTGCTGACCCTGCCGGTTCCTCTGGAGAGATCCTGTAACTCGGCCACCACCAGTACCAGTGGACACGAAGGCTCCTGCGAACTGAGCCGGATTGCTGTCGCGGTCTGGCGCTGCGATCCCGCTGCGTTTCCTGACTTTCATGAATGGATCTTCAACAATCGCCCGACGATTCAGGGAGCATTTGCGAAGGCGTCGACTTTGGTGGACCCGGGGATGCTGCAGGCGGAACTGGCCACAAATGTTCCGGCCCAGTACATCCAGAGGCACGTCGAGCTGTATCGCCAGGTCGGTGCCGGCTCTGTTCCCAAACTGCTCTTTTCCCAGTCAACGGTAAAAGGAGCCATTCCCCGACGGCAGTTGAGTTCTATGATCCGTAAGGAATTGAAAGCGGTTGCGCCCCAGGAACAGCCACAGCGTTGATGGTGGCGGCTTCCGGATCGCCGACAACTCTCCGCGAAGAACCGCACACCAGCTTCGCAGCCTGGCCGCGATTCTGTTTCCAAAGATGACCTGACTGACACGAAGACAACATGGCCGATCGCTGGGACCAAATTCGCGTGCCTTTGGCACGCAAGTTCTTTCTTGCCACGATTGCACAGGCTGCCACCGTGATCGCGGGTGGTCTGCTGCTGGGCTGGATATTCGGTCGACAGGCACCGTCAGAAAACCTCCGCCTGCCACTGGCATTTCTTGTCAGCTCCGTTCTACTGGCTGCGGGCAGCGTCTATCTGGAAATTGCCCGGGGGCACGTGCGCCGCGAGCAACAGCAGCAGTTTCGCAAGTCGCTGCTGCGGGCGTTGATCTTTGCCATGTCATTCGTGTCGGTACAGGGGTATGGCCTGTGGGCGATTGACAAAGGCGGGACCTCAGCCGAAGCCTCCCAACTGGGCGTGCACGGCTTTGTGATCATGATGACGGCTTTACACGGCATGCACTTTGTCGTGGCTCAGTCGATCCTGTTGTGGGTAACCCTGTCCGCATTTGCAGATCGCTACGACCATGAGTACTCGTGGGGAGTCACATTTGCCGCCGGTTTCTGGCATATTCTGGGACTGGTCTGGCTGTGTATTCTGTTCGTTTTCTCCACAGCCAGCGTTGGCTAGCCGCGCAAAAGGAATGGTGATCGGCTGCCGTGCTCGCTCCGCGTCTTTCCTGAAGTGCATCTCATGAGACCTTTGATCTCGCCGTACCTGCTGGCGGCACTTGCGGTCAGTCTGGTATCCGCAACAGCCCTCGCTCAGTCGGAATCAGCACCACCGCGACTACTTGCCGATTCCGTTGCGGACCTTGCACTTCCCTCGCCGCGGGTGCAAACCGGCACTCCGGCAGCAGGCAAACGTGTCTTTCTGCGCCCCGCGGGAGATACGACCGGCCCGGCTGCGGTTCTGGCCCTGCCATCCAACTGGTCAGCCGAAGAAGTCTGGCCCGTTTTTGTGGAGTTGCCGGGAAACGGCGGCTATCGCGATTCTCGCGGAGATACCTGCACCGGACTGCCCGAGGACTGCAGCCTTGGTTTCGGGCTGACCGCAGGACGTGACTGGATCTGGCTGAGCCTGCCCTTCCTCTCGGCTGACGGGTCCCGAATAGCAATCACCTGGTGGGGCGATGCTCCGGAGTACAACCCGTCCGCGACGCTCGAATTCTGGCAGCAGATTCTGCAATCAGTGCTCCGGAATTACTCCGGTGACTCCCAGTGTGTCGTCCTGGCCGGTTTCTCTCGAGGTGCCATCGCCTGCAATGCACTGGGACTGCACGACGATCGAACAAGTCAGTTGTGGACAGCGTTTCTTCCTTACAGTCACTATGACGGCGTTCGTCGCTGGCCCTATCCGGATTCCACACCGGTAGCCGCCGCAGAACGACTGCAGCGTCTGCAGCAGCGTCCACAATTCATCTGTGCAGAAGGGACGCAGACGGAAATCACCAGGAAATGGCTGGCAGGTCACCTCGAACCCGCCGCACCGCAGTTTCAATTTCATGCCACCGGATTTGTGAATCACTCCGACCACTGGGTCCTGCATGATGTTCCCGCACGCCGCGCCGCCAGGGCGTGGCTGCAGCAGCTTCGCAAGCAGCGCCCCACACTCAAATAGCATCGCTGTCACTTCACACCTGATGCCGGTTACTGATGTGAACCCGGCCACGGTGATTTTCCCTCGCGGAAATTTTGTTACGCTGAGTCGGATCCGGCCGGCAGGCTGACCATGGTTCTCTCCCCCAGCAACAACAGGAATGACTCGTGAAACTTGGATTGATCAACAGCGCGTGGGCACAGTCAGGCCACGATACGGCATGGGGGATACAGAAGACCAAACAGATTGGCTTCGACACGATTGATCTCTTCACGGATCCACTGGATATCGACATCAGGGAACGGGCATTGATTCGCCGGGAATGTGCTGCTGCAGATCTTCCGATCGTCTCTGTGTGCTGCGTGGCCGTCGGGCTGATCGACTTCAATCCTTCGGTACAACGGTTTCATCTGGAACGATGTCGCAAGTTCATCGATCTGTGCTACGAACTGGAAGCCGACAATCTGCTGTTGGTGCTGGGGGAGTACATCTGGAATCAGGAGGTCATTCCTCCGGCCGAGCAGTGGAAGACAGGTGTTGAGAACTGCCGTCGCCTGGCCGACTACGCCGCCGAACGAGATCTGCAGATTGCACTGGAGCTGGAACCGTTCCCACTGTCTCTGGTCAATTCCGCGGATACGATGCAGTCGTTTCTCACCGATGTCGATCACCCGGCCTTCCAGGCAAATCTGGACATTTCCCACCTGCACCTTGCCGGTGTTCCGGCCGATCAGCTTGGCGGACTGCGAGGCCGCACGATTCACTGCCATATTTCCGACTGCGACGGAAAAAAACACGGTGACCTGCCCCCGGGTCAGGGCGTCGTCGACTTTCTGCCCTACCTCAAACAGTTACCCAAGCTGGACTTTTCCGGCGTGATCTCCATTGAACTGGAATACTCTCCGGAACCGGATCAAATCGAAGCGTGGGTTCGTGAAGCACACGATTCCACTCGCGCCCTGATGCAACAGGCCGGAATTGCCGAATAAGTCGCGTTGGACTGTTTCACGTCCCCGCAGCGATCAGAATCTCCGTCGCCGTGCATCAGAGCAGTGCGAGGCTGCGTGTTCCCAGCACGCAGTTTTTCAAAACAACGGCACAGTTCAAGAGATCCGGCGCGCTGCGCGACATCGGAGAATCAGCGACGAATCTCGCAGAAATTCTTCACCTGTGCTGTCAGGGCCTGCTCTGTTGGTAACCGTTCCATGGAACTGGCTCCATAGAATCCATCCAGCGCAGGGATCTGCTGCAGCATGAATGCGGCATCCTCCGGCATGGCGATGGGACCTCCGTGACACAACACCAGAACATCCTGACGTACGCTGCGGGCGGCAGTGAGAATGTCGGAAACGCGTCCGACACAGTCCTGCAGTGTCAATGCGGTTTGGGCACCGATTGTTCCGGAGGTGGTCAGCCCCATATGCGCCACGATCACATCCGCGCCCGCCTGAGTCAGCAGCTCCGCCTGCTGCGGATCGAATGCATACGGCGTGGTCAGCAGGTTCAGCGAGTGTGCCTCCGCGATCAAATCCACTTCCAGACCAAATCCCATCCCGGTCTCTTCCAGATTCGCACGGAATACACCGTCAATCAGACCGACGGTGGGGAAATTTTGAATCCCCGCGTAACCCAGCTGCTGTAATTCGCGCAGAAACGGCGTTCTTAACAGAAACGGGTCAGTTCCGCAGACCCCCGCCAGCACCGGCGTGTGCGAAACCGCTGTCAGCACTTCACTGGCCATTTCCCGCACAATCTGATTCGCATTCCCGTAGGGCATCAGCCCCGCCAGTGAACCTCTTCCCGCCATCCGAAAGCGTCCGGAGTTGTAGACGACGATCAAATCGATGCCGCCCGCCTCTTCACATTTGGCGCTGATACCGGTTCCCGCTCCACCACCAATCACGGGCAGGCCGGCGGCACGTTTCTGATACAGACCCTGCAGGATTTCCTGGCGGGAAACAGCGGACATAGCGGGGCAGCTCCTACGGAACATTCAGTGATGCGAGACCACAATCGGGACTCTCGAACATTGTGGTATCGACCACAGATTCGCAAAGCAGGGAGCCGGGAAAACCTGGACTTTCCCGCACTTGCCCGGCTGCCTGACGAACGCTAAATTACGCGAAATTGCCGCCGTAGCTCAGTCGGCAGAGCGACGCTTTCGTAAAGCGTAGGTCGCTGGTTCAAATCCAGTCGGCGGCTTTTTTTTGCAATCAGTCTTTTTGCGATCAGTCTTTTTGCAACCAGTCCTGCAACCTCACCAGCTTGCAGCTCGACGCCACGGGAACTTTGCAGCCGGAAACTCCAGGTCTGCTCCGGGGCGCCCGTTTTTTTGCCCGGTCAACCGTCTTTCGAAGTCAACCGGACACCGCGACTGCTACAGCCTGTGCCTGCAACAGCGGCTTTGCCTCAGGCTGCAGTCTGCTCATTTCCCATCCGCCGCAGCCAGCGGTAGTGCGATCTGACGGCGTCCAGAACAGTGTCGTGAGACAAGTAGCGAACACCGTATTCGCGGCAGGTGGATTCCAGAATCCTGGAGACGGCCGGATAGTTCACGTGACAGATTTGCGGAAACAGGTGGTGCTCTACCTGGAAATTCAGGCCACCGCTGAACCAAGTGACAATTGGATTGCGGCGCGCGAAATTCGCCGTTGTTTCCAGCTGGTGCACCGACCATGAATTGGACATCCGGCCGGATTCCTGAATCGGCAGCGGAAAGTCGGCGTCCTCCACACAGTGAGCCAGCTGGAAGACAACACTTAACAGCACTCCCTGGAAGAAGGATGTCAGCAGGAACATGGCCAGCACCGTCGTCCACGAATGCATTGTCATTGGCAGCACGAATGCCAGTGACAAAAAACTGATTTTTCCGCCCAGAAAGACCACCAGATCCCAGCCTTTGGGACGGGAGAAATTGAACTGGCTGTGCTGTCCACGAAGATACACTGTTGTGTCGTCGAGGAACTGCCACTTCAGCGTGATCAGTCCGTACAGCAGCCACAGATACAGGTGCTGAATTCGATGAAAGGGATATTGTTTTTGGTGCGGCGAAAGACGTCCCATGACTCCCAGATCAATATCACCGTCGTGTCCGGTGATGTTTGTGAAGGAGTGATGAATCAGGTTGTGTGTCTTCTTCCAGATGTATGAACTGCCTCCGAGCAGATCCAGAGTCATCCCCATCAGCGCATTGATCCAGCGATGCCGGGAATAGGCACCGTGAGATCCGTCATGCTGGATATTGAATCCAATACACGCCATCGAAGCCCCCAGTGACATCGCCGCAAGACATGCCTGCCACCACGCCTGGCTCCAAAAGACCAGCCCGGCGTAGGACGCAGCGAACCACGCCATGATCACCGCAGTCTTCACATACATTGCCGGACAGTCGCGTCGAGGACGACCGGTTTCGGTGAAGTAATCGTCAACGCGTTTTCGCAGCACCTTCATGAATTCATCGCCGGAAGCAAACTTGATTTGCGTTTCCGGCCGGACGGCGGGGTCACTCTGGTCACTCTCCGTCAACTCTCCGTCAGAATCGCGGCGCTCCAGTACCGCCGTTGCCTGAGAGCGATTAGCCACAGCCGAGTCTCCGGCCGCGGAAGCAAATCCGTCTAAGTCCGCCATGCGTTTTTTCTCCGCCGACACCTAATTGGTCAGCTGCAATATTTCACGTGTCGCAGTCGATACCACACGCTGATGGGCCGTCGGAGCCGGGAGATCCCCGTTCCTTCGCCCATGACCTGTTCCTTCAAAAGCAACGACGGCAGCCTGCCGCGCTGTATCGCCCCTGTAGTTATGATCGCGACCGTTGAATTCGTCAACCGGGCTGATCGGGTGACAACCAGCAGATGCGGCACGCTGTGACCGACATTCCTGCTCCCTCCTCCGCAAAAACAAAACAAAACACTGGCTTTAGCGATGGTGCCGCCGAAAAGCGAAGCAGCGACGGTATTTCTCAAGTTCCTCGCATGTTCCCGAATTCGGTCAGCATTCCCGTCAGGATCATCCGTTCGCGTCCACGAACACGGTTCACGCTTGCGAGAATCAGGATCTCCAGGTCATTCTCTGCAGCAACTTTCCGGGACAGTTGGAACGGCGTTTCCGCTCCAGCATGTTCCGAACCACCGCTCGATTCCTGCATCCAGTCAACGCCCTTCTTCGCACACCATGTCACCAACGATACCGCGGCAGACGCGCTGCAGTCCGTGCTGCACGAAGTTGGCTGCAGTCGCCCCGCTCTGGACGATCCTGACCGGAGGATTCTTGACGAAGTCCGATCCGGGAAAGCGCATTATCACGGCAGCGTCACCGGGCTGCCCGGATTGCCGGATTCCGAAGACGATGTCGGGGGTTGGTGCGAATACCCCACCGTCATCCGTGATGAACACTGGGATACGGATCGCGACGGGATACCGGACGACTGGGAACGCGCACACGGCCTTTCCCCCTCCAGTGCGGCGGACGCCAGTCATCTGACAGCCAGTGGCGACACCGAACTGGAGCGATCTCTGCATCACGCAGCCGGGGACCAGTAGCGGGCGACTGCACGCGGCACAGCATCTGCCGAAATTTGTACACGATTCCGTTCAGTTGGCAGCAACTTCGCAAACCGGCACAATAGCCCCGTTCTGTTGCGAATGACACACACAGCGCGCAACTGTTGTTCCTGTTCCAGTCGCCATTCCTGCCAGCGAGTGACTACTCATGTCGATCCGACCAATCTCCTGTTTGACCCTGCTGTCGTGCCTATTGGCAACAGCAACCTGCTCGGCTGACGAACTCACTGTGGTGCCCGGAAACGGCGATTTCGTGATCGGCCCCGAATATCGTTTGCATCCGGATTTGACCGATCAGGGAAATCCACGCGGACAGTCCTTCGAATTCTCCATGCCACTGGCCGAAAGCAAAATTTTCCCCGGTACAGACTCGACTCTGGACCCCCGCAAGGAAGTCCGCAAGGAACGCAGGGTCTGGGTTTATATCCCCGCCGCCTACAAAGACGGGACTGCAGCTCCGTTCCTCGTGACGCTTGATGGGCCCAGCCATCTGAATCATCTCAGCCTGGCGCTGGATAATCTGACCGTCACCAAAGAACCCGCACGGCGGCTGCCGGCGTTTGTTGTCATCTCTGTTCAGAACGGCGGCAATGACAGCAAGGGAAGTCAGCGAGGCCTTGAGTACGACACAATGTCAGATCGATTTGCTCGCTTCATCAATGATGAAGTCCTGGCGGCGGTTGTCAGCAATGCAGAGATTCGCAAAGCCTTCCCGAGGTTTGCACTGACCGACAATCCGGAAGGCCGCGCCGTCATGGGCTGCAGCTCCGGCGGGGCTGCGGCACTCACCATGGGCTGGTTCCGGCCCGATTTGTTCCGCCGACTGATTACCTATTCCGGAACCTTTGTGGATCAGCAGGATGATGACGCTGCGGAAGAAGCGAGGTACCCCGCCGGTGCCTGGGAATATCATTCCGAACAGAAATTGATTCAGAATTCGCCAAAGAAGCCTCTGCGAATCTTCACCCATGTTTCCGAGTACGACAACAGAGCCAAAGATCCGGAAGAAACCTGGCATAACTGGGTGATGGCAAATCAGCGCACGGCAAAAGCTCTGGCAGAAAAAGGCTACGACTATCGGTTTCTGTTCAGCCGGGAAAGCCGCCACTGCGATCGCAACGTCTTTGAGCACACCCTGTCCGATACCCTCGTCTGGATGTGGCACGGATATCAGCCGTAGACCACCGCGTCCTGCTGCAGCCCAAAAGCGTTTAACGTCATCAGGACGGCATACCATCCGCGTGTCGTCACGGTACGCAGCTACGAATCGTTCCAACCTGCAAACCCAATTTGAGAAGACCTTGCAGGTTCTGAAAACGGATTGGGTTTCAGGACGAACGCCGCCTAAAATCCAGCATGCGCCTGCCTCAGCAAGACCACGCCCGTCCACTTTTCACGGGTTGGCCTGATCGCCTGTGACCGCCCCACTTCCCTCCAGAGCTGCTGCTATGAACGGATGTTTCTGTCTGCTTTCGACTCTGATCTTCTTCGTTGTCGCAGGCCCCACCGTCGCGGATTCTGCCAGGCCGGAATCGCTCAGAGAATTCCTCACAAAGAACTGCAGCGACTGCCACAGCGGCCCGGATGCTGAAGCGGGTCTGAATTTGGAATCACTCCCCGCAGAACCCGCCGATCACGCGGCCCTGAAACGCTGGATCCGCATTTTTGACCGCGTCCACGCGGGCGAAATGCCACCGACCGAATGGGGAACAGTATCAGCCTCGGATCAGCAGAAGTTTCTGGCGGATACAAAATCATGGCTGGAAAAGTTCCAGCGCAGGCAGTGGGCCGAACAGGGTCGTGTCCGCGGTCGCCGTCTGACCAATCTGCAGCTGGAACGTTCGCTGCATGACCTGCTGGGAATCGACATTCCGCTCGCTTCGCAGATGCCGGAGGAACCACGCAACTCGCTGTTCACCACCGATGCTGATTCGCAGCCGATGTCTCATTTTCAGCTGCAACAGCACCTGACCATTGTCGACCTCGCGCTCGAAGAAGCCTTCAGCAGGGCCTTCACGGAACAGTCCCTGCTGTCCCGCGATCTGACAGCTCAGCAGATTGCACGCACCAATCCACGACGGCGAACGCGGGAACCGGAAATCATTGATGAGCTGGCAGTGACCTGGTCATCACGGCTGATTTTCTACGGACGCCTGCCGGCCACAACAGCACCGCAGGACGGATGGTATCGATTCAGGATTCGTGCCCAGGCGGTGAATGCTCCTGCCGATCGCGGTGTCTGGTGTACCGTAAAGTCCGGTCGTTGTGTTTCCAGCGCACCGCTGCTGTCATGGCTGGGGGCCTTTGAAGTCACAGACCAAATGCAGGAATGGACCTTCACAGGCTGGATGACACGCGGCGACATGCTCGAAGTTCGTCCCGGTGACGGCACTCTGAAAATGGGACGCTTTGCCGGCGGGCAGGTTGGTACTGGCGAAGGCGGGCCTCAGAACCTCTCGGGGATTGCCATCCGGAATATTGTCATGCAACAGGTCCACGAAGGCCCGGATTCAGCTGGGATTCGCGAACTGCTGTTCGGCCAGCTGCAGCCTGAAAAGGTGGTCGCCGACTGGCGTCAGGCGAAGTTAATTTCCGCTTCTCCGCAGCAGGATCTGCGTAACAAACTGTTGCAATTTGCCAGCAGAGCCTTCCGCCACCCGGTGCCGGACGACCAGATCGCCGATTACCTGCAGTTGGCCGATGACCATCTCCGTCAAACAGGTTCACTGGTCGACGCTCTGCGAGTTGGTTTCCGCAGCCTGTTATGTTCCCCACGGTTTCTTTACTTCACCGCCGCACCCGGACCGCTGGACTCGTGGGCTGTCGCCAGCCGACTCAGCTACTTTCTCTGGAATCGTCCCCCTGATCAGCAACTGGTGCAACTGGCAACGCAGGACCGTCTGCAGGATCAGGCCGTCGTTCTGCAACAGCTCGATCGCATGCTGCAGGGAACAGGTGGAGATCGATTCATCAGTGATTTTTCCGACCAGTGGCTGGATCTGCGGGATATTGATTTCACAACCCCTGATCGCCGTCTGTACCCCAGTTTTGACGTGATCGTCCAGCACTCGATGGTTGCCGAAACAAAGACATTTCTGCAGCGGATGCTGCACGAAAACCACAGCGTTGCCAGACTGATCAACAGCGACGAGACATGGCTGAATGAACGGCTGGCGCGGTTTTACGGCATTCCCGGCGTTCGTGGTGATCAGTTGCAACCGGTATCGCTGCGGGAACACGCTGTTCCCGGTGGCCTGGTCACTCAGGGCGCCATCATGAAAGTGACTGCCAACGGCACAACGACCTCACCGGTGTTGCGGGGGGTCTGGGTGTCGGAACGATTACTGGGGCGGGAGATTCCTCCTCCACCAACCAGCGTCCCCGCGATTGAACCGGACATTCGCGGTGCCACCACCATTCGCGAGATGCTGGAAAAGCATAAGTCCGATTCGGCCTGTGCCAGTTGCCATCGCAGTATCGATCCTCCCGGCTTTGCACTGGAGAATTTTGATGCATCCGGCCACTGGCGCACACGCTATCCGGCCGGTGGCAGGGCGGGACAAGGGGCTGTGATTGACACCAGCTACCAAACTGTTTCCGGTGAACAATTTGACACTCTGCAGGAATTTCAACAGCTGATCTGCCGTCACCCTGATCGAATCGCAGCGGGACTTTGCCGGAAACTCATCGAATACGGAACGGGGATGGAAGTAACTTTTGCGGAGCGGGACGAAATTGCGAGAATGGTGAACGCGGCCGCCGATGAGGATTATGGATTTCGTACACTCGTCCAGCAGGTTGTCAGCAGCAGCATCTTCTTAAATCGGTAAACGGTCTCGGCAACAATCCACCTGGTCACAGGCATCACTGACAAACTGCCAATTTCGGCCGGCCGGCTTGCAAACCAGCAACAACAAACGACACAGGAATCAGGAATCGCTGCCGGGCAGTGGTTCAGGGAGCAGGACAATGGGCAAACGAGTTTACTTTGCGGCAAAGACTCAACTGCAGCGGCGGACAATGCTGCGGGGCACGGGGGTGGCGATGGCTTTGCCGTGGCTCAGTGCCATGCAGCCGGCATTTTCCGCAGGCCATGGTGAATCTCCCCGACGCTTCGTGGCGATGACACTGGGACTGGGGATGCTGGCAAAGAACCTGAATCCGAAACAGGCCGGTCGGGATTATCAACCCAGCCGGTACCTCGATCAGGTGAATGACCTGCGTGATCAGTTCACCGTCGTGTCTGGATCTTCGCACCCGGAAGTTTCCGGGGGACATCGTGCAGAAGCCAGTATTCTTTCGGCTCAGCCAATGGGAAGTGCCGGTCAGGCGCGCAATACAATTTCGCTCGATCAACTGCTGGCCCGACAACTGGGGCATCACACTCGGTTTCCGTCCCTGGTGGTCAGCAGCCGTGGTTCCAACAGCCCGTCGTACACCGCGAACGGGGCCATGATCCCCGCTCAGGACTCCCCGGCAAAACTCTTCACACAGTTATTCATCGATGACACTCCGGCGGAACAGCAGCGTCAGGTCGCGGGGATTCGCGAAGGCCGCAGCATCATGGATCTCGTTCGCGACGACTCCCGACGCCTGGCGCGACAACTGGGGACGGGTGACCAGCAGAGGCTCGATGAATATCTCACCAGCGTCAGAGATCTGGAGCAGCGACTGACGTCCAGTGAAGAATGGGCGCGGCGTCCCAAACCCAAAGTCGATGCCTCTCAACCCGTCGATATTCGAAATGCCAACGACTTCATCGGACAGCAAAAACTGATGACCGACATGATCCGCCTGGCACTCGAAACAGACTCCACCAGATTCGTAACTTATCACCTCGGTGGAGGCGGCGGGGTCGTTCCGCTGCAAGGTGTCGGCGAAGGATACCACTCCCTCAGCCATCATGGCCTGGACGAAGACAAACTGGACCAGCTTGCCATCGTGGAATCTGCCATTGTCGGTGCGTGGGGAGAATTCCTGCGAGACCTTGCAGCAACCACTGACAATGGAAGCTCACTCCTTGACCAGACCACGATTCTGCTGACGAGTAATCTTGGCAACGCCAGCAATCACAGTAACCGCAACATGCCGGTGCTGCTGGCTGGCGGACACTTTGCTCATGGTCAACACCTGGCCTTTGACCAGAAGAACAACTACCCGCTGACCAACATGTACGTCAGCATCCTGCAACAGTTCGGCCTGCCCATGGACCGATTCAAGACCAGTACGGGAACCATGAGCGGTCTGGAGTTGACCTGACTTCCCGGCAGCTTCGTTGACCAGCCGGCGCAGCCAAACCAACGCCAGGTTGCCCGTGAAGCCACAGTTTGTGAGCCGCTGCGGCGGTGGCT
>JAFMMM010000126.1 GCA_017859815.1 Planctomycetota bacterium | reverse complement strand
CGGGAAAAGGCCGTTGAAACCGGCGTGCCTGGAGTATCAGGGCAGGCCTGCATCTGCTACGCTTCACGCACTGGGGCCAGTCCTTTGCAAGAACGCGGTCTGGCTCTGTGGTGCACGCGGGATTTCCATAATTCCCGCCCCTTATGGTATTTCAGTATACAGTGGATCGGACTGATGGATTCCGGTCTGGACAGGATTGGCAATGAAGCTTACGTGTGATCGTGCGGCATTCTCTTCCGCCTTTTCCATTGTGGCATCGGCAGTTCCATCGCGGACACCGCGAGATGTGTTGCGGAATGTATTCCTGTCAGTCGGCAGCGGCGGCGTGGAATTGGTTGGGACCGATCAGGAAACTGCAATCCGATTTGCCGTTTCCGGTGTCGAAACCAGTTCCGAGGGTGAGGTGTTGTTGCCCACCCAGCGGGTGTCCTCAATCCTTCGGGAACTGCAGGCAGAGCAGTTCGAGATTGAGGTGGACGAGCAATCTGTCACAATCTCCGCTCAGTCATCGCGATTCCGATTGTCTTCCGAGGATCCTCGGGAATTCCCACCTGTAGCGGAATTCTCCGACGAGAGTTATTTTCGAGTTGCAGCGCCGGTGTTTCGGCAAATGGTTCGCCGCACATCATTCGCCACAGACACAGAGAGTACGCGTTACGCACTCGGTGGCCTGCTGCTGGAGATTGAAGATGGCCAGTTGACTCTGGCAGCCACTGACAGTCGTCGCCTGGCGGTGGCGAGTGCGGCGTGTGATCAGCATGGGGATCCGGTGATTCCGGAGCGGACGATCGTCATTCCAACACGAGCGATGGCCCTGCTGGAGAAGTCGATCGACCCGGCCGTGGAATTCGTCGATATCGCCCTGCGGGAAAATGATGTGATGATGCGGGCGGGGACTTGTGTTGTCTACAGTCGCCTTGTGGAAGGACGATTCCCCCGTTATCGCGATGTTATTCCGGCGTCCGGCGCGGTCAGCGTGGCTTTGCCTGTGGGAATGTTTTTGTCTGCTGTGCGTCAGGCTCAGATCATCACCGACGAGGAAAGTCGGGGGGTCGATTTCCAGTTTGCAGAAGAACAACTGTCTCTCAGCAGTGAAGCCAGTACGGTGGGTGATTCCCGCATCGATCTGCCAATTGAATACAGTCATGATGCTCTCGTGATTACTTTCGATCCGCGTTATGTGGCAGAGTTTCTGAAAGTTCTGCCACCAGAGGCGATAGTCGATTTGCAGTTGACGGATTCTGATACTGCGGCGGTCTTCCGAGTCGACGAATCCTACACGTACGTCGTGATGCCGTTGACACAGAATCGCTGACTGTCGAGTCACCAAGAACGGTTATTCCAGTTTCCGGCTGCCCCCGCTCAATTCTCTCGGGGTCAGTTCGGACATTTGGCAGTCCAAAGACTGTCATTTGCAACGCGTGAATTTCTCCAGGGCAAAAGGAATTGCTGTTTTGCGATCAGGTGATGATTCAACACTCAGAATCCCCGGGCAGGTCGGGAACGCAGTGTTGCGGTTGATTCGTGAGAAAGGACTCATGAATCGCGGGGCGTCCAGCGCCCTCAACTCTGAATGGGCAGCAATTGTCGGTACCGAGTTGGCGCAAAGGAGCACGGCAAAACGGATACGCAACGGGGTTGTCGAAGTTTCAGTCAGTAACTCCGCCGTGCTTGAGGAATTGCGGGGCTTCATGCACCAGCAAGTGCTTGAAGAACTGCAAAAACGCCTGCCGGAGTCCGGTATCAGGGGAATTCGCTATCGTCGTGAGTAAGGCGTAACGTGCGGGACGACATCAGACGTCAGGATTGAAATGCTGACAGGCCATCGATGGTTCAGCTTACCGCTGAGCGGGTATGGGGAAAGTGTTGATGCCGGTTCCGTTTTACAACGGACCCGAGAGGAAGCGGCAATGCTTCGGTAATCGAAGAATTTGAATGGTTGGTCGGCGACATCTTGCGTTGGTAAGCAGCGACGAAAGATCAGTCAGAGCAATCCAAGAGTAAATCAACAAAGAACAAATAAGCAGCCAGGGCCAAGAAGCACTGATCTGTTCGGTGTGACCTTCAGCGTTTAGCAGGAAAGCAGAACTGTGTCAGAAACAACATCTGATTCACCAGAAAGTAGTCCTGAGTCCTCCGGTTACGGGGCGGATGCCATTCAGCACCTGAAAGGGGTTGAAGGAATTCGGACGCGTCCGGCGATGTATATCGGTGATACCGGTGCCCCCGGCCTGCATCACCTCGTTTACGAAGTTGTGGACAACAGCATCGACGAAGCCGTGAACGGATTCGCCTCAGAAGTCGAGGTTCGCATCAATGTGGACGAGAGTGTTTCGATCCGGGACAACGGTCGTGGTATCCCGGTTGATTTTGTCAAAGACGACGGTCGCTCAGCGCTGGAAGTTGTACTCACCGAAATCCATGCTGGCGGGAAATTCAACCGGGAAAGTGGCTACCGCGTCGGCACGGGGGGCCTGCATGGAGTGGGTATCACTGCGGTGAACGCGCTCAGTTCATGGCTGCAGGCTGAGGTTCGCCGCAACGGTCAGGTTTATATGATGGACTTTGAGCAGGGGCGGGCAACGTCCCAGCTGCGTGAGTTGGGGCGTTCAGAAACGACCGGGACCATGCTGACCTTTCTGCCTGATCCCACGATTTTTTCTGAAACCCAGTATTCCTTTGACACGCTGTCGCGACGATTGCGGGAACTGGCCTTTCTGACTCCGGGTATTCGCATCCGGATTAGTGATGAACGAACTGGTCAGGAGGAGATCTTCCACTTTGAAGACGGTCTCGTTGAGTTCGTGAAACACCTGAACCGGACGCAGACAACCCTCTCAGGTGATGTCTTTCGTTGCCTCGGTGAAGAGGACGATGTGGTCGTCGAAGTGGCGATGCAGTACAACGACGGCTACACCGAAAGCGTGCTGACATTTGCGAACAACATTTTTAATCCGGACGGCGGAACGCATCTCAGCGGTTTTCGGGCCGCAATGACGCGGACGATGAACAATTACGCCAAAGCTCAGAACCTGTTTAAAGACGTTGCTCCGGTGGGCGACGATTTTCGCGAAGGGCTGACAGCCGTCATTTCAGTCCGAGTTCCGGATCCCAAGTTTACCTCTCAGAATAAGGTCAAACTCACCAACGCTGAAGTTGAGAGTGCAGTGCAGACGGTGTTGGGAGCGGCGTTTGGAAAGTACCTCGAAGAGAATCCTGCCATCGCCAAAAAACTGGTGGCTAAAGCGATTATGGCGGCTGAGGCTCGCGAAGCGGCCAGAAAGTCTCGCGAAATGGTGCGTCGTAAGGGCGCACTGACAACCGGTGGTCTGCCTGAAAAACTACGCGACTGTCGCAGTCGGGATCTCGAATCCACCGAGTTGTATCTGGTGGAAGGCGATTCGGCGGGAGGTTCTGCAGACACCGGGCGGGACTCCAGCATTCAGGCGATCCTGCCACTGCGAGGCAAGATTCTCAACGTGGAAAAAGCTCAGCTGGTGAAAGTGCTGGACAACACCGAGATCGGTAATCTGTTTCGCGCAGTCGGACTGTCTCCCGCCGCATCCGGCGAAGAAATGAACATCAGCAAACGTCGATACGGAAAAATCATCGTCATGACTGACGCCGATGTCGACGGAAGCCATATTCGCACGCTACTGCTGACGTTCCTGTTTCGACACATGAAGGAACTGGTCCAGCAGGGGCATGTCTATATCGCACAGCCGCCTCTTTTTCGCGTGATTCAAAAAAAGCAGGTGCGGTACGTTCAGACTTATGCTCAGATGATGACGGAACTGATCAGCCTCGGGATGAATGAAACAAAGCTCGTTGTGAAAGCAGATGGCACAGTCTTCTCGAATGAGAACCTTGAGCAACTGGTACGCCTGCTGGAGCGAATCGAACAGCCTCTCGAATTGCTGGAACGTCGTGGTATCGATTTGAAGAACCTTGTTCGTTTCGCCAATGGCGAAAAGTCCCGTGTGCCTCGATACCGTGTTCTGCATGCTGACGCGGAGAACTGGTTTCTCGAACGTGCTGACGCTGAGGAGTTCGTACGCAGCCTGCAGCCGCAGGGAGACGACAAGAAACCTGATGCAGAGAATGCTGATCTGGTAGATACTGGGAATCAGGCGCAATTAAGTGATCTGCATGAAATTGCCACCATCAATGATGTCCTCGGTTCGCTGCGTGATTACGGATTCTATTCCAGTGACTTCATCTCAGCGGGCATGCGGAATGCAGAGCCTGTCTATCCGTTCCGCCTCGAGCGAGATTCGGACGTCCTGCCGCTAAGCAGTCTGAGGGTGATGCTGGAGGAACTTCGCCGACTTGGCAAAAAGGGGTTGAATGTGACCCGCTTCAAGGGGCTGGGCGAAATGAACTCTGAGGAACTCTGGGATACAAGTATGGATCCGGAGAAACGAATGTTGCTGCAGGTACGCATGGAAGATGCAGCCGCAGCGGACGAGATCTTCCGAGTGCTGATGGGCGATGCGGTGGAACCGCGGCGTGAATTCATCGAGAAACATGCTCTGGATGTCAAAGAGCTGGATATCTAAGTGGGTGCCGTGGGGTGGCGGAAGCGATCCGTTCCTCACTCCGGTTTCCGAAAAGGCGGTATGCGAACAGCATGCCGCTTTTTTTTATCCACTCGCGAAAACCTGCCGGCTGTTGTGGGACGCAATACGGTGTCTCTGCTCAAAAAAACAGAGACCATGAACAGCTCGAAATGCGTTCAGGGAAGATGGTTTTCAGATCCGAACGACATTGAATCAAAAACCTGGCGTATCGAAGCCCGTTTTGGGCCTTTGCCTGTGCGAGAGAGAGGCAATGCAACGTGGTGCACCAACTGGCCTTGTTCTGAAGGGATAACGCCAGTTGGTGTCCTGCGGGGCAGAGCTGGCGTGCGGCTGCCCTGAATTCCAAAGAACGGAGCGGATGCAATGGTGAATACCAGCCTGGTCGTGCATGTCCTGTCGGAGGACAGTCAGATCAGAGAAAGGCTTTGCGCAGCTTTGGGTGGGACGGCAGATCGCATCATAGCGTGGTCATCACCCGCCGAATTTATGAAGACTGCGCGGACAATGATTCCGGGGGTTCTGATTCTCGACCATTTCATGCTTCAGATGTCCGGAATTGAGGTCTACGAAAAGCTGCGGCGAATTCAGCGTGACTTTGCCACGATCCTGATTCTCTCTGAGCCGCGGATCGACGTCGCGGTTAATGCAATGCGGCTTGGAGTCACCAACGTGCTGTGCATACCAACCGAGCGAGAAATGGTGTGCGACGCTGTCTTTGAAGCAGCCCAGCGGCTGGACCGAATTCAGCGGGAGGCTCAGTTGCTGCCTCCCTTGCTGCCGGGCGGGAAGACGTATCTCTCGTTATTAACGAGACGTGAAAACGAAGTTGTTCAGCTGGTCTGTGATGGAGCAACAAATAAAAAGATTTCCATGCAGCTGGGAATCTGCAGGAAGACTGTGGAGAGACACCGAAGCAATGCGATGAAGAAAATGCGAGTGACTTCGGTGGCCGGATTGACACGTCTGGTGAACCGAGACGAGCAGCTTATGCTGTGTACCCACGCGGAGGCTGGCTAGGATCCCTGGCAGACGCCGAATTCAGAGACTGTGTGTTTTTTCGTGGCGATGCCGATCCGGGGGCCAATCGAAGTTGCGGAATCTGATCCGCATTTCACACTTCGGTTGGAAAGTTATTCAGATATGGCACGTTACCGGCGTGGTCTTTAATTTGGTCCGCTGCACTCAGAAGTCGTCCCAAATAGTCCCATTGACCTGTTGTCAGTGCCTCTCGGGCACTGTCTGCAAGTTCCACCGGGAATGTCAGCTCGCCGCAAGTGACGGTGAGTTCCATCAAATCAACGGTGATTTTCACAGCAGGGTTCGAATGGATTGCTTCGGCAAGTTGCTGAAGTGCTTCGCGTGTGGCCCGCACTGCAGCAATGCCAAGCGAGTTGCAGTTTCCGAAGAAGATTTCGGCAAACGATTCAGCGACGATCGCTTTGATTCCCCAACGCATCAAAGACTGCGGTGCGTGTTCGCGTGAAGATCCGCATCCAAAGTTGCGTCCTGCGATCAGGACTCCTGCGTTTTGAAACGTCTCATTGTTGAAGGGATGAGCCGGATCCTGCAGGCGATCATCTTCGAAGGCGTGTTCCCCAAGTCCGTCAAAGGTCACACACCGAAGGAATCTCGCGGGAATAATGCGGTCCGTGTCAATGTCGTCCAGCAACAGTGGGATTCCGGAAGCTGTGACGCTTTTGATTTCGTTTGCAGCCATTGGTGTGCATTTATCTTCGAAGAATCGTGTGTTGGCGGGGGTTCGCACACTGCGAATCCCCCAATTGGGCGGTTCCCGGCAGGGGGGGCCGAAAAACAAATCGGCTGGTTTTGATTTCAACCCGGTCAGTTCAGTTCAGGGCAGATCGGTGCGTCCCATCAGGGCTCGATCGACTTCGCGTGCTGCCCCGCGACCCTCATTGATGGCCCAGACAACAAGGCTTTGTCCGCGGCGGCAGTCACCTGCCACGAACACTTTCGGATTGCTGGTGGTGTACTTTTCGAATTCCCCCTCGTACCAGCTCATCCCGCCCCGGCCTTCACGGACTGAAACACCCAGTTGTTCAGCAGCCGGATTTTCAGGGCCAAGGAAACCCAGTGCAAGAAAGACCAGATCGGCAGGAAACTCCCGCTCAGAGCCCGGGATGGAGCTAAAGGGCGCGCCGCCCTCGGTGGGTTTTGACCAGTCGACATCAATCGTACGGATAGCTTTCACGTTTCCGTTTCCGTCATCAACGAAGTCGAGGGTCTGGATTGCAAACTGGCGTGGGTCCTGTCCAAAGCGAGCAGCAGCTTCTTCGTGACCGTAGTCCACGCGGAAAATCCGCGGCCATTGTGGCCACGGATTGTTGGCGGCTCGTTCTTCCGGAGGTTGTGGGACAATTTCAAAATTCACAAGGGACTTGCAGCCGTGTCGCACCGCAGTGCCGAGGCAGTCATTTCCAGTATCGCCACCGCCGATCACCACAACGTTCTTACCCTCCGCATTGATGAACTGGCCGTCGCCAAGACTGCTGTCCAGCAGGCTGCGCGTGTTGGGACGCAGGTAATCCATGGCGAAATGGATGCCATTGAGTTGCCGCCCCGGGATGGGAAGATCCCGTGGCCGCGTTGAACCGGTTGCGAGAATGACGGCGTCGAACGATTCCTGCAGTTCTTCTCCGGTGATGTCTGCCCCGACGCTGACGCCTGTTCGGAAGATGATGCCTTCCTGTTCGAGCAGGTTAACGCGTCGGTCCACGACGGCCTGTTTATCCAGCTTCATATTGGGGATGCCGTACATCAGCAGCCCGCCAATGCGGTCGTCGCGCTCAAAAACTGTGACGAGGTGCCCGGCCTGATTCAGCTGTGCAGCGGCTGCAAGACCGGCAGGTCCGGAGCCAATCACAGCGACAGTTCGTCCTGTTCGCGACTCTGGAGGCTGGGGCACAACCCAGCCCTGTTCGAAGCCATGATCGATGATTGAACATTCGATGTTCTTGATCGTGACAGCTGGTTCATTCACCCCCAGGCAGCAGGATCCCTCGCAAGGGGCCGGGCAAACGCGTCCGGTGAACTCCGGGAAATTGTTGGTGCTGTGAAGACGGTCCAGAGCTTCCTTCCAGCGGCCGCGAAAGACCAGATCATTCCACTCCGGAATCAGGTTGTTCACCGGGCACCCGGACGCCATGTTGGCCATCAGATCGCCGGTATGACAGAACGGAACGCCGCAGTCCATGCAGCGGGCGCCCTGGGTCTGGAGTTCATCCACAGTCATGTGGTCATGAAATTCGTTCCAGTCCATCACTCGGAGCAGCGGTTCACGATCTGCGGGCACTTGGCGCGTGTACTCTTTGAAGCCGGTTGGCTTTCCCATATCACATCACTTTCACATTGGCAGGACACATTCCATGGGCGTGCAGAATCCCTCCTGAGACGCCTCTGTACATTCTAAATCCAAACTGTGGGGCGTTCGAGCGGAAGCCGCGCGGCGACCGCGGAATTCCATAGCTTTCCCCGATTCCGGGAGGGATATTCCTGCGCAAATCCTTCATTTTGAAATCACAACCCGACCGTCTCGACTCAACTCGCGTCGAAGGAACTCTCCGTGGCCAGAGGGCTTTACATCAAATTCTGAGCCTTTGCACGCAGATACTGGTTGATCACCTGTTCAGTGAGTAGCTGGGGCGCTGTATCGATCAGGCTGACGCCACTTTCCCGGATTCGCTCTGCCTCGTCCTGCATGATGGTCAAAATCTCAGCCGCTGCGGCGGTGTGGAACGCTGCGACATCAGACTTCGGCTGAGAATTGGCGAGGTCCATCAGACGGACGTCCTGTAACAAGATGCACAACGGCAGCCACGACAGACTGCGCAGTCGCAGGCTCTCTCCGATCACTCGCAACTGGAGTTCATTCGTTGCGAAGGTAATCAGGATCACCAGTGCACGCTTTCGCTGTACTTGTGTCAGGTATTCAAAAGCTCTGGAGAAATCCGAGACTCGATCTGAGACCTGCAGGTCAAACGTGCTGCGGAGAATCTGCTGCATCCCAGGACGACCATGCACAGGCCGCACATACCTCTCGATCTGGTCCGAGAATGCCAGCAAGGCAACATTGTCACCCTGTCCTAAAGCGATATAGCTGAGCATCAGAGCCGCGTTGAGCGCATAGTCGAGGTAGCTGATTCCCTCCACCTCGTTTCGCATAAATCGTCCGCAGTCGACCATCAGCACGATATTTTGATTGCGTTCAACGTTGAACTCGCGGCTGATCAGGCGTTGCTGTCGCGCGGTCGCTTTCCAGTCGATGCTGCGGATCTCATCTCCGTATCGGTAATCACGCAGGCGTTCAAACTGGCTTCCCTGTCCGGGCATACGCGTATTCCGCACACCAATTTCAGTGAGTCGATTCTGACGAGCCAGCAACTCGTAGCGATAGACAGCTCGAATGTCGGGATAGATCCGAATCGGGGTCTCAAGTCGTCGAACACTGTGGCGATTCCAAAGGCCAAGCCGGGTTGGAAAACGGAGATGGACTGCTTCAAGTGCCGACTGCCCGCGACGGATTGGACGAATCGTGTAATTCACCTCCGCTGTTCGATCCGGTTTTATGGTCAATACCTGAGGGAGTTTCTCAACTCGGCAATCGGGGCCGGGATCATCATGGATCGTCAACTGCACCGGAAATGGCGAACGGCTGGTGACATGCAACTCTGCCGGGTTTTCAGCTCCGAGGCTGAGGACATCAGAGATTTCCCGGCGAATTTGCAGTTGGTCAGGACGAGAACTGATCAGCAGATCCGTAAACGCAACTGCTAACAGCACAAGATTTGCCAGAAGTGCCAGTTCTGCAGTGGCGGGGAAGAGGCCCGCAAGCAGGAGAGGCAAGGCAAGTCCCGTGGTGACCAGGATGAGTCGCCGGGTCGGGATCATGATCGAGGAGCCTCCACAGACTCGAGAATCGCCTGAATTGTGTCATCAGCACTGATGCCCTCCAATTCAGTCTCCGGACGCAGTCGGAGTCGATGCCGCAGAATCCAGGGGCACAGTTCCTTAATGTCATCCGGAATCACGAAGTCTCGACCTCGGCAGGCTGCGAGTGTGCGGGCAGCGAGGACGATGCTGACGCCGGCACGCGGGCTGGGCCCAATGGTAACCGTCCCCCAGGTTCGTGCGGTGCCGAGAATCTTCACGATGTACTTGAGCAGGTTGGGTTCGATAATGACCCTGGACACAGCCTGCTGGATCTCAAGAATCTGTTCTGGGCGCAGAATTGGCTGCAGCTCAAATCCTTTCAGAGTTCGTGGATCTCGGCCTGCTGCAAAATGGGAAAGGATTTCGAATTCGCTTACCGGGGGAGGAAAGTCCACCAACAGTTTGAACATGAAGCGGTCGATCTGAGCCTCCGGCAGTGGGTAGGTCCCCTCGTGTTCGATTGGGTTCTGGGTGGCGATGACGAGAAACGGAGGCGACAACTGGTGCGTCTTTCCATCGACCGTCACCTGACGTTCCTGCATGACTTCCAGCAGCGATGCCTGCGTCTTGGGAGGTGAGCGATTGATTTCATCAGCCAACAGAATATTGGTGAAAACGGGGCCCTCGTTGAATTGGAAACTTTGTCGCTGCATGTCGTAGACGCTGTGGCCGGTCACGTCGGACGGCATCAGATCAGGCGTGAACTGAACGCGACGAAATTGACATGAGACACTCCTGGAAAGCACATTCACCAGCAGCGTTTTGCCCAGTCCTGGAGGCCCTTCAATCAGAATACTTCCTTCGGAGAATAAAGCGACAAGAACGCCTTCGACCAGTTCCTGCTGACCGACTACGACCTCGCCGATCTGATCGATCAGCTGATCAAACAGAGTCTGTACCTGTTTCAGTTCCATGAATCTGATGCCTGTATTCGAATTTTTGGGTGGTGCTCACGACACGCGAGCATGCATTTGTTTCTCGGATGCACAACGAACGGACATTGCTGTTACTGCCGCAGGCCCTGATTGGGAGCCTGATTGTTTTGATTGGATTTGCGAGTGGGCTTTCCGGATCCTTCAAGTCGGCTGTGGAGCCCCGCGAGCCAGCGGATCGCCTTTGCTGCATTTGCCGGGCGCGTGGCAGGAGACCTGGCTTCGTCAAGAGTTTTCCGTAATTGCAGTTCCAGCAAATCGATGGGCACTCCGCTTTGCTGAGCCAGCAGTTCGCTGGCTTCAAGTCGGGTGGTCCTGCCGAATCTGCGATGTAACTGCTGCTGAAGGTATGTTCGGTAGTGACGGACTGCTGCCGCTGTTCCGCTTCCGCGAAACTGCAGGCCGCCCATGGCCACTGCACTTTCTGTCAGGCAGCGACGATTTGGTGTGAGGGCAGGGGGCACCGGTCCAAAGCAATGAAAACGTCTCCAGAGCAAAAAGATCAGAGCCAGCAACAGTTGGAGCATTCCGAGACGCAGTATTGGAGAAAACAGAATTCCTGTGCCGCGGTAGGAAGCCGCAGCTGTCAGGTATTCGCTAAAGACGACCGGGGGCTGTGCCGGATTGTTCAGTGCCGCCTGGTCGCGGCAGACTTCCAGCAGCCGCACTGCATTGCGGGCACCTGCAGGGTCGAGCATACGACTGTTGGAAAACATGTCCGTGTCGAGACAAACCAGCACCCGTCCACTTCCGAGTTGCCAGTAGGAGGCCAGTTGTGGGCTGTCGGTTTCAATGTCGCTCTGGATGGACTGCACATTCTGCGGCAGTGAACTGTGAGACCAACGATTTCGTGACACAATTGTCTGAGGTGTTTCGGGGAATGACGGCACAGTATTGATCTCCTGCAGCCGGATTCCCAAACGATCGAGGACGATTGAACGCGTCTCCTGAGACTGGACAATGGGGCGGGGCGTTACCGGCAGAGCGGGAGGCACAAACAGCAGACTGCCACCACTGCGAACGAACTCTTCCAGTTGCTGTTCTTCACGCTGTATCGGGAGGCGCGCCGGGTTGTTGATGAACAGGACCCCAGGCTCTTCCGGAGCGAGCTGGAGCGAATCACGGATGACTTCCGGAAAAAGCTCCTCGCAGATCATCCAGAACCCAAGAGTGCCGTCGATCGTATTACTGCGGGAATCAGCTGCCGATCCGGCCGACCCGGGGAGCCACCAGAACTGCAACACCAGCAACAGCAGTGCTGCGCTGATCCACAGCTGGTCACTGCGCTGAAGCTGACGTTTCGTCTTCACGAAATGCTCCCTGAAACTGACTAAGACAATTCTCATACATCTCGGCCGATGGTTTCCGCCGACCGAAGACAATACGTTCAAAAACGGCTGAGGTACTGACCCATGCGTGTTTCTGGCTGGGCCGTTTCCAGACTGATCTCAGGTAATCGCGATTTGTCAGGCCACGACGATATCGAATCAATCCACTCCGCTCGATCCAGCTCATACTGCCGACAAGGAGTTCGCAGATTGCAGCCTGATAGTCACCACTGTTGGCATATTGGCGCGCACGCAACTCGTAGGCGGATGCGGGGAGTTCGCCGGGTGGCAGATCGGGAACTGGCAGGTCTCCGTGACCGGATATTGAACTGAAACCCTTTTTTTGATTTTGTACGTCCCGATTTCTGACCAGCTTGACAATGAACCACGAAATCAAAGCTGTGAAGCAAATGACAATGACGGCCGTCAGGATGCGTGCCATTGACTCGGCAAACGATTTCCCGTCGCTGCTCCCCACCGAATCCAAAAAACTGCTGCCGGTCGTATTTGGTCTTCTGGGCCGTCGGCCAGAGCCGCCAAACAAAGATCTTAATAACCAGCTGAACCAGTCACCGACATAAGTAAGCCCGCTGCGAATGCTCTGCTGTGCGGACCGCAGGCTGCGTCTCAGGATGCCGTCTGATTCAACAGCTTCACCCCCTGCTTTCTGTTGCAGGACACGGCGTCGGACGGAGCGGAATTCAGGGTCCTGCATCACTCGACGAACAACGTCGTCAATTTGCCGCGAAGAAAGCGGATCACTGGATTGCCCCGGTACTGCTGCGGCCTGACCCATCGCTGTCTTCGACACCGGCCCGCACGTGAGCTGCAGCAGCAACAGACTTACGATCAGCAGACGGTATGTCATGACCGAGCTCCTTCAAGTCGAACTGCTTCCGCGCGGAACTGCACCTGCAGATCCCAGCACTCATTTCGAATTCGCTGGTCGAGGTAGCAAAAAAACCAGGCGATGCGAATGAGGGGCCAGCCCAGCCAAAGCGAGAATTGCAGCAGTGTCAGCGTTCCCGGAGAATCCAGCAGGGTCTGCTGGATTGCGAGGGATAGTTGGGAGGAGCCCATCGCAGTCTGCTGCAGGAACAGTGGCTGATTCAACAATGTTCCGGCGGTCAGATCGATGATGATGAAAACACCTGTGGTGATTCCAGCCCAAAAGCACAGCAGCGGGCTGAGGGAACGCATATTGCGGCCGTACCCACCAGCCTGAGTTAACCATGACAGTCTTTTGGACGCTCCGCGAAATGAGCTTTGTTCCAGCAGCAAAACTTCGTTCAAATGGCCGCCCCATGCAGTGACCATCAATGCCGGGAAGAG
>JAFMMM010000125.1 GCA_017859815.1 Planctomycetota bacterium | reverse complement strand
GCCGGACGCGGACTGTTCAAGACGTGTTCTGCCATCCAGCGAAAGCAGCACACCCGTCAGACTCAGCACCGTGTCGCGGACTTCACACCATGCTCCCAACGGAGCGTGGCAACCGGCTCGCAGTGTTCGCAGCAGCGACCGCTCGGCTGTCACCTCAGAAGTCGCCAGCGGACAACTCAACCGGGCCAGGTACTCCTGTGTCTCGGAGTCGTCTTCGCGACACTCAATACCGAGAGCACCCTGACTGACCGCCGGGTACAGAACGGGGGGGCCAAGCACAACGGTGATGCGTTCTTCCAGACCCAGACGTCGCAGGCCGGCTTCTGCCAGCAGAATGGCACCGTACTCGCCTTCGTCCAGCTTTCTCAGCCGAGTATCAACATTCCCGCGAATCTCAGCCACTTCGAGATCCGGTCGATGACTCAGCAACTGGGCCTGTCGGCGAGGACTTCCGGTACCCACACGAATTCCCTCGGCAAGTTCACTGAGATCTGCAATTCCCTCGCTGTCCGCCGGCAGTATCAGGCAGTCACAGCGATTGGCACGTTCCGGAACACATGCCAGCGTCAGGCCATCAGCACTCACTGTCGGAAGATCTTTCAGGCTGTGGACGGCCAGATCCGCACGCCCGTCCAGCACAGCATCCTGAACTTCGCGAGTGAACACCCCTGTGCCGCCGAATTGCCGCAGAGCATCCTTTTGGTTCTGGTCGCCTTCAGTCACGACAGGAACAAGTTCCACCTCCGGAGCGTCATCCAGTTCGCGGAGCCGCGCGGCGGTATAATTAGCCTGCCACAGAGCCAGTTGACTGCGTCTGGTTGCAATTCGAATTTTCCGTTCAGACATTGAAGTCCGAGTCTCCTCACTGATACCCCTGATCCGGTCACGCGGCGGACCCGGTGTCAAAGAATTCGATACTTAACGTGATTGGGCGGTCAGCGTGTTGAATCTCGGCCCGCACCAATCCCCCCGGACGCCCGACTGATGATTTCCCTCGGTAATCCCGACGCAGATTGCACAGCTTCTGTTCAGTCCGTTCAGCGGACCATCATGCGGACAGAATTTGTGGCCCTCTGGCCGGTCAGCAGATCTTCCAGATACAGCTTGACCGTGTACTGCCCTTCCAGCAGAGGGGCCGTTAATTCGTAGGTCTGATAGAAGTCCGTGCGTTTCTCATCGCAGCGATCCTGAATTTCAGGAAGCCGAATTGTCTCCGCAACCCCACCGTCCGCTTCCCGGATGAATTCAATGACCGCACTGAATTCGGAACTGTGGAAACCGTCCGCAGTAAGCCTGTCGGAAAAATTCCGGATACCGGCATACAGCAGCATTCTCTGGCCCGGTTCAAACTCCACAGATGGCAACGGCGTCAGCATCCCAAACCCGTCTACACGACCGCAGAACTGGAGCCGATAAACACTGAGCTTTGAAAGCGGCCGCAGACTGCTTTCCGCCTGCCGCAGGTAATCCAGCGTCTCGCTGACTCGTCCCGGACGTGTTTCGGCGTCAGCTGAATCTCGATACTGCCCGACGGCCAGCATCAGGGCCTGCCAGAATTCCTGCTCCTGCGGTGGCAAACCTTCAATTGTCCGCACGGAATCCGCGGCATCTCCGGAAACAGCGTTCAGCATGCTCAGATCTGTCTGTCGACGTCGCCACTGTTCAAGGTTGCGAGGATTTCCCCGGCCATCCCGAGGCCACTCCTGCAGTTCCTTGCGCAAGCTTTCCGTTGCAAGCTGCAGCAGGCCCAGTCGATTCTCCTCCGCCCTCCGATTGTAGGGGGCATCGATTTGTTCCGTTACCACTGGTTCGGAAGCAACGAGTCCGTCAGGGTCACCGTCGGCAACCGTTTTCGTCTCCGGCTCCGTCGGCTTCTCCTTCAACAGTCCAAAAGGGTCAGAGAAGCGACGAACCTGACGGCGCAGGCGATCTGTATTCTCTTCGAAGCCCGGGCCGTAGAACTGCCGGAAACGATCCAGCACGGTATCTTCCTGATCGACACCGGCTCTCGTTTCTGCAGCCACGGCGGCATCTTCTTCATGCAGTCCGGTTGCCGGAAGGCTCTCTTTCGACATCACGGAATCGCCTCTTTGCAGGTCGCCGCTCAAGTCGGCAGAGGATGTGCCAAATTTCTGCCTGCGGGGAGATGTTGACTCTGAGAAGTTCCGAAGCAGTTCCTGGATCGCCTGCGTGGGTTCCGGCTGCACGGCATCGGCAGCCGCCACATCGCGCATCTGCAGTAGTCGATCCACCGCTGGTCCTTCAAAACCAGCGTTCGCTTGTTGCCGCTGCACCAAACGGTCGGTCAGGCTGCGTTCTTCGCTGGCCGGAAGTATCCGCGGCAGATCCTGTTCGTCGTCCAGCTGTTTCTGCGGTTGTGTTCGCGGGGCCGGCCGGCCAGTTCGGTTTTGCAACAATCGAGCGAGCGCTGAATGACCGTACCGCGGTGGTGTGACCGTATTGTCATCATCGGCACCGGAAACGGGTGCAACTGATGCCCAATCACCCGGCCGCAACGACTTGACTGCCGACCAGAGACCGCGTTGCAAACCCTCGTCGTCTTCCACTGCAAGCGACAGTCTGGAGTCCATTCGGTCATGCAGCAGACTGCAGCCTGAAAGGACAATACACAGCAACCCGGTCAGGACCCCCGTAAGGCGGCCAGAGAAGGATTGAGTGAATATGAAGGAACCAGCAGACATTCCAAAATTCGCACGACGGGACTCTGCGATTAGTATCCGCTGTCGACAGCGGCGGCCCTGTAGAATGTATTTTTCGCAGGAATCAGCCCACAAGGTGGAAACCCGGCTCGCCAACATTACCCACAACACCAAACTCGCCGCGGATCATGAATCGGCAGAATTGGCCGTTGCCCAGTGACCGAACAACCAGCCCCGGCAATCTGGGAGGTTTACGCAGGGCGCAATGAATTCCCCCCACTCCCTGTCGGTGGGTGTGCCTTTCGCCTGCCCGCCGACTAGAATAGGGTCAGCGGAATACAGAATCCTCCGCCGGAGTTCTTTCACCGCTGCTCCTTCAAATTTCTTACCGTACCGGATCAGATCCGTGGGAACTCAATCTGTGTCCAACAGCAGTCTCATCTGTGCATCAACGTTCCGGACCCGATCGGGCGAGCGCTACCTTAGCACCTGTCTGCCTGGCATCCTGCTGCTGATTTTCACCGCGTCACCATCGCTGGCAGATGAGCGTAACAATACGGATCGTTTCGCTCCAAATCCGGCAGAACGGGTTGCAGCAGATCGCCGGGTGCTGCTGCAGCTGGAAGAACTGGATCAGTTGATCGAATCCGCCGACGGACCAGGTTTCTCGCGGAGTCTCGAACAGCTGCGACTGGCAGATCCTCGCGGACTCGTACCCGCAGACGGCAGCTTTCAGCCACTGCATCGGGTGTTGGCGAAGAAGCTGCTTCGTGCCGATTCATCATTGCAGACGATAGCAGATGCAGACAATAAACTCGCAGAAATTGAATTGCGGCGAATCCTGCCCACCAACTCTCCTGCCGAATTGCTCACAGTCCTGCACCGCTTCAGCGGAACCGTAACAGCCCAACGCATTCACCTGCTGCTGGCACGAATCGCGGCCGACCGCGGACAGATCCATGCAGCGCGATGGTGGCTGCGACCATTAACTCTCGACACTTCAACAGGCGTGCTCGCTGACTCCGCCCGTCGATTCGAACAACAGCTCATCACCAGTCTGCAGCCAGCGGATGCGAAGGAAACGGTCCCGGCACCATCTGATTCAGGCCCACAGGACCAGCAGATCCCGCAAGTGCTTTCATGGATCAACGAGCTCTCATACAGCTGGATCCTGAGTTCACATCGGGAACGAATTCGCGCGGCTGAAAAGACGCCGGATGGCCTGTCTTTCATCGCCAGGGAGCCTCTGATTGACTCCTCTCGGATCTTTGTGCAACAGCCGCATAACATCACAGCGTGGGACCGTCGCACTGGGAAACCGATCTGGGCAAAATCTGTCGACCGCAATTTGTCACCGGACCCATCCGAATCACCGACGCCTCGCGTGCAGCCCAATGCAGAAGGATTCGTGGCAACCTTTGAACGCAACGAACTGGACGGCAGCATGTCTGCTGACGAACAGCGGTTATATGTCCTGTCCAACTCTTCTGCAGACACTGGGGCGCAGCCACGCGAAAACGCGATGAATCTGCGGCAGATACTCGGAAGGATCACAAACTCCGTGCCCCAGTGGGAGCTTTCCGCTCTGGATAAGATGACCGGGAAGCGACTGTGGACAACCGGCGGTGCCCCTGTGGAAGAGCAGTTTGGAAACGAGCTGGCCGGGCACTGGTTCTGCGGACCGCCTCTTGCCGTTGCCAATCGACTTTTTGCAGTGGTTGAAACCCCGGACCACGCACTGGCCGTCGCCTGTCTCCAGTCCGCCACTGGCCAGCTGCTGTATACAACCCCATTGCTGTATCCCGAAGACCCGATCGATCGTGACGTCAGGCGGCAGTTTCTGCGGGCATTTCTTCAGGAGTCACACGGGCTGCTGCTGGCCAGTACTACAACAGACTGGGTGACCGCAATGGACCTGGTGACCGGCTCCGTCATCTGGGCACGACCACTTCCGTTGCACCAGCAGGATGCCAGAGCAGTCAGCGAGCCGATTCGTCGTTTTGGACCGCGTCGCACCTCAACGATCTTGACGAGTCAGGATATTCCTCGCTCCGAAGCACCGTTCGTCACCCAGGATCACGTGCTTTGGCAACTCGCCCAAACTCCCGAACCCATCCTGACCAGTCTGTTCACCGGTGAGTTAAGCGGCAGAATTCGAGGCAAGCCGTTGCTCAGTCTTTGGAGAGATCCTGACATCTGTGTCACGGCATCTCAGGTTGCGATCACAGCCTGGGAACTTCCCGGCTGCAGACAGCTCTGGAAATTCCCCATCAGTCACCCGGGCCCGATTCCGGTGGGGCGTGCCGCCCTGATCAATGGTCAGCTGATCATTCCCCGATCTGATGGCAGCGCACTGCCGATTTCCCTGCGTACAGGAACCGCCGGAGATCCAATTCAGGGAATCCGATCCGCCGGTTCCGCAGGGGGATTTTATGGAGATCAGCTCGGGATGATCAGCTTTGGGCTCGATCATCTTTCCGTCCTGGTTGCCCGTGATGAGGATCGGGCGGAACGGCAGGCCAGCATTGCCAGAACAAAATTCCTGCTGGAAAAAGGCGAGGCCCGGGCAGCAAAAACGATGCTGGACTCGCTTCCCGATCGAACACACGGACGAATTCTGCGGCGGCAACTGAGCTTTCGCATTGCTCTGCAGCTACTGCTGGAAAGCGAGGAGTGGGACGAATCACTCTTATTGCCTCTGCAGCAGAATGCTGAACAACCTGCAGAACGTGCGGTGGCCACAATGCTGCAACTTTCCCGGCCTCCGGCGGGTGATCCCAGAGCGTACGCAGCTTTGCTGTTTGAGGCACTGCAGCTTCCTGTTGTTGTTTTGCAGGTGCAGCTTCCGGAAGCGGAATTTCTGCCACAGTGGATGAGCGGCTCGATCTACGAGGAGCTGCTTGAAATCCCAAAGGGTGCCACCGGCCGAATGTCCTCTCGTCGCCCGCTCCGGGAATTTATTCTGGTTAGACTTTCGCAGTTGCTGGACCAGCACGTGGCCGAGGCAGATCTGCCGGACTGGCTGCAGCAAATCGAACAATTGAAGACTCAGGACCTGTTGCATCTGACATCACTCGCGGCTGTCCCTGAACAGCTCCGCCGACTCGAACAGCATCCCCAGGGAACCATCCCGGATGAACAGACGATGCACCTGATGTTTGCTGCAGAAGCAAATCTTCGCAGACATCAGTCTGCATCCCCGGATCAGCAGGACCTGCGGGCTCCGACAGCGTTTCAAGAACGATTGCTTGCCTTCCGTGACCGCATCGCGACAACTTTGAATGATCTGCCGCAACCGACCGATGACCTGACCGAAATTCAGCGGCGACTGCTTCAAACTGCCATCCCGGACTCAGGCGGTCTGTCTGCGATCGCGATCGGCCAGCCACTTGATCCCGCTGACTGGACCATGATCCCAGTGATGACCGCCAACCAGGTCTACGCACGCATGAGTGGCACAGCAAGCCCTCGACTGGCATGCAGCACCGATCCATTTCTGGCACCATTCGACTGGACTGTTCGCCGCGACACCAGTCGATTTCAGGCGGTCCCTGTGGCAGCGGGACACCGTGGCAGCATCTCTGTGGCTTTCAAAGAGGCGGGGGCACTTTCGACTGGTGCCGGAGATACGCTGCTCCGTTCCGGCACGGTCATTCTCCACTTCTCTCCCACATCAGTGTCCGCCTATTCAATACTTGACCGCAAACTGCTTTGGAACAAAGCCATCGCTGGAACATCCGGTGGACGGCCTGACGAGGCCTCAGTGTTCACAGACTACGATTCGAACGCGGGATCGCAGATGCTGCTGCAGGATGACATCCGACGGCTCTGCGGTGTGACGACTCGCTGGATCTGCCTGCTGGATCTCAACCGTCTCGTTGTGCTGGACATTCTGACCGGCAAAACACTCTGGACCACACGAATCGGAGAGGCTCGAACGGTCTTTGCGGCAGAGTCCTGCATCCTTGTTCCCGGAGCGGCCCGCGGCGAACATCAGCTCGATCCCATCAGTGGATTTGCCTTGCCCAAAACCATGACACGGATCTCGTCAGAAAATGGCGGCGAACTGCTGCTGCCACTGAACATTCGATTGCAGACCATTCTCAGCCGCACGTTGCAGACCGCTCAGGATCAGCTTGTTGTCTGGGATCCTGAGTTTACTCTGGATGATCGCAGGTGCGTGCAGTGGATCGAACCGCGCACACTTCGCGTGATGAAAGAAGTTGAACTTCCTGACCATGTCACTTCGCAGGTCCTCGATACATCCACCCTCGTGTCGTTTACGGCTGACCAGCAGGCACATCTCCTTGATCTCCAAACATCAGATTTGAAGACTTTCAGCTATGCGAACCCTGATCCTGACGCAAAGACGTTCCTCGCTGATCAGCTTGCGGCCGCCGTGGACCTGCAAAATCTGTATGTATTCGATCAGCCCGCAGCACAGAATCGCCCGACCTCGCTGATCGGACTGCGTTGTGAACGGGTTTCAAGTGAACTTCGCGCAATCAATCGCAGCACAGGCGAACTGGCATGGGTTCATCCACTGACCGAACCGGCGTACGCGAGTTTTGATCAGCCCGCCGGACAGGTCCTGTTGCTGATCACCATCGCTGACTCAGACATTGTCAATCAGCCCGCCGGTATGGTTCTGCCGCGTGGTAACCGCCTGGTCATTCATGGACTCGACCGGACAACCGGGAAAGTGCTGTTCGAACACCCGATCGTGGGACAGTTTCTGTTGCGCAGTCTGAAGATGACTCGACTGGAAGATGGCCAGCTGGAGCTGGAAGCATTTGGCAATCGGGCCCGGCTTTTCCGCCGGGAACGGGTTGACGGGGCAATTCCGGATTTGGCACCCTGAACGGTGGATTCTTCACAGTCACGCAGAGACACAACAGGCCTGGCAGACAGTGAAGTCTGCGATCCTGCAGCGTCGAGAGTTGATCCACTGACACACAGAGAATTTTGAAAGCAGGACAGGCAGTACGAATGAGTACCGGTAAACCAACTGACGTCGTTATCCGAGATGTTGAGCTGTCGTTTGAGTCCGTTCCTTATCGCTCCCCGCTGAAGTTTGGCGGGCGTATTGTCAGCGATGGCTGGCTGATGAACACCAGAGTCACCGTTGAAAATACTCTTGGGAAAACGGCTCACGGCTATGGCAGTATGCCTCTCGGAAACGTCTGGGCCTGGCCCTCAGCTGTTATGGAACCTCCTCAAACAGAAGCAGCGATGCGTCTGTTTGCTGAACGTACGGCAAAGTTGTATCTGCGGTGTCAGTTATCCGGTCACCCCATGGAACTGGAGCACCATCTGCGATCCCATTATCAGGGGATCAGTGACGAAATGGTGCAGGAAAAAGAAACCGCCGAGGCTGTACCGGTTCTGGCCCGGCTGGTTGCGGCAAGTCCTTTCGATGCGGCTCTGCATGATGCCTGGGGGCGATTACTTGGAATCAACAGTTTCAATGGATTATCAGCGGAGTACTGCAATGCAGACCTGTCTCACTATCTCGACGATCGATTCGCCGGGGAATACGCAGATCAGTACACACTGCGGGAGCCTGTACCGTCACTTCCCCTGTATCACCTCGTCGGCGCTCTCGATCCACTGACCGAAGCCGATGTCATCAATCGGCCCAATGATCAGTTGCCAGTCACTCTGGGCGAGTGGATTGAGGCGGACCAGTTGTCGCATTTGAAGATTAAGCTCAATGGTGACGCACTTGACTGGGACGTGGAACGGGTGCTGGCGATCGAGCGTGAGTCGGAGATCACGCAGACCAGACGCGGATGCAGCGAATGGTTCTATTCCTGCGATTTCAATGAGAAATGTGATTCCGCCGAATACGTGGTGGATTTTCTGCGGCGTATCGAAGCAGCCAGCCCGGCTGCCTTCGCCAGAATTCAGTACATCGAACAGCCAACAAGCAGACACCTCGATTCGGGAAATGCGCCCAACATGCACGCGGCGGCGGCAATCCGCCCAGTGGTGATCGATGAAGCACTGGTCTCATGGGAATCTCTGCTGATGGCTCGCGAGCAGGGCTATTCCGGAATTGCACTGAAGGCGTGCAAGGGGCAGTCGGAGTCGATCGCGATGGCCGCGGCTGCTCAGAAATTCGGCATGTTTTTATGTGTGCAGGATCTGACATGTCCCGGGGCATCATTCATGCATTCCTCATCATTGTCGGCCCATATCCCGGGCGTGGCGGCTGTGGAAGGCAACTCGCGACAATACTGCCCGTCAGCCAATGCCGAGTGGCAACAACGCTACCCGGAACTATTCACCGTCAAAGCCGGCAGAATCCAGACGAGCGGTCTAAACGGCCCCGGACTTGGGTTCCGACACTTGCGTGAAGAATCAACGGACCAGTGAGCCCATTGCGGCTCTGAATACACCGATACTGACAGCAATTCCGAAAAACTGCTCCCGCCCCGGACTTTCCCGGGGTAGAAAACTGGAGTTTGCTTTCCAAAAGCAAGTACGATGGTCGATGTCTCCAGCAATGCCTCCTGGCCTGCGCGCGCAACATGCGCTGTGAAACTCACCAGGGCTGCTGCAAAGGCAGTCTTCTCAGTCCTCTGCGGAATGTCACGCAATGAAACGTCTGCCCATCCCGGCTCTGCTCATTTTGCTTGCAGCTTCGATGACTCCCGCAACGGCTCAAATTGCAGATTCCGAACCCGCATTGGCACCGGAGCAAACGGTTGTCTCGATCCCAAGCCTGACGCCACACTGGTCTGCCCAGGCAATCCTCAATCAGAGTGTTGACAAGGTTGCCCACCTGACCGGTGACGAAGACGTCATCGTTATTCAGTCTGTGAGCGGGATGGTGACTGTTCTTTCAGCCCAGAATGGCCGTGAACACTGGTCTTCCCAGGTTGGACCGGCCGGCGACGCCAGCCTGCCAGCCGCCTCAGACCCTGAACTGCTGGCCATCATCACCGGCCCCACTGTACACATTTACCAAAAATTCACCGGCGACCGCATCTGCAGCTATCGCCTGCCACTTCAACCTGCTGCCTCACCAACACTGGTTCGCCGAGAGCCTGAAACCGCGGTTGGCAAAACCGCTCGATGGATTTTTATCCCGCTCATTGACGGCAGCATCACAGCCTACGATATCGATATCCTCGAACGGCTTGGAACCCTCGGCCAGTTGCCAGAGGACATTGATGTTTTCGCAGGCCGATATGACGGCGTTGACCGCGCCGAAGGCTGGCGGTACCGCATCGGAGAAGAAATTCCCTATCAGCTGATCGCCTCGAAGAATCGCCTTGCTCTTGCCACGACAGCCGGAAACGTCTTTACCGCGGCAATGTTCGGAAGTGATGCCGGAAGCACCCGGTTTCAGTTCCTGATGCGAAGTCCTGTCAGTTCACCGGCCGCGCTGTCAGTCCGTCGGGCCGGTACCCCTGACCAGGCAGCAGATGAACGCCTTGTCTCCACAACCAGGGACGGCCGCATCTTTTGCGTAGACGTAAACAGCAGCGGTCACATGTACTGGTCCCGGTCCCTCGGTCTTCCCGTGGAACGCCGGATGCTGACGCTCGATGACGAACTGTATGTGATCAACAGCGAAAACAACATGATGAGGCTGAATGTTGAAGATGGCGAAACATTCCCGCTCAGTCAAGGCACAGGAACCGTCGCCTCTCAAAGCGAATCTCGGCGGGGCCAGTTGCGGGCCTACGGCGCTTCCCTCGAAGTAGCTGTTGAAGGGCTGACCGCATTCTCGCCATTCCGAATTGCAAATCGCTCCACCAAACAGCAGATCCGAGTCATCACGCTGGATATCTCCGAAACGGAATACAGCTTTGAGCCTTTGGCCGACAACCCCTCGGCTGCGAACGTGCGGGCCCTCCAGAACAGCTCTGAGCAGACCGGACTGTCCACAATAGAGATGAGCCCTGATCAGAAACAGATCACTCTCAGCTTCACCAGCTTCGACCCGGACGAGTATCTGTATCTCGGAATCGGACTGACTCACCCGGAAATGAAATCCTGGGAGATTAGCGACGATGCCTTTGTTGGATCCGAAATTCGAGCGTTGGTCGCCCCCAAACGAACAGCTGCTTCTGTCGCTTCCGGTGCAACAGAGGCCTTTCCCCCGTCACGCATCATTGGACGCCTGGAAAAAATCACAACCCCCTGGAAAGTCCAGGGAATATCAAAACTGCTGGCGGTCTCATCGTCAGCGGTCTACGTCGAAGATCTCTTTGAGCGGATCATCGGTTTTCACCGCGACACCGCAGAACCTGCGTTTCTGCTGAACGGCGGGGAATTCACGCACAAGCTCTTCAACGATCGAACCGATCGCGTAATCGCCTGTACGAGTCGCGGTCGCGTGGTTTCCTTTGCCGAGCGGCGGATGCAGTTTGGACTGATCCCGGTTCCATGTCTCGTGGGTAACGTTTGGGCTGTCGGGCCAACCGCCGAGCTGGCCATTGATTTCGCCCGATTCCACCGTAACCCTGGCGGACGACCATTGATGCCGGATGTTCCTGCTCAAGACCCCGCCGCTGCCCAGCAGCAGCCCTGAAAGTACCCACTGCGGAATTCACGTGGCAGGCGGCAACGCACCTCATATCCGGACTGTCCGCGTCCGGCTGTCGGCCACTGGGAATTCGTCGGGGTAGCACAGTATCAATGGGGGCTGCGTTTGTCGTCACCGTAGTTCGTGGACCTGCCGCCCCGCCGTTGAGTTGCTGCTCCGTCGTCACCAGTTCGGGAAACCCGTATTTGTCGAATCGACGCTGCGGCATCAATCATTCCGAGGAGCAGCAGCCAAACTGCCAGTAACAGGGTGATTGTCACATAGATGACAGCAGCGAACGAAGACGACGTGAGCAGCGGCAGGACATCGGTGCAGACAATCAGAATGCCCAGCAGCACGATCAGCAGCGAGGCCTGATATCGACGACGATACCGCCGTACCGGGAAGTTTCTTTCCCTCACCTCAAATGACCCGGGGGCTTCGGTGTACAGCCTCCTGAGAGTCACCCGCGATTTTTGAGCCAGCCGACTGCCAGCAAGAATTAAGCCGGTACCCACGGTCAGCGTTACAGGATCAATCTGCACGGCACTATGGTTCCCCATCAGCGGTTTGAAATGTCTGGTCGCCGGAACGCTTTGTTGTTCAGCTTAACCAAACCCGCTATCAACCGTAGTTCCGCTGGCGAAAAACTAACGAATTCGGCCTCGAGACCCTATAATTCACTCTCGCAAAAAAACCGGCCGCTGAGTGGAATGCCCTTGATGCAGAAACAAAACCAGAAGCTTCTCAGCGAAATGCGTCTGCACAGCAGCCTGGAATTCTCTGAAATCTATGCAGCAAGAATCACCGCCGGTGATGCTCATTTGCTCGTTTTTGCCCGCCGTAACCAGCTTGAAGCAACGCGATTTGGGCTGAGTATTTCCCGGAAGCACGGCGGGGCTGTCGTTCGAAACAGGAAACGTCGCCTGCTTCGTGAAGCCTTCCGTCTGAATCGGACGCAACTTCCAATCGGTCTCGATCTGATCCTGATTCCCAGACAGCGACTCGATTCCACGCTGCAGGATTTTTCACGTTCCCTGATCAAAGCCTGCCGGAAACTCGACAGACTGATCCAGCCCCACGACCCTGCCTAGCGCGCTCCCCGCAGATTGCGGTGTGCGCAGTGCGGTCTCAGAAGTTGCACCACATCATGCCACAACGGGTCCACGTCGTATTTTCGACGCGTCCCGGCGCAGAACGGAACAACGCTGTGTTGCTCTGATGCGGCTCGAGCAGGAATCTTCGTAATGATGCGGCCGCCATTTCATACAGCAGACAGCAGCGTGGCAGGGGTGCCCGAAACCAGTCGGCCACAGGCACGCCCGCCAACACCTGCACGCAGTGAGTTTCTGATTGCGCCAATCAGAATTCCCCGACAACCTCACCGTCAGACCGAGCACCCAGTCTCTGGTAGGTACGGTAGTCAATGTTCTCGCTGATGAACTTTGCTGACCCGTCGCACAGGACGAACTGAGCGCCGCCGGTATGGCGGGACTTGAACCCCTGGCTGGTTTGCCAGTTTTGCCAGTGGTTACATCCGGTCACACCATTTGCGGCGCCTCCGTCCCATGCGACTCCGTTGAGACTTTCGCGAACGCAGGCGATCGGGAAGTTGACCGGAGCAGTTGTAGCAATCCACAGGGAGTTGAAGTGGAACCATCCGTTTCGGCTGTGATCGCCGCATTGCGGCAGGATCTCTCCACCTGCAATTGTGTTGGATGTCCCATCAGTGATGCCGGCAATATTTGTTGACCAGTTGATCCGCGACAGAATTCCGGAAGTGTACGAACTGCTTTCCGTATTCCCGTGACCTGCCGTATTCAAACCAAAAACATTGAGATTATTGACATGGGTGTAATCGTTGCATTGTCCCCATGGCGTATTGTTCGTCGGCATGTTCTGATTACCCATGCTCAACGCGTAGTTTGATTTTG
>JAFMMM010000124.1 GCA_017859815.1 Planctomycetota bacterium | reverse complement strand
AATCGAATGACTGAATTTCGCCGAGCCGAATCAGATCTGCGACGAATTTGCCGCAGAGAGGAATCTTCAGAAAGCGAGCCACCAGGTTCTCCGTTCCCAGGGGCATCACAGCCAGCAGAACCTGCGGATGACGATCAATCACACTGGCCAGCGTTCCATCGCCGCCAGCCGCCACGATGCATCGGAGCCGGCTGCTGGATTCCGGCCGTCTCACGAATTCATCGAGACGTTCTCGCGAGGAGAACATCCTGACGCGGAAACCACTTCGCCGCAGCTCGCTGACCAGCAACAGCAGCTGCTGACGCCCACGACCGGATCCGGACAGAGGGTTTCTTTGAATGACAACAAGCGGACTGAACATGGTCCGGCAACCTCCGGTATCAGGGCCACGATCCGGATCATACCACTCGAGGTGACATCACCTGTCACGTCCCGGCCACCACGAGGCGTCATTCGCTCAAACTGACCCACAGACAGTCCCACTTGAGACCGCAGGGGTGTCCAGCGGATTCATTCCGGACGGGAGATCCGAATCAGGTGCTGATCGCTGCGAACAAAAAGAGCGCCATCTCCAACTCCAGGGCTGCAAAGAACCTGTTCGCCCAGATCCAGTTCGGAAATGATGGTTCCGCGTTCCTGTTCAAGTCGAACCACAAACGCCGTCCCCGACTCGTTGAACGCATACAAATGACCTCCGGAAACAACCGGACTGCTGCTGAAGGGGCCACGTAAACGCAGCTGCCAGACACGGTCTCCGTCTGCGATTCTGCCGGAACTGAGCACGCCCGAACTGTTGAGGACCAGGCACTGTCCGTTGTAGACAACCGGGCTTGCCGTCGAAGGGGAAAGATTGGCAGCATTCCAGATCTCCTCCACACCCTCTGCCGTGACTTTCAGAGCCGTGACCCCGTTTGACGGGACATATAACACGCCGTCGCTGACAGTCGTCGAGGGGATCGTTGCGGCTCCACCCTCGAAATTCCACGCGATGCTGCCGTCGGCCGGACGTACCGCAGTAATGCCCTTTGAGGACTGCAGCAGGACCAGCGATGATTTCACTGAACGCGTTACGATTGCCGTTGGGGAAGTCCAGTTCGCCGCACGCGGACGATTCAGCCTCCAGAGCGTTTCCCCCGTTGCCAGATCAATCCCGCAGGCAAACGCTTCAGCATCACTTTCAACCTGCACGATGGCCACATCATGAACAATAATCGGGGATGATGACATGCCCAGGCTGTTACTGGCGTTGGGGTACTCGCTGCCAAGACCGCGGAACCAAATCAGACGTCCCCGCAAGTCTGTGCAGATCAGGTCATTACTGGAGAAGAAGGCCAGCAGACGTTTGCCGTCCGTCGCCATCGTAGGCGTCGCATTCGCCATCTTCTCATGCGTCATTGTACGACCGATAGCGCTGAACTGCCGGTGCCACTTTTTTTCGCCGGAGGCACTGTCGAAGCACAGCATGTGCAGGCGATCCTGGAAAAATCCCGAACTGCTGGAAACGAAGACCTCCGACCCGGAGATAATCGGCCCTGACAGACCACGTCCGGGCAGTTCCGCCTTCCAGGCGATGGTTGAGCCGCTCAATTCAACCGGCAGGTTCTCACTCCCCGCCACCGAATTGGAGTAGCTGCCACGAAACTGCTTCCAGTCCCCGGCCGCACAAGTCTCCAACCCCGAAAGCAAGGCCACGTTGAAGCAAATCGTCCCCAAAATAAACCGATTCATCGCAGCTCCTCCTCGGCATAGACATTCTGAGCAACAGCCTGCCCCTGCAAAACACCAGCGCCCGCAGCATCACTGACACGAAGCTGAAACTGGTACTTTTGAGCCCAGTCCTGAGTCTGCTCGTTCTGACAAAGCTTCAAAACCAACTGATTACCGCCCGCATTGAGTTCCACCGGGACCACATACTGGTCCATTCGAGTACTGCGGTGATACTCCTCCCGCTGGAAAATCTGTTTGCCGTTCACCCATAGTTTCCATGCGTTGGGGGTACCAAGCCGAATCTGCAATGACTGCTTCACAGGACTGACCCATGTCGTTGTCAAATACATGAGTGAGCCCTTGAAATTCTCCAGCTGCTTCGCGATGTCCACCACTCCATAGTCATCGTTCGATACCAACTGCTGCCAGTTAACAGGCCCTGTCATCCCTTCGTATTCAGCAGCAAACGGATTGGCAGACTCAACTTCCTGTTCCGGTGGGTAGGCAATCGCAAAGCCCTTCTCCTCCCGGTTATCGAACGGACCAACAACTTTCCACTCCGTGACAAATCCGAAGTGCCGGGAGATATCAACCTCTTCACCAGCCTGCCGCAGTCGGTCGGCAATCTTCCCCACCTGGTCACTGTGCACAGCACCGGACAGCGCGCGGCGGTAAAGCGACACCGCATCTGCTGCATCAGCTGACTCGGCCTGATCAAGCAGCATCATGACGGCATCACGACGAAACTCCTGACCCGCATCCATCAACATGGACGGTATCAGTCGCTTGCTTAAACCGGGATCCTGCCGGAGCAGTGTTTCATAAGCCAGGCGACGAGCTGCACTGTTATTACTGCCGTTAAGAATGAAGTCCTCAAGGATTGAGGCCGGCAACGACTTTCGAGACTGCAGAATTCGATCGGCAACCTGTTCAAATGTATTACGCAGCCAGTTCTGTCCCTCGGGAGTTGCATCCCGAAAACCCTCCAGCAGAGGCTGCAGAGACTTCTCCCCAGCGGTTACCAGCGTGATTACTGCTTGCTGGTTCTCACGACTTCCCGCCCCCCCGGGCCGCGACTTCCCAAGAATGCCGACGGCCTCGTTCACCGCGTCCCGAAAGTCGCGGGCAATGACCGATGCCGAAAACGGCAAAGTCATCAGAATCGAGGCGAAGGTCAACGCGGCAAGCAGCCGAGCGTGGTGAAATCTGCGTTGAAGACCCATGAAACAGCACTCCATAGAAGCATCATGAACAGCAGCGGTACTGACTCTGCAGGACGACAGAAAGTCGGGAAAACAAACCACCAGCGGAGAAACGATCTCAGGGAAGCCCCCCGCATGAAATCTGTATATTCGACAGAATCGATGATATCGGAAAAAACCAACCAACGCCCGTCACGCGAGCTGTTCTGTCAGAATTGGGCGGAATCGACCATTCCACTGTCCAACGGGAAAAACTCACCAGTTCAGCAATGCTGGCGAATTGCACTCAGACTTCAAAAACCGGTTGCCCGTTTTCAAAAAGACGTCATGATAAACAGTGAGTGAACCCCCGGGGAAATGGCCTGCCTTTGCGAGTCCGACGATGTTACTAATGATCCTCAGAGTGGCTTACCTGCTGATTTGTGCAGGTGCAATTGTCACTTACATCACCAATGAAACGGTGGCCGGAGAAGCTGCAGCGCTTCCGCCAATCGTTGAAAATAACAAGGTGACAGCCTTCTTCATTCTGCTGCTGATCTCGCAACTCGTGACAATCCTCGATGTGCTGATTCGCAAGAAACGCATCGAAGTCATCTCCGCCGTCTACTTCGGTATCCTGGTCGGTGTCCTGCTGGCCTACCTGATGATTCAGGCCCTCACTCCAATCGTCCCCGCAGGAAGCATCTATCACACACCCGTCGTACTCATCACACTGCTGATCCTTCCCTATCTGTGTGTCACACTGCTGCTGCAAACAAAGGACGACTTCCGGTTTGTTATTCCCTATGTGGAATTTCAACGCGACCTGAAGAGTGGCCGCACTCTGATTGTGGACAGCAGTTCACTCATCGACGGACGAATCTCTGATGTGATTGAAACAGGCATCATCGAGTCCTTGATGATCGTCCCCGACTTTGTGCTCGCAGAAGTTCAGGAAATCGCGGACTCTTCAGACAAGAACCGACGACTTCGTGGACGCCGCGGTCTCGAAGTACTCGCCAAACTCCAGCAAAGCACCCAGGTGGATGTGAAGGTTCAGGAAACACCCCCCCCTGAAGGTCGCAGCCTGACTGTCGATCAACGTCTGGTCGCTCTGGCAAAATCTCTGCGTGGCGGTGTGATCACGAATGACTTTAACCTGAACAAAGTCGCCAGTTTGCAGGGCATTACCGTCATCAATCTCAATGACGTCGCCAACTCGCTCAAACCCCGCTATATCCCGGGCGAAACGCTGACCCTGCGCATTATCAAAGAAGGTGAAGGGGTGGGGCAGGGTGTTGGTTATCTTGATGACGGGACCATGGTGATTTGCGAAAACACTGCGGGACTGATTGGACGCGATGTCAACATCGTGGTCACCAGCGTTCTGCAGGCCAGTGCCGGCAGAATGATCTTTAGTCGGCCCGAAGAACGATCAGCACCGCGACGAGGTCAAGGTTAATCCATCAGCAGCCAGGCCGCGTTCAGGTATTCCGTCTCAGGACATCCAGAGTGTACCGGGTGATCCGGTGCAGCACCTGTTCTCGCAATCGTGCGAAAAGAACGAGGAGCAGACGAGACACCCATCTCGGTGAAATCGTCGCCACCTGATCGAGCCGCTGCCGCCAGCAATCGTGTAAACTCCGCCTCCTGCAGTAACCCCGCGCAGGTACAGGACAGCAACAGCCCACCCGGTCGGACCAGACGCATCGCGAGACGATTCATCGCAAAGTGTTTTTTTGTGCCCTCTTCAATCTCTCGACGCGATCTGATCAGCTTGGGCGGATCAAGAATCACAACGTCAAACTGTCGCCCGTTCCGCAGCATCTCCCGCATCCAGGTGAAGATATCAGCCTGCACAAACCTGGCTGACGCATGGTTCAGATTTGCGTTCTCCTTCGCAACCTGAAGTGGAATGTCATCAATATCCACTCCGGTCACTTCCCTCGCTCCCCCCAAAGCCGCGGAGACAGAAAAACCACCGGTGTAGCAGCACAGGTCGAGAACCGTTTTGTCGGCACAAAACTCGGCCAGTTTTCGCCGGTTCTCTCGCTGATCACAAAAGAAACCCGTCTTGTGCGAACCGGCGAAGCGAACACGAAATCGCGTGCCGTACTCATGCACAACGATCTGATCCGGAAATCCCTCTGTCGCAAGGACATCCGGTTCACACCCCTCCTGGGCAAGAAACTGAGGGGACGGACGCAGCATCCAGTGTTTCGCCGATGTCATCTGAGCAAGCATTGGCATTAACAGCGACCCGCGCTGATACATGCCCAGCGAAAACGCCTCCGCTGACAAAATCCCGTCGAACCAGTCGACGACAAGCCCGGGCAACCCATCCGCTTCCGCGTGAATGATTCGCCACGTCGAACATTCCTCGGGGAGTCGCAGGACTTCTGTGCGCACCTGAACGGCCTGCTTTAACCGCCGCTCCCACGCTCGCTCGTCGGGGAATTCGGCACCATTCCACAGCAAACGCAAACTTAATTCACTGCGGGGATTAAACAGACCATATGCGTATGGCTGCTGCTGACTCTCCGCATAGACGGCAACCAGGTCTCCGCCAGTCGCTTCGCTGGTGTCCAGCAGCCGCTTGCGATAGATCAACGGATGCTGAATAGGCGTCCGCGTAACAACGGCTGGAATTGGGTCGCTGCTGAGAGGACTCAAACGAGTTCGCTGCTGCGTCATTCGTGAGCCACCGCCGCTGCCCTGAGTCTCACGTGTCGTGCGCGAAACCGACCTGATATCCGAAGATTTGCCGGAACGACGGCGACGACGCGGAGAACGTGATTTCATGATACGAACAAGCATTCCTGAGGCATTGAATGCATCCTGACGGATGCCTGTGGGACCACAGTGTATCGCCGAATCTCACGAACTCCCGCGGATCCCGCCTGCACTCGAAAAAAACCTGTGCTTTCGCTGAAGTTCAACCAATCATCGCCACCAACAGCTGTTCGATCTGAAGAATCGCATCCGCTGCGGATTCCACAAACAGGATAATCTCGGGCCCGGCAGCAGTCTCCTCAGGATAGGAAAGCGGCGGTTGCTGAACACTCGCGGTACGCATTCGGATCGTGGCAAACAAATCTTCTTCAGATTGTGACCGCCACAGCACTTCGTCACGCTCAGGCAGCCGGCTTGCAATCTGTGTTCGAAGCTCAGCGCACAACGCCGAACTGTCTGCATGGAGTGACAGCGGACGCTGAAGCAGCCGCTGGTGCAGCTGACCTATTGTCTGCTGCAGGACAGGATGCCACATATCAGAAGCAACTTCCGCGGACGGCGCCAGAACAAAATCCCGATACCACAGGGCAGGGTGAGGCAAAATCAGGCCCGGCTCCGCAACCGCCATGCAGTCGAACAGCAACAGGTCCAGATCCACGGTCCGCGGCCCCCACCGAATGGTTCGCTGTCGACCAAAACGATTTTCTGTTTGCTGCAATACATTGAGCAGTTGCTGAGCAGTGCCCGACCAGTCCCCAGTCAACGCGGCATTCAAAAAGCGGTCTCCGGCATTGATACCGACCGCACTGGTCTGTTTCAGCCTGCTGACAGATCTGATCTCCAGCCCCGCCGATGCGAGCTCACCAATCACACGATCTGCCAGATCTGTGGAGGCACCCGTGTTACTGCCGAAACTGATCAAGCTACGAACTGGATCTGCTGCCATGTCAGCCACCGCTCCTGCGGATTGAAGAAACGAGCGGGTGTTGAGCCACGAGTCATCGACTTACTTGCGACTCGCTGCTGCAGCAAGACTCTTCTGCTGCTGACGGTAATACTTCAAACCCGGAAGAAAAAACGTCATTGCTGAAACCAGTCCAAACAACGAAACGCTGAAGTCCGGTATATCAGCCGACTCAATGAATGCCATCACAAGAGAGGTCAGGAACAACATCGCCGCTTCAATGTAAAAGCGACCGGAAAGAATGCCCGCTTTCGCCAGAAACACCATCCCGGTAATCACGCCGAGGCATGGTGAAAACTCCAACACAGGCCGTCCCATGATCGACTCCACCGCGAACAGCATCGACGACGCAATCATGCTTCCGGCCCAGATATGTGCGATCTGACGTTCCACCGCTGTAATCGGTCCGGAACGGTGCCTGAGATTCCAGAATACCGCCGCCCATAATCCAAGACCGATGACCCACAAACCCACGAAAGGCCAGCGCTCGTCCACACCCGATAACTGCATCGCATTGGTCAAAAGACAAAGCAGCAGCACGACCAGACTGTGCAGCATCCACAACAGTCCCCAACTCTGCAGAATTGCCGCGTGATGAGATTCACGAAACACACGAGTCAGGATCTGAGCAATCGTGGAACTGCGCGCACTCACGGGTTCATTTTGCAGCCATGCCCTGAGGTCGTCAGCCAGTGCTTTCGTTGACGAATAACGAAGGTCCTGAGGCTTCTGCAGGCACTTCATCACGATCATCTCGAGATCGGCGTCGACGCTGCGATTCAACATGCGAATATTGGGAGGATCCTGCTCGAGAACCAGCAACACCGTGTCAACGGGTGATGCTGCCTGGAAGGGTGGCCGGCCCGTGAGCATCGCGAACAACACCGCACCAAGACTGTAAATATCGCTGGTGATGTCCACAGAATCAGGCTGACCGCCAGCCTGCTCAGGTGACATCCAGGATGGCGTCCCAAGAATCGCACCACTCTGCGTCAGACTGTGCATCTCGCTGACAGGATCCACCTCCCGATCGCCGGAAGCACGCACCTGTTTGGCAAGACCAAAATCCGTCACATAGGCATTTCCATCACTGGTAATCAGGATATTCCCTGGCTTCAGGTCGCGGTGGAGAATTCCTTCCCGATGAGCCGAACCAATTGCATCCACGACCGATACCATGAGCTTCACCGCCTGCCGTGGCGCCATCGGTCCCTGTTGCAGTCTTGCAGACAGCGTTGTGCCCTCGATGTACTGCATACTGAACCACGGCTGTCCCTCGTGCTCCCCGACCTCGTAAACCGGAACAATTCCGGGATGACGCAACCGGGCAGTTGCGAGTGCCTCAGATCGAAACCGCCCCAGATTGCGATCGGAGGCAAACTCAGCATTCAGAATCATCTTCAACGCCACCTGACGCCGCAGACTGGTCTGCCATGCACGATAAACGACTCCCATCCCCCCCCGACCAATCTCTTCCTGCAACTCATACCCTGGAATGGAGAGGCTGGGACGGCGGCGAGGCTTCGAAGACGAATTGGGGGAATCTGAGGATGGGATCTGACTGAGATCGTCGAGCTCATTCAGGATGCCGAGGTCATTGGCCATTCGAGCCGTTGCAAACAGGCCGCGCAGGTCATCAGCCAAATCCGGATGGCTGCGAGCCGTTTCTTCGAGCTTTTGTTGCGCGTTGCCTTCGCGGGAATCTTCCAACAACTGGTCGAGCACGGTCGCCAGTCTCAGTTCCCGATCTTCGGTCGAATCTGACATCTGCTTAGCCCCCGCGGCACAGAGCAATTCCCGGGGATGGACTGCACGACGCCAATGCCCGCCGCCCGTCTGATTCCAAACCAATCCCACGGCCAACGGGATTCAAACCACCGGGAGTCGAAGAAAAAGCAACCACCCGGCCCGCCCCGTTGACCATCATAGTCGTTCAGGGGCCTTATCAATGAGTCACTCCAGCAAAATCAGGATTTGGCCGGCAGTCATTTCTCCGGTTCGTCGAGCAAATCGTCAGAGTTGGAAATGAAAGCCTGTTCTCTGGTGGCTGATTCTTCCCCCTCCGGTTTCATCGCATCGTAGGCCGCCCGGTGACCGGGAAGCCACAACGGTTCCGATCCCCGCTTGCGAAACATCGCCGCGACATGCTCGTGACACGTGAAAAACAGAATCTGCTGCCCCTCCGCTGCAACCTGAATTAAACAGTCCACGGCAGCCTCTGTTCGCTCCAGATCAAAGTTCACAAACAGATCATCCATCACCAGCGGCAGTTCCACCCCGCGACGGTGAAACTCCTGTGCCAATGCAAAACGGATCGAAAGAAACAGCTGCTCACGGGTTCCTCCGCTCAGCTGCTCAACTCGACACGTCTGACCAAACTCGTCGTCTACACAGAGATAGTCTTTTCCCAAAGGAGCCCAAATCCGGTGATATCGCCCCGAAGTCATACGGTGCAGACACGACGATGCCGCCACCAGCGTTCCGGAAATATTGTCCTGTTCAAACTGCCTGCGAATTTCGTGAACCGCTTCCTGCTCCAGTTGAAGCGCCAGCCACTCTTCAGTCTTTTGGTGGATCTGCCCCGCCAGTCGTGACCGCTGAAAAAATGCATCCTGTGATTCCCGTGCCGCTTCCAGAATCTCGATCTCCTGACGGACCCGACCCAGCTTCTGATGAGACTCCTGCAAACTGCTTTTGACGTCGTTCAGCTCGCGGCCTCGCAGTTGCACAACTTCACGGCCGTCACGCGGATCAAAACGGTTCAGGTCATCTTCGGTAATTGCCAGTTCCGGCTCTGATGTCGAAAGATCCATCAGTTCCTCGTTGGCAGCCTGAAGCTGCTCCTCCAGCTGCAGGCGACGAATCTGAGCCTGCTGAAGTTTTTCGAGTGCACTGCGGTCATTCGCTCCGGCCCGCGCAAAGATGGCTTCCCGACGCAGTTCCGCCGCCTCCGCGATGTGTTTCTGGTGCTGACTCTCACGACTTTTCTTTTCCGATTCACTCAGCAGACGAGCTCGCTCCGCCTGATCGCGATCGTGAGCTTTCAACAGTGCCTGCCAGGCAGACAACACATCCACTGGTCGCGAATAGTCAAACTTCTCTGCAGAATTCAGACGACCGCCGACCTGTTCGATGCGACGCTTCATCGCATCGCTGATGCGCTGTAAGCCCTCGGCTTCCGGTACAAGATTTCGGCACTGTGTCGCCAGTTCCCGGACATCCTGAATGCGTCGCCACCACGCAAATGCCTGCTCAATCTTCAAGGTCTCCTGAAGACCGATCTCGTCAAGGAGACGACACCATTCCTGACGCACTTCAGTCAGTGCCTGCTGGGAAGCACGAAAGCGATCCTTGAACAGCTTCAGACGCATCCGCTCCGACGCCACTCGCAGTTGCCGCCGTTGCAGAATCTCCAGCTCTGCAATCCGCTGGGAACAGTCGCCGATGCGATCAACCATCTCTGCGGTCGAAGACTTCCATTCGCGAGGACTTGTCTCCGACTCCGGCTCGCGTTCCTCTGCAACGGCCATCCGCTCAATTCGTTCCTGAATCCCCCGCAGCTGGCGATCAGCCTGTCGAGCTTCTGCAGCGATATCGTCCAGACGGACCCCCGTCGTCGCATCAAAGTGATTCTGCAGGCCATTGCGCAGACACCACCATAACATGCCTGCAGCCGCGAACGAAGCGGCCGACAAGGCCCCGCCAAGTGCACGGAGAGACTCACCACCCAGCGAAAAAATCGCAATTCCAAACAAGCTCAGTGCGGCTCCAATCCAGCCCGTTGCCGTCATCAGTCGGTCCACCCACGGCGGGACCGAATCATGAACATCCACGCGCGCAAGTAAGCGGCGAACTGTTTGGATTTTCAGAGCAAGCTGCTCTTCCTGAAGCCTCAATCGTCCGAGATTTTCCAGCTCCCGCAATCGAGCCTGCTCTCGTTCAACCGCCTCCTCAATGGGAACCTCAAGCTGATCGAGAAGCTCGTTCAACCTCATCAGGGATTCACCGCTGCGTCGCGTCAAGCTGCGGACGCGGCGACGCAGACGACCACGCAACTGCAGCGCATCCTGGTACTTGCGAGCCAACTCGAGAAGTCGACCGTGAGCTTCCGGGGAGACGTCGACCGCCGAAAGCCGCTCCTGTGTCCAGTCGTTACCAAGATCACGCAGCTGCTGATTCAATTCCTGACGCATTTCGCCGGCACGAGATTCGGTCTCCCGGATCTGCTGCTCAAGCTGACGCAGCCAGTCCGACTGGTCAACAAGCCCCTGAACAGCATAACGTTCCTTTTGAAACTTCTCGTCAATCTGCAGGCGTTCCGCCTGCTGACTCAGTGACTCAGCCTGTTCCGCGAGGCGCTGCTGATTCGCTAGTGCCGCCTGCAAATCATTCTCGGCCTTCGAGAGTTGTTGCAAAGCCTGAGCTGGATCACTCGTCACAAGCGGAAGCTGACGTAACTCCTCACGCAATTCCGCAGAACGTTTCCACGGCTTATGACATGCCAGCAGATGCCGGTTGGCATGTACGTCCCGGTCCAGTTCCTGCTCCCGCTGCTCATATTCGCTGATTTGCCGCTGCAGAGCTGTCCGTTCGCGAGTCAGGCTGGCATGCACCTCCCGATGATTACTGCGCCCAGCCGCGTTCCCCGCAAGTGCTGCATATTCCGTATACATCTGCGGCAGTACGCCCGACTCACCGCTGTCGTCAATGATTGCCAGACGCCGCTGGTCAAGGTCAGCGAGTGCGGAAAGAATCTGTCGTCCCTGCGGCCCCAGCGACAAACCGTAGATATATTGTGCGACCTGCCCCGTTCCGAGTGTCGCCAACTGATTCAACTCACGTACACCGAGGGCAAAGACATCCCGAAAAACATCTTCCGAGGTGTCCGCCAACAATGTTTGCAACGCGGCTGATGAGTCAAGTTCATCCGGCTTGCCGGAGACCCGCAGCTCACCGCGACCAGTCTCTTCAGCCCGCCGATGTACCCTCCATGTGCGCCCGCCATGCTCGCACCGCAATGCCCCTCGCCACGGCGACTGCGTTTCCTCATCGCCCCAGCCGGGCTCCTCCGATAACGGCTGATAGCCATACAGCGTGGCTCGGATAAAACGCATCAATGTGGTCTTGCCCGCCTCATTTGGGCCATAGATGACGTTCAGCCCCTGAGGATTCAGCTTGAGCAGCAGGTTTCGCCAGATGCGAAACCGATCAATGTCAATTTCAGTCAGCCTCATCGCTCAGCCTCCAGTGCCACACAGAGATTTCGCGTCGCTTCAACCGGCAGTTTCGCAGACGAATTCATTGCCAATCCTCACTGCCCTCTTTATCCGCCTCGGCATCTTCGTCCACGTTGTACTCTTCTTCGTCGTCGGCCTCTTCCTTGTCGTCGTCGGCCCAGTCATCCCCGTCGGACTCACTCTCATCAGCCTCGTCATCGCCCCAGGTGTCGTCCGCATCTTCATCCGTGTCCGCTTTGTCCGCCTCGTCCTCGTCGTCAGTTTCGTCTTCGTCGTCGGTTTCGTCGTCGTCGGCAGCGTACTCATTGAGTTCCCCAGTGGCGAAGTCTTCCGCCGACTCCTCAGCAGCTCCGTCACCAACCAGCTCACTTCCCGGTTCGCGATCGTCAGGCAGGTCGGAATCCGGATCAGCAGTTGCCGCGTTCGTTCGATGTTCAGACAACAGCTCTGTCCCCGCTTCGGCATCTTCGTCTGCTGCAGCCTCCGGAAGAATCAGATCATCTGTCGCAGAAACATTAAACTCAGGTGCAAACCAGTCCGCCCCACTTCGGCGTACATGAGAGAGAATCTGCTCCGTATCCACCGCGTCGACGTTGGAGAGCAGTCGAGTTTGCCAGCTTTCGCTCAGGGCCGCGCTGCACGCGATCAATCGCTCCAGCTCAGTCCGTTGCAGTAAACCCGGAAAACGAAAATGCTGCTGGTATTGAGCAGCAGGAGAATCGGCGGGCAACTGATCCGGCCAGTCCGCCGGTACGCAGCGAATCTGATGGATGAGCGTAACCACTTGCCCCTGCAAGTCGAGTTCAGGAAGTTCGGTCGCCAGCGCACCCTGCAGATCATTTTCCTCCAGCGAAAGAATCAATGGAAGATCGCCGCGGATAATCCAGTGCACAGCGACTACACGTTCGGCAGCTGTTACTCCACGATCCAGCAAACAGTCCCGCATCTGTGACAGCAGCGAAGTGAGGTCGGATGTCTCCTGCAGATCAATTTCGCAGGTGCGCCAGCTGACCGCTGCAGTCTCCAGCGACTTTACCTGGACCGTGCCGTCTTCATCAACATCCACCAGTGAACACAGCCCGCAGGAAGGATCGCTCCAGCTGCGTGGCTGAGTCGTTCCGGGACAATGAATCAATCCGCCTGCTTCGCTGATCGTGGCAGCCGCATGTTCTCCGGTGAAGGCGAGGTAATGAAACTGCCCTTCCTGTAACAACTTTGCCGCAAATTCCCGGAAGCCCGCGGGCAATTGTGAAGCCGGATTTGCGCTGGCGGAAACAGACACGTCCGCAGGTGGAGCGGGGTCAGAATCAGGGCG
>JAFMMM010000510.1 GCA_017859815.1 Planctomycetota bacterium | reverse complement strand
GACCATCCGCGGCGACCTCTGTGTGCAGCCGTGGATCTGAACAATACGGCAGCAATCGCCCTTTATCAGTCTGTGGGATTTCGTCTGCAGTTGAGACAACAACTGCTGTGGCGAGTGCTTTCCTGACCCCCCCGCCGACCCATGGTCGGCAGATTGGTGAACGTCGTTACTCACCGGCACCACAATCAGCAGCGAAGCCGGCTGCCCATGTCAACTGCTGACCAGCATCTGCCCGCCTTTGGGGACGTGCCCCCCACCAGCCCAGAAACAGTCCAGAATTGTGGAGGCAAGTTGTGCGGAGTCATCGTCCAGCATAACGGCTGAACCGATATTCCCATCCATGTAAGGCATCAACTTTCGCATCGCTTCACGGCGGATATCAACCCACCCGTTCGCTTGCTCTCGGGCTTCATCCAAGCGGCGATACAGTGCACCGACCTTTTCTTCCCCAACAGTTTCCCAGGTGCTGTATTGCGTCATCGTTTCACCACTGAATGCGAGGGCAACTTCATCAGTGTCGCGGCGCAGCATGTCGAGTCGGAGTACGTAACGCAGCGGCAGGTCCGAGTTTCGCTCAAATTCCTGATGTAACATGTGCTGCACGCTTTGATGGCCGCGATAGACGTTGGTGGCCAGCGCCTCCAGAGAGTTCTCGCAGCGATGTCGATCTCTGGCCAACAGGATTGTTGTCCAGCATCGATTCAGCAGATTGATGAAATAAATCTGCTCTGCAAGCGAATTCAGGACCGGATGATTCTGTTGCAGCGGTACCCAGTAAGGATCGTCATTCTGCTCAAATGCTTCCTGCTGCTTGTTATTTCGGACCAACAGGATCAGCCTCATCCAGCGATTCAGACAGTTGCGGCTGGCAACGTAGTACTCCCCGAGCAAGGTTGAGGAGATTACGGGTTCGCCTTTGATAAAGCTGTCACCACCTGCGGATAACAGCGAAATGATATGTGCGGTGTCGGCAGCGTTCACAGCAAGGAAGTCCTGACAATCAGCGTGAGGGGATTGCAGCGAGATCCGCTGCGTCTGCTGCCCGTGAACGCAAGGCTGATGCCGAAACTCTGAATTCCTCAGTTCGTTCGCCGGATCTCCCCCAAATGTTTCCTTTCCACAACAAAATCAACCAAATGCTGCCCAATGGAAACGCATCGCCGACACTGCGTGTAAAGCCACGCTGACCCCTGCGTTAACGCCCTTCCCCATCGCGCAAATGTACGGCTGTGACGTGTGTTTCCGCTACACAACATGCAGACTGCATTTGCTACCCAAACGCCACACAATTCCCGCGATGGAAATGAAAAAACTCCCTGCAAACACCGAATCCGGCGTCCGCAGGGAGTTTCACGAATCATGCAGCCCGAGGGAATAATCTCACCCCCCTGCTGATTCAGCCAACCGAATGCAGCTCATTCGATCTCCAGATAGTAGATTTCGTCCACAAACAGGTAGAATGGATCGTTGGCCCATGGATCTTCAAACTGGAAACCACTGTTAATCCATGGGTCTCCGTACGGGTCCCCGTACTCACCGTCAGTTGTCGGCTCTTCCCAAACATACGGATCTTCATCAACTCCCGCATACGGATCAAATGGATCCTCGTAGCCGGGCCCTTCATCGTCACTGACAACGGCCAGAGACACCTTGTAGGGAATCGCCGCCACTCCATCCGCAGCCTGCCCGTGCACCGCTACGGCATAAGTCCCCTCAGGCAGCCAGACGAAGATGGACTGAGTCGTTCCGGCGACAGCGGTCACGCTTTGAATGGTCTGTTGATTCCGCAGATCGATGATACTGACGGCCACTTTGTCACCGCGGACCGCCGACACGTTGGCCAGGTCCAGCCGGAACAGTTGAGACTTCAGCGAGACCAGGCGAGACAGTTCAGTTTCTCCGGTTTCAATCTGACCGCTGCTGACCTGATCAAGTCCAGCCTCCGAGGCGGTAAAGTCCGCTGTCAGGGCATAGTTCACCGCCTCATCCTGAGCGTCCGCAGCAAGCTTCATTCCCACGACGTAGGTCTCGCCGGCCACGGGATCACTGATCTGGAATTCATAACGGCCGTCGCTGCTGCGATTCGCGATCGCAGCAACTCGGTCTCCAACAGAATTCATGACAGCAATATCAACACTGACCGCTTTGCCATCGAGCGGACTGAAGCGTACCACCAGTGTTTCCGATGCTGATGCGGGAGCCTGAAAGCTGAAAAAGTCGCGATCCTCGGAAGTCAGTACCGTGCCAACCGCCTCGTAATGCACACCGTCGCTGAAGCCAATCGGGGTTGCCAGTTCCGTGGCTGTTACCAAACGGTTATTGGAGTCAGTCTCTTTGTCCAGAATATCGCCCGCGAACAGTCCAGCCAGATCCACTCGATCTGCGTCGTCAAGACGAGCACGGCCGTTGTAACGACCCGCATCGTGCTTTCGCCCATTCACAGGCAACCAGTCGGATTCAGGCCGAAAGTTGACTTCCAGCTGATAGTCGCCACTACGAAAGTCTGAATGCCGCTGACTGTCAATATGAATGAAGTAGGTCTCACCAGGGACCAGTGCGGTTGTGACGACGCGGACGTCATTGTCGAACACACTACGGGAGTAGCTGATGCCCAGTCGCCCGCCGGACTCCTTCCGCAAGTCCAGTTCAGACTCCAGCAGACTGATGCCCTGCACATTCAATGTAATCGCCGCCTGCGTGACACCGGCAGGAGCAACAAACGAGTAGATATCTTTATCGCTGGCAGAGAACAAACTACCGGAACGAACCGCAAGCCCGGCTTCTGCCTCGGCAGTGGTCAGTGTGATTGCGGTTGCCATTCCCGTGGTGTCATTTGGTGAGCCTTCAAACGGATCGGTGCGATGTCCGTACAGTGCCTGCACAGCGGCAATATCGGATTCCGTCAGACCATTCAAAGCTGCCGAGTATTGCGCGGACATGACAAAGCCCGCCGCTGGGATGTCCGGTAGCCCCAGGGCATTGCCAACCTCATGCAACGCGACGGTATACAAGTCATAGGTACCCTCGGCCGCATCGTTCGGCTGGCCCGAATCCGCACCAAGTGTCCAGCGTGTCTGGGTGCTGAAGAAAATGTCTCCGGACCAGGTTCCGGCAACAGCCTGTCCGGGA
>JAFMMM010000123.1 GCA_017859815.1 Planctomycetota bacterium | reverse complement strand
TGCTCTGTTTGGCCTCAATGAGTTGCCGCCGGGCACTGTTGATCCAGCCAATCCTGCGGATGAGACGCAGCAATCATCGGGTGTTCCGGTGCAGACCGTTGGACAGACGCGAGTGACCGATCTGGAGCGGGATGGTTTTCGCACGGCCGGTCGCACACTGCGGATCTGTTCGTTTAATGTCCAGTTTCTTGGCAACTCGACTGCACGGGACAATAAATCACTGACGGCCCTGTTGCAGCCCTTTGATGTCGTGGCTGTGCAGGAACTTGTTTCCCCGCCATTTCCGGGTTTCTTCCCCGATGGGACTCCGTTTCGGCCCGATGCCGAGTCGGCCGCTTTCTTTGAAGAGATGGCTTCACTGGGTTTCCAGTGGGTGCTTTCAGAGGAAGACACTGGAACCGGTGATAACATTCATCGGAATGGGTCATCGACCGAATGGTGGGTCTGTTTCTACCGTCCAGAGAAGTTAGCCCCGGCGAATGATCTGCCCCATGGATTCCTCGCTGAGGATCGTTCCAATCATCCCAGCTACGAACGCGTTCCGTATGCGTTTGCCTTTCGAACACCAGACGGGCGAGCCGACTTTGTATTGATTTCCGTGCATTTGCAGCCGGGCAGCCGTCGCGCTGATCGGGCTCGACGTGCGGTGGAATTGAGTGCGATTAATGACTGGATCACCTCACAAAGCCCGTTGGAACAGGACTTCATCATTCTTGGAGACATGAATTTGGAGGACGCGGGAGAAGTTGAAGCGGTGACGCCACGGGGTTTCGTTTCACTCAACAATGAGTGTCGGCCCACCAATACCAACTTGAATGGTCCGAAGCCCTATGACCATGTGATGTATGCGCCGGAGTTTACATCCGAAATCGACACAGCTTTTGACATGCAGGTTGTGAATCTGATTGATGAGCTGGCCACAACATGGACGTCGACCGAGCCTTACCCGGGAGACCCCTACGATCACAATCTGTTTCGGGCCTACTATTCGGATCACCACCCCGTCGTCTTCCAGATGACTGTTCCCACAGTCGATGATGACGGTCCGCTGCGAGTTGCCGGAGGCACGCTCGAGCCGTTGAACTGACCGAATTCTCCGGATCACTGTTGATTTCTGACGTGCAGTTGATCAGTTGCGACCAGTGAAACTGCGTTCGGGAATTGAATTTCCGATGATTCTGATGGGGAACGCGTTCCAGCCTTTGCACAGGCAGGAGAAATTCCGGATTGGATGTTGCTTAGTCATTCTGAAGATGCCAGTTTTTCCTGAGCAGCACAGCAGGAGCAGAATTCTCAGGGGGCAACGAAATGTGCGGTCGGATTTGGACGGTCACGCTGGCACTACTGACGGTCATCTTGCCAACACTGCCAGCCGCTTCTCCACAAGTGATTGACGATCGCAGCGACCTTCTGCGCATTGTCGATGATCGATTTCGCCGCTGGGATCGGAATCGTGATCGGCGACTGTCGGTCAGGGAAGTTGACGTTGTCGTCGCGGATCGCAGCGTGCTCGATGACGAAGCCGCCGCGATTGCTGCCGTCAAACGTACTCTCCGAGTGTACGACAGCAGTATCGCACTGACCCAGAAACAACTGGAGCAGCTGATTCGGCAACGGGCCGCCAATCCGGCTGACGATCTCGCCAGAATGTATGCCGAAGGGCTGCGGCAAATTCGCAGTGGATCCAGTCGTCTGTTTAGTTCGCGGCGGCCCCAGCTGGACACAATTCAACAGGGGCGTTTAGGCAATTGTTTTGTGCTTGCCCCACTCGGCGCTGTGCTGCATGCTTCGCCCGATCGAGTGACGCGAATGTTTATCGAACAGGCGAATGGACGATACGGTGTCAGGCTCGGTGGCAGAGTTGTTCAGGTTGACTCGCCTACGGATGCAGAGCGGGCGCAGGCTGCCGCAAACGAGGGTGACGGTGTCTGGGTCAATGTCTTCGAAAAAGCGATCGGGGCGGCTCTGCGAATACGGGGACTTGCGGGTACAGCCAGCACTTCAATCGATGCGATTGCCGGGGGAGGATCGTCTGCCGTAACTCTGGAATTGATCACCGGTTATCGTCCGCAGCGATATGCGCTGGGATACTCTGCTGATCCTCAGGTCTCCTCACGACAAGTCGAGCGATACGATGCTGGGCTCAGCAAGCTGCTCGAGGAAACTCTTCGTAACCAGCGTGCTGCGATTGCAACAACTGCGTCGTCAGATACACCCGGACTGCCGCCTAATCATGCTTATGCGGTTCTTGAATGGAATGGCCGTCGGCAAATCATTCGACTTTGGAATCCCCATGGTGGTGGGCATCGGCCGCTGGGGCCAGCAGGCCCGAAGTTTGGCTATCCCACGAAAGACGGGATTTTCGAGATGCCGTTGAGTGACTTCCGCGATCTGTTCAATGGCATCGCTGCGGAAACCAATCGCCCGTACCGCACCAGTCCTCCACTGCCTCTGCTGCCCTGAACCCGTTGTCGGTATTGAATGGGTATTCCGGCCGACCTCGGTGTGGTTGCGGATCTGCAGGACGGCTCGCCTGCCCGTCCGGTTTTCCTCCACCGACTTTACTCGCGCCGTCTTCATTCCCGGCGTGGCCTCGATACCGCGGGACTGGAAATCATGATCGTTGTGGCACTACTGCAGTTTTGTGGCACTGCTGCTGGGTTTCCCCCAGTTGGGGCAATACCCCGGTGACAGGGGGGAGAAGCCCGCATGGTGATTCCCGCCACGTGAGCAGGAATTGGGATATCGTGGAGTCAACAACCTCCGGGTTCGGATTGTGGTGAGCAACCTTTTCGGCCTGATGACGCTCCGCTTGGGAAGTTCACAAAAACGCAAAGGGAGTGTTTCTGGTCAGGACGGCATTGCCCACAAGGGCATTTCGTGCGATTTTGAGAAGATGGGGAAGCGCAATTCTTTCGATCACGGCGATGACTTGGCTTGTCGTGTTTCTGCTGAATATATCGCGCCCCGGTTCACTTTGGAGACCTCGGGAAAGTACGAAGGGGAAAAACCATCGAGTCGGTAAACCATTATTTTCAAACGGTTTATTGAAATGTTTTTGGGGGTTATCCCGGTGGCTGGTTTGAGTATTCCTGCTGTTATGTGAGGGTTTGTCAGAGACAAGTTGAGAATGTCTGTGGGGCCGTTCGCAGGCTGACTAGGGTTACCCCATGGTGCAGTCCCGTGGTGTCGACGGGTTCTCTGGGTTTGTTCTTTGAGATTAATCGCGATTGGAAAGTTTTGACTCTGGTGTTTCTCGATTTCTAAGTTTGCGTTCGTCGCCGGTGACGCACTGCGCTCCCAACTCTAAAGCCAATGGTTCGATCTGGGAGGTTCTGTCTACGGGCGTTTCTGTATTGGATGATGCCAATTCATGCGGGGGCTTCTTAGGGATCAATCCGCGCATCTCTCCCTGCAAAGCAATGAGCAAAAAAAAAAATCGGGGGCAACTAGATGTTTTTTACTTCATGCTCGTGGTGGGAATTTGCGGCAGTTCTGAGGATTTCCAGATCGGCTGACATTGCTGCATTACTGGTCCTGTTTGTATTTGCCTTTACAGGCAATATCAGGGTCAACGGTGAGGACTTCGACTTTCAGTCTGTCTCTGGCGGCCACAATTCGCAGCGAAGTGATGGTACATTGTTTCGTTTCGGGGGTCCGTCTCCCCTCGATATAGCAATTCGCCGCGCCACTCGTCGTCAGCAGGTAAAGCCACTGGGGCAGGCGCCTGAACAACGACCGGAGTTAGTGGCTCTCGGGCAGATGTTGTTTTTTGACCGCATCCTGTCTGGCAACGGAGACACGTCCTGTGCGACCTGCCATCACCCTTTATTTGGAACGGGAGATGAGCTTGCTTTGTCTGTTGGGACCGGCCCTGAAAATCCTGGGGCGTTAAGTTTATTTCGGATCAAGGGGGTGGGGCGGGAGCTTATTCCTCGAAATGCTCCGGAACTCTTCAATCGTGGTGCTCCTCAGTGGCATTCACAGTTCTGGGATGGGCGCGTTGCGGTCGACTACAACGGTTTTAGTTCGCCGGCGGGTGAATTGCTGCCGGACGGTCTGGACAGTGTGCTTGCCGTGCAGGCGATGTTCCCGGTGACCTCACGCGACGAGATGCGGGGAACGGCCGCTGATAGCGGCGCTTCGTTCGATTACGACGGGGTGACTGTCGTAAACAATATTGCAGAGTTCGAAAACGGTGATCTGCTTGCCATTTGGTCCGCATTGACTGCTCGGCTGTTGGGAATTCCAGAGTATCGATCGCTGTTCGCTGCGGCTTATGATGTGGCGGATTCTGATCTGGAGTCGGAGATTGGGTTTCAGCATGCAGCAAAAGCCATCGCAGCTTTTGAGGTCAGTGCCTTTTCCTTCTCTGACAGTCCGTGGGATCGGTACCTCGCGGGTGACAACGGAGCACTCACCACGAAGCAAAAGCAAGGAGCACTTCTGTTCTACGAGGACGCCGGCTGCAGCAAGTGTCACTCAGGAACACTCATGACAGACCAAACTCATCACAATCTCCTGGTCCCGGAGATTGGTGCTGGCAAAGTCCCCGGCATGCATTCTGACCCGGGGGTGTCGCTAATCACCGGCAAAGCCAGCGATGATTACTGTTTTCGCACGCCACCATTGCGCAATGTGACGGCAACCGGGCCGTGGTTCCATAACGGCGCCTACAACAATCTGCGGGATGTCATACGGCATCACGCGAATCCGACTCGCGGCTTTTTTGCCTACGACCCCGAAGAAAGCCTCGATCAGCCAGAGCTGCGTGAAGCTGTTGATGTGAGTGCTTCCAAATTCAGTCAAATGATGCTGACTTTCAGCTGGGATGTGCTTCCGCGAAGGCACATCAAACGTAACGAAGTGGATGCCCTCGAAGATTTCCTGCATGCTTTGGCAGCACCGAAGCTCTTTCAACGGATGCAGCGAGTGATTCCGGAGAATGTGCCCAGCGGTCTGCCGGTTGATGGGCAGTGATTTCTTCAGCTGGTCGTGGCCGCAGCCTCGCTTCCCGGTGGGTCACTGCGGCTTTTCTCAAGGCGTTTCTTCTTCGTTTTCCGGTGGAATCGCATTAAGTTCGCTCGAAGATTGAGCAATCTCCAGGTCTGCAACCAGCACAGGAGCAGCGTCGAGGTTTTCCGCGTCCATCAATTCAACGACCCGTTCGACGGCCTGCAGCAGTGCATATCGCTCTAATGGGTCCAGTTGTTCCAGTCTTTCAAGGAACTGGTCATGCAATGGTTTGGGAAGTTCGTTCGTTCGCTCAATCCCTGCCGCTGTCAGCGAGATGAAGACGCGGCGCCGATCGACACTGTCGCGTTCACGAGAGATGAGCCCCAGCTTCGCCAGTCGATCAAGAATTCTTGATACAGTCGGCTTGGAAAGTTGGACTTCTTCGGCAATCACAGCAACAGTAGGCGTCTGGCCGGGAGAGAAATCATTGAGTGCCTTCAGGCAAAGTAACTGAGGAACGCTCAGGCCATTTTCGCGCATTAAACTTCGCGAATGTCCCGATGTTCGGCGAATGATTCTGCGGATTGCTCGAAGCATCCGATAGCCGGTCTGCTCTTCCACTGCCTGAAACCTGCTGGTGAACCACGAAACGACTGAACCACATACGCCGCAAAGGATAGTTTGTGCCGTTCGATTTGTCACGCAGACGCAACGCTCTCCGCTCTCAGTTGGGGGAGCAGGTCACAGCCCTGACAGTTCGTTCCGCCAGATATTCCGGACGGGGAGGTCGATCACAAAATGGCGTCTGCAGTCCATTGTCCACGCTGTTGTAGACCGTGAAGAGGTTGACGCGGGGATCCGGGCTGAGATTCCCGGATGAGCCGTGCATCAGATTGCAGTCAAAGAATACGACCGCCCCGGCTGTGCCCTTTGGTGCGACAATTTCCCTCCCGACCAGCAGTTGCTGTAGAGCGTCTTGAGTGGGGACGCCATACTCCTGTTTTCGCAATGATTGTTCGTAGTGATTCTCAGGAGTTTTTCCTGCACAACGAATGTAGGTTTCATGTGATCCCGGAATCACCATCAGAGGCCCGTTAAACTCATGGCTCTCGGTCAGAAAGATGGAAACGCTAAGCGCACGCATGCGTGGCATGCCATCTTCCACATGCCAGGTCTCGAAGTCTGAGTGCCAGAAAAACTCTCTGCCATTCATCGCTGGCTTGTAGTTGATGCGAGACTGATGAATGTAGACATCCGATCCCAGGAGTTGTTGCGCCCTGGTGACAAGTCGGGGGTCCGAGAACACTTGCTGAAACTTTTCACTGTGATGGTGCAAACGAAAGATTGAGCGGACAATGTTCGCGTCCGGCTCGCGAATAATTCCCGGCCGACCGTCCGGCCAGTCCTTCGTTAGACGCTCGCCTTCCGCCAGCATTTCCGCGACGTCATCCAAACTGAACAGCTGGGGAATGAACAGGAAGCCGTCCTGGGCGTACTTCCACACCTCATCAGTGGTCAGTGGCCCGGGGGCATCGGAGCCCGTGGATTCGATGCGTGGTGCAGCCTCCCATTGCGCAGACTGTCGGGAGTAATACGGATCGTTTGCAGAAGATGTTGTCATGATTCTCAAGCTAATTCGCTGGTTTGGGAAGAATTGTCGGGGGAGGTATCGGTTCGTGCAGCCGGGCGATTCTGCTTAATCCAGAAGTGGGTAGACTCCATTTTCATCATGTGTCTCGGGGCCAACGATTGGTGGATTAAACACGCAAACCATCCTCATACGCTCGTCTGCAGTCAGTACGTGACGATCGTGTTTGTCGAGTGCATAAAGAGTGCCCGGCTGAATCTCATGGATTTCACCGGTAACGCAATCCTCAATCCGACCGCTTCCCTCTATGCAGTACACCGCTTCCAGATGATTCTGGTAGTGCATTTCGGTGACTGTCCTGGCATGGATGATTGTGTCATGCATCGAGAACCCCATGCCTTCCGCTTTCAGCAGCAATCGCCGACTTGACCAGGTTTCAGCACTGGTGACACGTTCATTGGGGAGAGACTCGAGATGACGGATGAGCATGAGCTTTCCATTTCTTTATTGTCAGAGTGAGCGGGCAGGGATGGCGAGCGGATCGACAAACACAACTAGACCAGAGCGGGCTGGTTCATGATCGATTGACAACTGTCCGAGAGGATCTCAAGGCCGGCTTGTAATTCCTGCTCAGAGATGTTGAGTGGCGGCAGTGTTTTTAACACTTCATCTGACGGACCAGACGTTTCGATCAGCAGGCCGCGTTCGAATGCCGCACGTGAGATTCGGCCGGCCAGTTGTGCATCCGCAAACTGGATCCCCTGGATCAAACCTCTGCCGCGGACCTGTGCGTCACATCCTGAAGCGAGATCCAGCAGAGTGTCTCGAATCAAACGTGCATTGCGATTGACCGTTTCTGTGAGTTCCGAGGTTTTCCAGAATGCCTGCAGAGCTGCTTCAGCAGTAACGAAGGCAGCGTTGTGTCCACGGAATGTCCCGTTGTGTTCACCGGGTTGAAATACGTCGTATTCCGGCTTCATTAATGTCAGGGCCATCGGCAGCCCATAGCCGGAAAGAGACTTGGAGAGGCAGACAATGTCGGGCTGCATCTCAAACGGCTCAAAGCTGAAGAATGGGCCGGTACGTCCGCAGCCCACCTGGATATCGTCGACAATCAGCAGGATCCCGAATCTCTTCGCCAACAGTGATAATTCCTGGAGCCAGGCTCGGGATCCAATATTCACGCCGCCCTCTGCCTGAACCGTTTCAATAATGAAGGCTGCCGGCAGGTCCAGCCCGCTGCTGTTGTCATGCAGGTACTGTTCGAGGATTGTGATCGTGCTGGTTTCAGTGTCGAAGTAATCACAGAACGGCATGTGCGTGACATTCGTCAGCGGCACCCCTGCACCTGCCCGTTTCCCGCCATTCCCGGTCAGGGCCAGCGCCCCCAAAGTCATTCCATGGAAACCGTTTGTAAAGGAAATCACGTTCTGCCGCCCCGTGACCTTGCGGGCAATCTTTAATGCGGATTCAACCGCATTCGTGCCGGTGGGACCGGGAAACATGACACGGTATTCCAGGGACCGTGGTTGAAGAATCAGCTGCTCAAAACTCTCCAGAAAGCGTCGCTTGGCAACGGTGTACATGTCCAGTGCATGGACGACGCCATCCGCTGTCAGATATTCCAGCAATGCCCCCTTCAGCAACGGATGGTTGTGGCCATAATTCAGGGATCCGGCACCGGCGAAGAAATCGATGTAGTCCTGCCCGGATTCATCTGTCAGCGTGGCACCCGTGGCTGTCGCAAATACAGTCGGGAAACTGCGGCAATATCCGCGGACATTACTTTCCAAACGCTCAAATATTTCCATGAACTCAAAATCCAATTGGCAAGGAGAAGTCGTACCTCAAAAACTATTTGAGGTACTAAGTGGGTGTCCGCACAAGGACTGCTGTCCGCAGCCTGAAAGCTCAGTCAACACGCTGCTGTCAGAATGGCCCGATTCGCAATGCAGGTTCGGATTCGTGCAGTCCGCTCGGAAACAGTGACTCTGCGAATCCGCGTTCAGCCATCGGTTCGCACATACAATCATGACGGGCTGCGAGGCGGTTGAAGAGCCCCAGGGATGCGGTGTTTGACGGCGAAACTGTGGCCTCAACAAAACGGACCCCGACCTGCCGTTTCCTGCTGATCATCTCGGTCAGTAATTGCAGGCCAATTCCACGTCGATGATGACGCGGGTCAACTCCGACCTGCCAGACAAACAGCACCTCGGAGTTCGCCGGAAGCACGTAACCAGTTGAAAAGCCGATCAACTCGCCGGCCTCTTCGGCCACAAGGCAAGTGTCCGCAAAGTCTCGACCAAGCAGCAGATACAGATAAGCAGAGTTCTCGTCCAGAACGCCCGTAGCCCTCGCCAGACCCCAGATAGTTGCTGCATCATTAGTTGTCATTGATCGGATCTTGAAACGGCGTTCGCCTGCTTTTTGCGGTGTGATGTTGGTGTTCCTGCAATGAAAATGCGTGAAATTTGGCTGCTTCTCAGTCGGGCTGGGTTTGGCTGCTGTTTCAAATAGTTTCATGTGCAACTATAATGAGCCCCGGTGATCGGTCAACCGCTGTGTGAATGTTCTTTTGCCAGGAGATTGGTTTTATGGGTGCTGTCACCCTTAGTTTTTTGTTCTTTCTGCTGATCTTCGTTGCAGTAGGGGTGGCGTCCTCAAGATTTTGTCAGTCAACAACTGCTGATTACCTGCTTGCCGGGCGTTCCGTTCCAGCGTGGCTGGCGGCGTTATCCGCGGTCGCCACGAACAACAGCGGATTCATGTTCATCGGTCAGATTGCCTACACCTGGCAGGTCGGTGTGGCCTCCGTTTGGATGATGGTCGGCTGGGTCGTTGGAGATCTTGTAGCGTGGTATCTGGTGCACCCCCGCGTACGAAGCATTTCTGAGGACGCGAATCTGTTGACCGTTCCGGCTTTGATGTCAATGTCCTCAAACGGTCGCCAACGTGTGGTCACGGTTGTCGCCGGTGCACTGATCTTCGTGTTCCTCGGTGTCTATGCCGCTGCCCAATTGAAGGCGGGCAGCACGGCGTTGCAGACGCTGTTTGGCTGGGAGCCGCAAATTGGGGCTGTGTTGGGGGCCATGATCGTTGTGTTGTATTGTTTCTCCGGGGGACTGCGTGCGTCGATCTGGACGGATGCAGCGCAATCCTTTGTGATGATCTCTGCCATGATCGCTTTGCTGATCGCGGGCAGCCTGAAAGCTGGCAGCCCTGCTGATGTTTGGCGGAATCTGGAAGCGCAGGACCCCGCCCTGGTTCGGTTGATTCCCGCTGGTTTGAAGTTCGGTTTTTTCCCGTACCTGATTGGAATGGTATTCGGCGGCTTTGGTGCGGCTGGCCAGCCCCATATTCTCGTGCGATTCATGTCAATTCGCTCGAGAAGCGAAATCGCTGCCGCACGCCGCATCTACTTCGCATGGTTCATTCCGTTCTTCCTTGCCAGCATTGCAGTTGGTCTTTATTCCCGCGCCTGCATCCCCGATCTCACCACTATTCCGCTCGCAGACGGGCTCGACGATATGCAGGCCTCTGAACTGGCCATGCCTGCGATGGCTCAACTGTTGTTACCCGACATTCTGATTGGCTTAACGCTGGCGGGCTTATTTGCGGCGACCATGTCCACTGCAGACTCCCAGATTCTGGTCTGTTCCAGCGCGGTGACTCAGGATCTGCTGCCCGAATACAAACACTCGGTCATTGCCTCCAAACTGGCCACCCTGTCAGTTGCTGCGATTGCACTCGCGATCGCGTTATTTGCCAGAAAGGGTGTTTTCTCGTTGGTCCTGATCGCGTGGTCCGCCCTCGGTGCCGGGCTTGCACCGGCACTGATTCTGAAACTTTATGGACAGAAGCTCTCCGCTCGGACAACGATCCTGATGATGCTGGCCGGCATTTCAACAGTCGCCGTCTGGCAGCGAGCAGGGCTGGACGGTGAAGTATTCAAACTGCTGCCAGGAATGCTGGCTGGCTTTCTGGCGTGGCCAGTCGGTCAGGCGATCGATTGCCTGATCGATCAGCCAGCGAAAACGCCACGCTGATCACCGGTGATTCCTGCAAAAACACGTTTATCGCCACCGCGGTCACACTGCAGTCAGCGAACCGGTGGGGGGCTGGCGATGAATCGATCCAGTGCTTCGCCCAGTTGCTCTCCCACCTGCTGATAACCTTCCGCAGTGCCCTGCGGCCGATTCCATGCCGTCTCCAGAGTCGCGGAAAGAACATCGTTGCCACAATGATTGCGAACCCATGTGGATGAGACGCGATTCTGTTCCTCGGTCGTCGAGATGTACGACGTGAAATGATATTTAGGGTCCAGTTGGTCAATGGCTGCGACAGCACCGATCAACCAGCGGTTGTATCGCTGCTGTTCCTGCGGTTTCAGCTGCTCAATTCCGGGGCCAAAAAAGAAGGGACGTCGATCTCCAGGGGCCGGGTTGTGCAGGTCAATAAAGACCTTCAGTTGTTCCCGATCTGCCAGATCGATCAGCCGCTTCTGCGCTGCGGCAACTTCCGGGTAGATCGGCATCGCTGACCAGTCACGATTGTGATCCCGCGGAATCGAACCCTTGCCACCGCATCCGTCCTGAACACTGTCGATATCCATGATTGGCACCACGAACACAGTGGTGCGTTCTCTCAGGCGGACGGCCGCTGGACTGTCATTGGCCAGCCACCGCATCAGTCCGGCTGCGACCCAGCTGCTGCCTGCTTCCCACGCATGTTGTCGAGCCTGAATCCAGAGACACGGGCGTTCCGGTTGCTGCAGCGGGTCCGGGCCAAACCGGATTGCCGGGACGGCGTGGCCACCTCGTGTTCGGGCCAGCTCAAAGCCGCTGCAGTTGTCGTCGGACTGCACAATGTCGCGGATGATCATGTCGGCGTGCTGCTGCAGAAACGGTGGGCCCCACGCCGCTTCCACCGCATCTGCTCCCGCAGGAATCATCCACGTGCCATGCCCCGCAGTGATTTTTCCCGGGGAGGTCTGCTGCCATTGCCCCTGGTTGCTGCTGTACGCGATCTGGTCGGGGATCGCCCATTGCCCGCCGAGGATGTGCTGGCCCTGAAATGGTTGTTTGCTGGACCTCACTTTCACAGTCAGCGGCTGCTCGTGATTCAGACCGCTGATTCGCATGTACCACCAACAGGGAAAGCCGCGTCCCGGCAGTGTCTTCGGTTCAATCTCGATCGTTTGTGTTGCGGAGTCCACGCTGATCACTTTGGCGGATCCGCCGGGGAAGTCACTACGTACAAGAATGTCTGCCGGGGCAGAGGGCGCCGCAGTGATTCCGCAGAGGAACAATGACAGAAATGCAATACTTCTCATGGTGGTGGGTTCCGGAAGCAGGAGCGTGACAGGAAAACTCTTCGCAGCCCCGTTATCATCGCGGAATCCAATTTCCATTCCAGTGAGAACTTCGATGCGTAATGTTGCTTTCCTGCCAGTCTGCTGGCTCGTCCTGACGTGCTTTCTGTCTGACGTTCCATATGCTGCCGCGCAGGTGCCAACTGCTGATCAGGTCATTCGTGGTCAGTATCTGGACTCGGAGATTGTCATCACCACCACCAGTCGACTTGCCGGTGCGATTCATTCTCTGCAGTGGAATGGTGCGGAATTCATCGACAGCTTCGATCACGGCAGACAATTGCAGTCAGCCTGTAGTTTCGATGTGGCGATTGGGGGACGCTTCGTGGCGGAGTGCTTCAATCCGACAGAAGCCGGATGCCGGAATGATCGGGACGGTGAGAATTCCACCAGCCGCCTGCTGAGGATGAAGGCAACGGCGAACTCTCTGGACTCCACGATCCAAATGGCGTTTTGGCTGGCTCCAGGGCAGGAATCTGACGGGAAACCGGCATTGAATCAGACGCGACTGTCGAACCATCAGATTCGCAAGCAGGTGCAGATTGGGTTTCGACAGTTTCCCAACGTCATTGACTACCGCACCACGTTTACGGTGCCAGCGAATGAAAACCACCGCTACGCTCAGTTTGAGTCGTTAACGGGATACATGCCGAAGCGATTCTCCCGATTTGAAGTTCTTGATCCGGAAGATCAGCAACTGCACCCTGTGGATGATGGTCCCGGTGAGCAGTCTCTGCCACTTGTCTTCAGTACCGCTGATGGACAGTACGCCATGGGAATCTGGTCGCCGCAGCAGCCCGCACCCGGATACCGCCACGCGGGCTACGGTCGGTTTCGTTTTGCCGCTGCGCGGGTGGTGAAATGGAATTGCGTCTTCCGTGTCCGCGACTCGCATCGCGTTCCGACCGGGGAACATTCCTTTCGACAATTCGTCATTGTCGGTGATCGTACTGCAGTGCAGCAAACGATGCTGGAACTCATTGGCGAGTGGAAGTCGCGGCCGGAGCCGTTCGGGAACTGACACATTGGCCGCGGGTGATCACTTTGCCGGTGTTCCTGCTCCGGCAATCTTCGTGCGAATCTGCAACAACCTTGTTCCACAGGTGACGTACAGCGTGCGTCCGTCCGTGCCGCCAAAGGTGCAGTTGGTCAATGTATCCTCGGGGGTCTGTCGGAACGCCAGGAGTTTTCCTTCCGGGGAAATCACGTGAATTCCGGGCCGCGTGTCCAGTGTTTCGCTGGTGTCTCTG
>JAFMMM010000122.1 GCA_017859815.1 Planctomycetota bacterium | reverse complement strand
GTTGACCTCGGAGAGCAGGACTTCAGCATCGAGCTGCAGTTCCGTGTCTTTTTCTGTGGGATGGAAATTCTCAGCAGTCCACTGTGACAGAGCATTGCGGAAATCGTCGACAGCGGCAGCGGTGACACGCAGTCCTGCTGCTGCCTTATGGCCGCCGAAGGTGATCAGGTGCTGCGCAGATGCGGCGAGGCCCTCGTACAGGTCAAAGCCTGCCCAGCTGCGTGCGGAGCCCTGTCCTGTGCCATCCTCTCGCAGAGCAATCAGGATCGCGGGCTTCTCGAATTCTTCTGCAATTCGGCTGGCTACAATTCCGATGACGCCCGGATGCCAGTCATGGTGTGCCAGGACAAGAACCCCCTGTTCCCGCCACTCGTCGTGATCGTGCACCAGTTCGCGAGCCTGTTTGGCAATTCGGCGTTCGACTGTTTTGCGATTGTCGTTCAGCTGGTTTAGATATTCGGCCAGAGTGACAGCCCTCCCCCGATCCTCCGTTGTGAGTAATTCGACGGCCAGTCGAGCCTGTCCCAGTCGACCTGCCGCATTGATCCGAGGACCAATGCTGAAACCGATGTCTTCCGACTTCAGCTCGTCGCGATCCTTCAGGCCAGCGACGCCCAGCAGCGACTGCAGTCCGGGAGTCGATTGTTCCTTCAGAGTCATCAGACCGTACTTGACAATTGCTCGGTTCTCATCGAGCAGGGGCACGACATCGGCAACGGTTCCAACTGCCGCCAGACCGACAGCCTGTTTCAGGAACTCTCTCATTGAGGGAGAAACTTTTTTGCCATCACCGAGTCGTTTGCAGACCGCCCACGCCAGTTTCAGCGCGACCCCCGCTCCACAAAGATCGCCGAACGGATAGTCAGTTCCGGGGAGCCGTGGGTGGACGAGCGCGACAGCGTCCGGCAGTTGTTCGCCAATCTGGTGGTGGTCCGTGATAATCAGGTCGAGACCGAGACTGCGTGCCACGGCTGCGTGGTCGACACTGGCGATTCCGCAATCAACTGTGATCACCAGTCGCCCGGGATCTTCTTCGTGAAGTTCGCGAATCGCTGCTTCGTTCAGGCCATAGCCTTCTTCCAACCGACTGGGGATATAGTAATCCACCGTCGCGCCGCACAACTGCAGACAGTGCCAGAGCAGACTGGTGGAGGTCACTCCATCGACATCGTAGTCGCCATAAATGGTGATTCTGCGACCGGCTTTGACCGCTGCGACAATTGTATCTGCAGCAAGCGGAACGCCCGGAAGCAGGTCGGGGTCATGCAGGTCAGTCAGTCGGGCGTCGAGGAACTTACCGGCAACCTCCGGGTCCGTATAGCCTCGACCTGTCAGGACCTGGGCCAGCAGTGGTGAGATCCGCATCTGTCCCGAGAGTTTTCGAACTAACGTCTCGTCGCAGGGGTGAAAAGACCATTGGCGTGGCAACAGGCTGCTCCTGGCTGATGAAAATCGGCTTGTGACCGGACGTGTCTGGCAACGGGGGAGATTTGCTGCAGCACGCCGGGGAAAATTGTCCGGAGCCGTTCGAGGAACATGTCTGACCGAACCGCCGCCGCTGTGATGACCGGTCCAGCCCAGAAGACGCCTCTTCGAAAACCGCTGCAGGACTCCGTTGCGAGGATGGTTTGCCGCGGCTATTGACCGCCTTCGCTTCTGCGTGACCACCACGGTAATCCAACGCCCCCATCCATGGTCAGCGTAGAACCGGTCATGTATTCGGCCTCATCACTGAGTGTGAAGCAGATACCATGAGCCATTTCATCAGGTGTTCCCATGCGATTCATGGGAAGCGAGGCGGCTCCCTGTGCCAGCTGATCTTCTGTGAAGAATTTCCGTTCTCCCGGAGTATCGATCCAGCCGGGGTGAAAGACGTTGACCCGAATGCCCTCCCGCACGAGTTCGATTGCTGCGGTTCGCGCCATGTGGTCGATGGCAGCCTTAGCCATGTTATAGGCCATGGCTGTGGGAAACGGAATCAGGGCGTGTGGAGAGCTGACGACGGTAATCCGACCTCGATTTGCCTGCGTCAGCATTTGTTTTGCGGCGGCACGTACACCGTGAAGTGCTCCCCACATACTGACTTCGATGGTCCTGCGAAAGCCGTCCATGTCGGCCTGAACCAGTAATTCCCGATCACTGTATACGGCATTGGAAACGAACAGGTCGAGGCTGCCAAGCTCGCTCGCTGTCTGCGCGATCATGTCGTCAACGGCCTGTTGATCAGAAACGTCACAAACGATCACAATCGCTTTCCGTCCCAGCGCACGGATCTCTTCCGCGGCCGCCTCTGCAAGGTCTCGACTGCCGCTGCAATTCAGGGCGACGTTGGCTCCACCTTTTGCCAGTGCAAGCGCTGCCGCGCGGCCGATCCCTTTGGATGACCCGGTGATGAGGGCGTTTTTGCCCTCGAACTGATATTGAAGCACGAGGCTTGGCTCCTTGATAAGTGAAACAGTCAGACAGCTGCGAGAGGGGGGCCTGCGATCACTTGCTGTCGCACAGCAAAGCAAAGTCAGCATTTCTTTCGGCCTGCTGGCATCTGCAGTGGTGTGAGGTTGTTCAGCCGACCCGGCCCTGCTGATTAAAAACTCGCGGCGCAGCCCGTGGAGGATGATGCTGTAGCGCGTGAACCGGCCAGGCCGGTGTGAAAACGTATTCCGTGATTTTCTTTGTGCAGGAATCCACCGACCCGGTGACATTGAAGTCATTCCGGGTCCCCGGAGGCTGCCCGGCTGAGAAGTTTCGTGAGTCGACGGCGGTCCGTCAAATGCCTGCATCGAAATCGTGCTCAGCTGGACGGAAACGAGAATCCTGCCAGCAGTCGAGCGAGAGTCGTGGAATCGACTATAATCAGGGGGGCAGCCCATGCCTTGAATCGCGGCAGACCAGAGAGTGACGAGACGGCCTGATGACAGATCGCGGAAACGACTTTGACGCAGTGATTGCAGGATCCGGTTATTCCGGTTCAATGCTGGCAGCGGTTCTGGCTCGGCAGGGGCGACGCGTCCTTGTGATTGATCGCGACCAGCACCCTCGATTTGCCATTGGCGAATCAACGACGCCGATTGCAGACTTTCTGCTGGACGGACTGGCGAGCAGGTGGGGGTTGCCTGAATTGCAGTTCATGGCTGACTACGGTCGATGGAAACGGAATTTACCTCACCTGCCCTGCGGCCTGAAACGGGGATTTAGTTATTACCGGCATTTTGCAGGGCAGCGATTTTGGGATGATGCGCAGCATTCCAACTCGCTGCTGGTTGCCGCCAGCAGTGCAGACAAATGGAGCGATACTCACTGGTACCGCAGTTCTGTGGATCATTACATCGCCGGCGTTGCAGTGCAGGCCGGAAGCGAGCTGCGCGAGAAAACTGAACTTCAGGGCGCAGTCTTCGATGAGGAGCGTCAACAGTGGAGGTTGTCCCTGCACGCGATGGCCGGTGCGGATGCGAGCAGCGGCATCTGCCATGCCAGGTGGCTGATTGACGCCAGCGGCAGCGGTGAAGTTGTTTCAAAGCTGGTCGGGAATCCTCGGAACGACGAGTGGATGCAGACACGGACAGAGGCCGTCTGGGGGCACTACGCGAATGTTCCCGGGTTCCACGGTCCCGCCGCAGTTGACGACCCATTCGCCGGAGATGACTCAGCTCAACATCACGTGCTGTCGGATCGATGGTGCTGGATGCTGCGGATGGAGAATGGCGTCACGAGTGTGGGAGTCGTCAGGCCTGTCGAGGACGAGTGCAGCGGACGCGAGTCATTTCGGAAATCTGAACCTGCTGAGCTCGTCGCAGATTATCCGTCCCTGTCCGAGATGCTGAATGCCGCGACACGAGTTGCTCCTGCGACGGGGCCCGGTTACAGCGGACGATTGAGCCGTTGTCGAAACAGTGGTTGCGGTCCGGGCTGGATCCTGCTGCCGTCCAGCTTCGGCTTTGTGGATCCGTTGCACAGCACCGGTATTGCACACTCAATCAGCGGAGTCATGCGAGTTGCGGAGGCCTTGTTGTCAGAGCCGGAAGACTGTCGCAGTCTGCTCGACTGCTATGCCAGGGACTTGCCACAGGAAATTCGATGGATCGATCAACTGGTGTCCTGTTGTTATCGAAGCATGCGGTACTTCGACAGCTTCACCGCCTCCTGCAGTCTGTACTTCCTCGCTGCCATTGGTTTTGAACGGTCACTTGCGGCTTCCGGAGCGGCAGAATCGACGGCGTGGCAGGCGGGGTTTCTGCAATGCCACGATCAGGACTTGCAGACCATTGCGGCTGAGGTGTCCGCTCGGTCACTGGGCTTATGTTCAGTATCCGCTGCCGCTGCGTTTGCAGAATTCGTTCGCCAGAAGATTTCGTCTTTGGACAAAGTCGGACTTCTGGACCCGGGGCACGGCAATCGTCTCTGGCATACGGCAACCCCATGGCAATCCGGGGCGATCGATTCTGACGAATGTGCTGAATAGCTGATGTTTTGCTTCATATCACTCAGGTAATCGAGAGAACCGGTTCGGTTCGTACTGGTTTCCCCCAGGCGGCCATTTCTAGACTCCGGCGGCCTGTAGTTGCACAGATGTGGTGTTTTGTGCATCATTTGCACAGTGGTCGAAACAGGTGCAGTTCTGAAGAAGATTTGGCGAATCTCAGTTTTGGTATTCTTCCGTGGCGGTTTTTAGGGTGGTAATTGGCCTTAGCCGTTGAATTCAGAAGATGACCCTGTGGTTTGGTTCCGCGAGCGCCCGGGGGCGTTTTGTAGTCGCGGAAGACAGTGTCATGGTCTTCTGGAAGTTCTCCGCCATCAATTCATCCGGGTTGTTCCTCGCCATTGTTCCAGCCTGGTTGTGGTTCATTCGCAAGAAGGACAGATTCAGTGAAAAGAATCTCCCGCAAGCAAGCCCTTCGGCGTGGTCGGTATGCACGCCAGAATTCCAGCGAAAGCCTTGAGGTTCGTGCGTTGCTGTCCGGAAGCGGAAACCAGCTGGGCTATGTTCAGGGTGAGCTGCTGGTGCAATACAAAGCTGGGGTCAACGCTTTGGAGCGATTCCAGACGACGTCAGGTTGGGGTTGCTCTACCCAGGAGTCAATTCACACTCAGGCGATGAAGGATCTTGGTCAGGGGGTGATGGAACGGGTGCAACTGGCCCCGGGCCTTTCTCTGCAATCTGCTCAAAGCCTGTTGGTGTCCGATCCCAACGTTCTCTACGCTGAGCCGAATTACATTGTCCATACAACCGCTGTGAGCAACGACACGGAATATGTCGCTGGTGAACTCTGGGGGATGTATGGCAGCGACAGTCCTGTGACTGCAGGCCCGGCCGGAACGACGAACGAGTTTGGTTCCAATGCCGAAGCTGCATGGCTGGAAGATGTTACGGGGTCTCACGATGTGATCGTCGGGGTTATCGACGACGGCGTGAACATCGCTCACGAGGATCTTGCGGACAACATTTGGGTCAATCCCTTCGAGATTGCGGGAGATGGAGTCGACAACGACGGGAACGGTTTTGTCGATGATGTTCACGGGTGGAACTTCCTGAACGACACGAATAATGTCTACAGCTCCGGCGACGATCATGGGACGCATGTGGCGGGGACGATCGGTGCGACGGGCAATAACGAGACCGGCGTTGCGGGTGTGAACTGGCAGGTTTCGATGATTGCGGCCAAGTTTCTGGGCTCCAATGGTGGTCGGACTTCAGATGCGATCCGAGCCATTGACTACATGACGGACCTGAAAGTGCGTCACGGCATCAACCTCGTTGCCACGAATAATTCGTGGGGAGGAGGGAATTTCTCCCAGGCTCTTAAAGATGCGATTCTGCGTTCAGCGAAGGCAGATATCCTGTTCGTAGCGGCTGCCGGAAACAACGGGCTACCGATGGATAGCCTGCCATTTTATCCGGCTGCCTACACCACACTGGTTGGCACAGATACGGAGTCTGCAGCGGATTACGAGGCCGTGGTTTCTGTGGCGGCGATTAACAGCAACGGTAACCTCGCTTCTTTCTCGAATTTCGGCGAAGTGGGTGTGGATCTCGCTGCCCCCGGTGTGGGAATCAGGTCGACTGTGGGTTTTTCTGACTATGAGGACTTCAGTGGAACCTCCATGGCTTCGCCCCATGTGACCGGAGCAATCGCGCTCTACGCGTCAGTCATGACCGGCGGCACTTCGGCAGCTGATATCCGTGGTCGGCTGTTGGATTCCGTTGTGTCTACCCCGAGTCTGAGCGGCAACACGTCCACCGGCGGGCGGCTGGACGTTCGTCAGATGCTTGGGGAGCTGCAATCGCTCAGATTGGATCGAGGTACCTATGGTCCGGAAGCGCAGGTCACCATCGAATTACGCAATCAGGATCTGAATCTGGATTCCGATCAGGTAGAGACGGTTAATGTCACGGTGATCAGCACCACGGAGGCAACACCTCTCACGGTGCAACTCACAGAGACAGGGGCGGATACCGGTTTGTTCACCGGGAGTGTGCAGTTGACGGAGGGAACCGCGACGGCAGATGATTTGCTCCAGGTGTCGGATGGTGACACACTGACTGTCAACTGGGCCGCTGGCAACCTGACCAAAACTGCCACGGTGGATGGAAGCGGCCCTGTCCTGTCTCAGATCAGTGCAGACCCCGGGATGACTGACGCCAATGTCAGCTGGCTTAGCGACGAACCTGCTGATTCGCTGGTGCGATACGGTCTGACAGAATCGTCGCTGACGCAGTCGATCACCGCGAGTGTCCTGACAACGAATCATCAGTTGAAGATCGCCGGGTTAACGAACGACACCGTCTACTACTACCAGGTGGAATCGAAGGACGAAGCGGGGAATGTGACGACGTCTGCGGTTTCCAGTTTCGTTACGGACGCTGCTGCTTCGATTCTGTTGGTGGACGATGACCAGGGCGTAGGCCTTGAGGTCTACTTCACCAACGCACTCGATGCAAACGGCCACGGATACGACGTGTGGGACGTTTCTGCGGCAGGGGCGACCCCCGAGGGGGCTGATCTCACTGCATATGAAATCGTCATCTGGAACACAGGCTTTAACTACACGGCAACGGATGCCGGTCTGTCGTCTGGAGAGCAGACAGCCATTGCGCAGTATCTTGATGACGGCGGACGCCTGTTCCTTTCTGGCCAGGACGTGCTCTACAACGGCGTCTCCTCGTCCTTCAGGCGGGATTATCTGCACGTCGACTCCTACAGCAGCGATACGAGGACATTCGATCACATCCAGCTGGGGACCACCGGTAACGAAATCAGCGACGGAATGACATTGTCCATATCGTCTCCTGCTGGTGCCGGTAGTCTTTGGATTGACACGCTTGTGCCTGACAGCAATGCGGCGGGCCTGCTCACAATGGGATCAAATCCGGATTCCGGGCCATACTCCGCTGTGAATTATCGGGGCGACTTTGCTGCTGGCGGCTTTGGGGTCGTCTTCACGACAACACCGTTTGAATCGATGGGAGATAATGGTGACAGAGATGCGTTCATGCAGCGCACGATTGAGTATTTGACATCCACTACAGAGCCTCAGATTGGGATTTCGGTCTCTTCGCCCTCACCCTCCAGTCGCACCACGGAGCCTGGCGGACAGGTGACATTCGCTGTGAAGCTGACTTCACAGCCCACCGCCGATGTCGTAATTCCCGTTTCCAGTTCCAACGAAGATGAGGGCTTCGCCTCGGTCTCGTCGCTGATATTCACACCTGCTAACTGGTCGACTCCCCAAAGTGTGGTGGTCACCGGGACTGACGACAGTATTGATGACGGCGATCAGTCTTATGTGGTCGTGCTGGGAAGTGCTGCAAGCGACGATGCTGATTACGACGGGCTTGATGCCGACGATGTTGCTTTGACGAACACCGATGATGATACCGCCAGCATCACGGTGTCTGATGCTGGCAGTGGAACGACTACAGAAACTGGTGGTCAGGTCTCATTTACGGTTCGACTTGGCTCTGAGCCGCTGGATTCAGTCATCATTGATCTCAGCTCATCCGACCTGTCGGAAGGGGTTGTCTCGGTCACGTCATTAACCTTTGATGCTGCGAACTGGGATGTGCCACAAACCGTGACAGTGACGGGCCAGGACGATGATGTTGATGACGGCGACGTAAGCTACAGTGTGGTGACGTCTGCAGCCAGCTCCGGTGATCCTCTGTATTCCGGCCTCAATGCCAACGATGTTGCGTTGCAGAATCTCGATGACGATACGGCAGGCATCACGGTATCCACACCCTCCGGGACGGAAACCGCGGAGACGGGAACGGCAATCACGTTCTCGGTTGTGCTTGATTCAGAGCCGACCGGCAGCGTCATCATTCCTTTGACTTCCACGGACACAACTGAGGGTGTTGTTAGTCCCGCAAGTTTGACGTTTACAGCCGCTGACTGGAGTACCGCTCAGACAGTCACTGTCACGGGTCAGGATGACCTGATGGCTGATGGCGACATCAGCTACTCCCTTCAGATTGGTGCTGCGACATCAACCGATGCCGTCTACTCCGGTATCAACCCTGCTGACATCGATCTGGTCAATACGGATGACGAAGAAGCCGGCGGCATCACAGTCAGCAACCCCAGCAGCTCCGTCACCAGCGAAGATGGGGACAGCGTCACCTTCACGGTTGTTCTTGTTTCATCTCCTGCGACCGGCACCAGCGTTCAAATCCCAGTCAGCTCGAATGACTCCACCGAGGGGACTACGGACGTCACTGAAGTCGTCTTTGATTCGACGAACTGGAGTACGCCACAGACTGTGACAGTGACTGGGGTTGATGATTCGGCAGTCGACGGTGATGTCGCTTACACGATTGTCATTGGAGTTTCGGTCTCCGGAGACCCAAGGTACAACGGGCTCAACGAGGACGATCTTCAGCTGGTCAATGAAGATAACGACGTACCGCCCCCATCAACTGGAACAAAGTTCTATGTGGTCGACGAATTTTTCGACCGGACGTATGAATACGAGAGTGATGGGACGCCCGTCGAAGACAATTCATTGAGGTCGGATAACTTCAATCCTCGTGGAGTTGCGACGACGGTAGTTGGTGACCGTGTCTGGGTTATTGACGCAAACCGCAGGGTTTATGTTTACGACAATTCCGGTGGATTGCTGGGATCATGGCTTGCTTTGGGGCTTCCGAATCGGGCGTTGGTTCAGGGCATCACAACGGATGGTACCGATATCTGGCTGGTCGAGAATCGCAGCGATCGAGTGTACCAGTACAGTGGAGCGGCTTCGCGTCTTTCCGGTGAAGTTTCAAGGACCCGGCGATGGGATCTCCAGGGAGGTAATTCGCGTCCTCGTGGAATCGTTTATGGTGAGACGTTTGGCCAGCCAACTCTGTACGTCGTGGATGATGGTTCCGGAAACGATCTGGTCTTTGTGTATCCGTTGTTCGGAAATAATCCGGGCGAAGGCAGTGCATGGGCACTTGATACGGAAAACTCGAGACCGCGAGGGATCGCTCTTGATCCTTCCAACGCATCGATGGATATCTGGGTGGTGGACACTTCTCTGAACCGAGTCTACCGCTATGCGAACGCGAGAACTTCCGTCCAGCCGGAGATGGTGGAATTCTTCAATTTGGCCAGCAGTAACCGGGCACCGGCAGGGATCTCTGACCCGCCGCCCTCATCGTTGGTCGCACCTGCGTCTGTCATTGTGAATCAGCGTAGTGTGTCCTCGATTGCCACAAGGGCTGAACTGCCCGACCTTGACCAAATGCTGCGGTATGAACTGGCAACACCGCTTACGACGATCGCTCAGGCCACACAAGACCACTCTGAGACTGTACCACCGGAACACACGTCCGAGGAAACTCCGAAGTGGTCCGAATTTGTCCACGGACAAGCGATGACCCAGGTTGCAGATGAATCGGCTGACATCGACGAATTGGTTGATGAGAGCGTTGAAGCAGAAATTCCTGCTGAATTCTGGGATGGTGTGTTGAGCGAAGAATTGCTGGAAGAACTTCTGCTGCAGAAATAAACGAAGCGCAGGTACAGGTCGACCTGTCAGGCGAGCCCCGCATTCCGGGGCTCGCTTTTTTTCTGACCTGCCATATCAGGCATGGAATCGGAGTCGGCTGCGAAAAGCTGCCAAAAGGATCAGCCACTGAATCGTGATACTGCCAAGAATCAACGTCACCTCCGCAAGTTCCCCGCTGAGCCGAGCGATCCCACCGAACAGAAAACCGGAGATCTCTGAGAAGCTCATCAATGCCGGAGTGATCGCAAGGATGATCGTGTTTCGTCCCATGACCATCAGAAACAGCGCGCCGGCACCCTGCCCCGGCAGGTCAATAAGCAGATGTGCAAGCAGCAGTGAAGCAACGCAGACGCCAATGCTGGTCAGCAGGAACGGGCCGGACCAGATGTAAGGGACGAGGTCGCCTCGTCCTGCCCAGGAGATCCCCGCCGAGAGGCAGACAATCGCTGCGACGATCAGGCCGGAAAGTCGGCTCCAGCCGGATCGGTTGTCGGACAGCCAGCGTGCGGTGATCGCTCCTGACAGCATCATGCAGGTGGCAGGAATGGCGAACAGAATTCCAAAGCGAAGGGGCCGCCCATTGGCGGCTGTGGGGAAAATGAAGTCCAGCAATTCCGGCTGAATCCAGTTGATTCGGAGAGGTGCTGTCTGCAGGTTTGCCTGGAGGATTCCGCGGCTTGCAACTTGTGCCAGGATGAGCACCCAGAAACCAACCAACACTGCGACTGCAGGAATACAGAATCGCCTGGGAAGTCTCAGAACAAGGAGAGCGGTGAATAAATAACCGCAGGCATAAATTGTGAGCGGCCCGGCAAGACTGAGGCTGGACCACTTGAACTGTAACAGACCGTTCAGGATCAGCTGCAGCAGGACCAGAGATGTCACGCGACGAAGAATGCGGACAGCGACGGATTTCCCTGCCAGGGACAGCCGTTCGAGGGAAAGAGGAATGGCGCATCCACTGAGAAACAGCAACAGTGGAAAGACCAGATCCGCCGGCTGGAGTCCCGACCCGGGTGTGTATTGGGTGAGGTTCCGTATTGTCACCGGGACTGGTACCGGGGACAGGGCAAGCAGCTCATTCAGCAGCTCGCGCCCCCCAATAAGCCAAAGAACCATCAGCCCCCTGAGGGCATCAATGGAAGCAATTCGGTGACTCGCGGCGAGTTCCTTGTTTTTATTCCGGCGATTCATCGGCGTCCGCTGACAGAGTCTTATGAAAGCACACTGTTGAAGAGATTCGGTTCCTGTGACGTCAGAAATACAGAAGAATGTGACCGGGGGGCTGGAAAGCAATCAGGTTGTCGCTGGCACAATCTGGCAATGGTCAGAATTGGCAGGAAGATCAGGAAAACAGGCGTTTGGCCCGCAGAACTCGTTGCAGCGCCGTGACGCCACAGAGGGCAGCAAAGAGACCGGCAAGAGCCGGATACCGATCAGGCAGCAGGCAGAAGAGTACGAAGAACAGGATCGTCTCGGTCCCCTCCATCAGTCCGGGGGAATATTCGAAGGCCTTGTCTGCCGATCGGCGGCCGTCAGAGCTGTGACCGGAGGTGACGGCCGCCCATGCCAGAAAGCTTCCCGACGATGCAAAGAAGCTGAACAACAGTATCAGCGAAGGCAGCAGAAACTCCTGATTTGCCAGGCCAAATCCTACCGGAATCGCCGCATAGAACAGTTGGTCGCAAATACTGTCAAGGTATCCGCCGAATACTGTTGGGGAGCGGCGCCGTGCTACCATGCCGTCCAGGCCGTCGCAGATGCGATTGAGCAGAATTGCGATCAATGCCGCCGACCACCACTGCAGGCTCAGGAACAATACGGCAGCGCTTGCCAACCCCAACCCCGACAGCGTAATTGCTTCTGCAGACAGGCTGCTTCCCGCAAGGCTGTCCGCAAGTGGGGACAACAGGCGATCACAGTGTTTTCGGAGTGGTCGATCAAGCATCGGGAATCATAACCTGTTACTGATGGGGCAGGAGGCAGCACTGTTCAACACGGGACCTGGCAGTAATGCCACTTGTGAAGCTGAGATCTGTCTGAATTGCACTCTCCGGCACTTCCCAATTGGGTAGTTTCCGGGCGATACTACGTCACAAGGACCTGACATGGCGAGGTCTGCTTTGCAGGCGAGTGCTGGGCGGTACCTGGATTGACGCAGAATCACTCTGGAGTGTGCATTGAAACCGGTTTACATCATGATTGGCGGCTTTCTTGGAGCCGGAAAAACAACGACAATTTCGCGCCTTGCCGGACACTTCATGTCTGCAGGGCGACGCGTCGGGATTGTGACAAACGATCAGACTGATGATCTTGTCGATACGCACACGCTGCGTTCGCAAGGGTATGACGTCGGAGAAGTGACAGGGTCGTGTTTCTGCTGCAACTTTGATGCTCTGACAGACACGGTTGAGTCGTTAGGCAAAGGAGAGTTGCCGGAAATCATACTTGCTGAGCCAGTGGGAAGTTGTACCGACCTCGTCGCGACTGTGATTCGGCCGCTGTCCGAAGTTTATGGAATCCCACTGGAAATTGCCCCCTATGGTGTCCTTTTGAAGCCCAGTCACGGCTTGCGAATTTTGCGTGGTGAGGGCGGCGGGTTTTCTCCCAAAGCGGCATACATCTTTCGCAAGCAGATTGAAGAATCTGATTTTGTGGTGATCAATCGGGTTGATCAGCTTGATCCTGTGGAAGTCGCCGAATTGGAAGAACTTTTGGGTCGAGATTACCCATCGCACCGAGTACTGCGATTTTCTGCAAAAACCGCCGAGGGACTGGAGGAGTTGCTGGAGTGTCTTGCCGACCGTTCTCTGGTCAGTCAGCGGGTGCCTGAAGTTGACTATGACGTCTACGCCGAGGGAGAGGCTGAGCTGGGCTGGCTGAACTGTCAGGTCGAAGTCACCGGGGCAGCTCGTTTTTCGCTGGACAAGTTGCTGCTGGACGTGATCTCACGTCTGCACGTTCGTCTGCTGCAGTCATCCAGCGAGGCGGCTCACCTGAAAGTCATCGGTCTGACGCAGACCGGATATGCCGTCGCCAATCTGGTGAGTAACGAGCTTGGGCCTGAACTCTCACTGTCATCAGCGGTTGAAACCGCGGTGGCAAACGTGGTTGTCAACGCGCGAGTCGCGGCAGCGCCGGAGGTTCTCGAAACTCTGGTTCGGGACGAATTGCAGGCTGCGG
>JAFMMM010000121.1 GCA_017859815.1 Planctomycetota bacterium | reverse complement strand
TGGCACCGAAGTGGGCAGGAAGTTCACGCAGCAGCACAAACAACGCAAGGCCGAACAGGAGAGCCCCAAAACCGCGTTTCAGAAGTGGTTGCGGAATTTGAGCCCCCAGTCGACTGCCCGCCAGTGTACCAACCGCGCCCACCAGAAGAAACGTCGCCGTCGCAGACCAGTCCACCGCCACCCCCATGGACAGGTAGTTCAGCAGACCGCTGGTGGAGTTGAGTGTGACCACGGCGAGGCTGGTGCCAACCGCCATTCTCATCGGCAACCGCACACCAATTACCAGAGCGGGAATCACCAGAAAGCCTCCGCCAACACCGACCAGTGCTGTGAGAATTCCAATTGCGGTTCCCTGGATCACGAGCAGCAGCGCGTGTGATCGCGCCGATGCTGCGGGCTGTGTCGCGGTCGTTGGGGGATCGACATTGGGCGGGGTTCGCAACATCAGGCCCGCAGCCGCCAGCATGACAACGGCAAACAGGATGAACTGGGTGCTGCCGGAAAGAAACCCGGCCAGCTCCGCCCCCAGGGTTGTTCCGGCGATCCCGGAGACACCAAAAAAGAGCGCACTGCGGAGATCAATCTGCCCTCGTCGAGCCGCAGCCAGGACTCCCAGGAAGGCCAGCCCGGAGACGATCGCCATGGATTCCGCGATAGCGATCTTCTGGTCGTGGCCCAACACATAAATCAGAATTGGGACTGTCAGGATTGAGCCCCCTGAGCCCAGCAGGCCCAGTGTCAGTCCGACGATGATCGCTCCCAGGAAGACAGTCATGATTTCGTTCCTTTGCAGGTCAACTGGACACAGATCCTGAGCGGATGACGAGGGGGCCTGAACGAACGCGGTTTGTTGTCCGTTCGATTTTGACAAGGCAAAGTCAGCGCGCAGCGGGAGCGGTGACCGCCCTGCCCGCTGCTTTGCCGAGCAGTTCAGGCAGCATGTTCAGGACAGGAGGAAGAGCCGCCGCGGGATTTGCGGCGGCCCTTGCGGAAGCGACGGACTTCGGTCCGGTCAGGTGGCGAAATGCAGATCAGGCCCCGCTGGAACAGCAGTCCTTGACCTGATTCCAGGGCATGCGGGCAATCAGCATTCCCATCGCACAGGTGTCGGTGATGCCGGCGAAGGTGAGACCGGCACCGACGAATCCGCTGAGGCCATGCCACCAGGGGTGCACAGCGTAACCGAGGACGGCCCCCGTGAATGCCATCAGGCCGGCAGTGATGCGAACCTGGCGTTCCAGGGAAATCGCCTTGTTGCCGCGACTGACGGGGTAACCGGCTGCATCCCAGGCGGACGTTCCACCATCAATGCTGACGACGTTGCTGAAGCCGGCTGCAACGAACGCCTCGCAGGCTTTGGCACTGCGTCCGCCCGATTTGCAGACAACGTATAACGGCTGATCTGCATTTCGCCCGGACATCACCGCATCAGGCTTCAGCCTGTCGAGCGGAAGATTGCGAACGCCCTGAATATGGACCTCGCGGAACTCCACCGGTGTTCGCACATCAATGATTTCAATACCACCCTGTGTCATTAATTGTTTCAAGTCCGTAACGTTGATTGTGGAAAACGTGGTGCTCATGTTCTAGTTCCTGTTGCAGGCATTTCGGCGAATGAAGTTCTTCTATCGACTGTTGGTGTGAAAACCAATCGTGTTTTGCTGTTGGCGGATTGTTCACCGTGAGCAGGCGGACGCCGTCGTGCAGGCCGACGACTCACTCGCGGTTGTTGCAGGCAATCCCAAAGCGTTCCAGGCGGCCAATCCGCCAACAAGATCCCACGCCTGATACCCGGCCTGCTCCAGCAGACTGACTGCAATGGCAGATCGGTATCCGCCGGCACAATGAACAACCAGTTGCCGATCTTTCGGAAGTTCGGCAGCCCGTTCACGCACTTGATTCAGCGGCATGCTCAGGCTGCCATCAATATGTGACGAGTTCCATTCTGATTCGGAACGCACATCAACGATCAGGACCGCTGATTGCTGGCTTCGCATGGACTGGAGTTCCTTTGCCGTGATTCGAGGCGTGGACGTGAGCAGGTGGGCGTGGCTTTGCAGGGTACGAATGCCGCCGTCCAGATAGCCGGCGACGTTGTCGTAGCCAATTCGTCCCAGCCGCATCACGGCTTCCTGTTCTTCACCTGGTTCGGCAATCACAATAATGGGGAAATTCATGTTCAGGACAGTCCCGCACCACGTTGCATACCTGCCATTGAGTGCAATGTGCGCCGCCTTCTGAAAATGCGCCCCTTCGTAGTCAATGGATTCGCGCACATCAAGCACCTGTGCGCCGTCTGCCTGCATCGCAATGACTTCTGCGACGCTGAGTGGCTCCATGGATTCTCGAACGACTCGATCGAGGCTGCTGCGATCCTGTCGGTTCAGAACGGCATCGTGTGCGAAATATTCCGGCGCTTCGGGCTGATCAGCGGTGACGATTTGTCGGAAGGCTTCGGCACTCATCGGCTGTAGTGCGTAGTTGTCGCGTTTCTGATCTCCGATCGTGGAAACGGTTTCTTTTGACAGGGCTTTTCCGCACATGGAACCTGCACCATGCGCGGGGTAGACAAGCGTTGTGTCCGGAAGTTCTCGCAACCGATTCACGGACTGATACAGCATTTCCGCCAGCTGGTCCGCTGTGACTCCCACGGAGGCCAGCAGGTCCGGGCGACCCACGTCGCCAATGAACAGCGTGTCACCTGTCAACACCGCGTGCGGCTGAATATCGCTGGACGCCAGGTCATGCACCAGCAGAGAAATTCCCTCGGGGGTATGTCCTGGAGTTTCCATGATCGATATTCGCACATCACCGAATTCGATGACGTCACCGTCCCGCACCGGTTCGAAAGCGTATTCGGCCAGGGCGGCCGCACCAAGATAGATGTGAGCACCAAGGCGGTCTCGCAGCTCGATGTGCCCGGCCAGAAAATCGGCATGAAAATGAGTCAGGAAAACGTAGCGAATGGTCCATCCATTGGCATTGGCTTCGGCAACGTACTGATCGATGTCGCGCTGGGGATCCACAACGGCAGCAACTCCGGTTCGCTGGTCCGCAATCAAGTACGAGGCGTGTGACAGGCAGCCAAGATAAAATTGTTTCAGGATCATTTGGTCTCTTTCTTTTTGCCGGCCGGGGGCGACCAGAGTTGGTCGCCCCAAGATTTTCTCTTTGTTTCGATGACTTAGCAGCCTTCATGCCAAAGACCGTTTGGTCTTGCTGATTTCGTTCGTAAGGTGTTTGACAGTCGTCTGTTGCGTTTTGAGAGGGGGGGCTTCGATCGGTCTTCACTCGACCTGTGGGCCACGGCTGCAAAGTTAGCGCTAACTACACTGGAATGAGCGGATGGGTAAGCGCTAACCATCAGTAAGAGTTAGCGCTTCGCAGGAGGGGCGGATCCAATGGCTGGTTGGCTGGCTGCTGGTTGGCTGAGCCGTTGGGGCGATGGATCGCCGTGATTCGGCGTCTGCAGGCCGCGGACTCCCTGCTGCTGCGTGTGGTGTGCTGCGTGTGGTGTGCTGCGTTTCGGGTCAAAGTCCGTAACGGCTGGTTTTCTTCCACATTGTGACACGGCTGACCCCGAGACGTCGTGCGGCTTCGGTTTTGTTACCGCCGGTCTGTCGCAGCAGTTCTTCTAGTGCCGCTTTTTCGGCCAGCTGTTTGGGAGTGAATTGGGGGGGGGGCTGTTGCTGATGTGCGGTCAGCGCAGCATCGTCAGCCTGAGGGGATGTTTGCGGGCTTGTGATTGTTTGCGAATCGGTTGTTGTTTTGTGTTGTTGCGGTTTGCGAATTTCCAGTGGCAGGTCGAACAGGGTGATGGTGTCATCGGCGACAGTGACGAAGGCGTGTTCGATGGAATTGCGAAGTTCGCGGACATTACCGGGCCATGCGTAATTCATCAGCACCTGCAAGGCGTCGCGAGCAATTCCACTGACGGGGGAATTCTGAGCCGCTGCCAGTTCACGAATGAAGCAGTCCACCAGCAGTGGAATGTCATCCTTGCGTTCTCGCAGCGGTGGCAGATGGACTTCGAAGACATGAATTCGATAGTAGAAGTCTTCGCGGAAATGGCCCTGCTGAATGAGTTGCTGAAGATTTCTGTTGGTTGCTGTGACGACTCGAACATTCACCGGAACGGCCTGATCATCGCCGACGCGGCGAATCTCCCGCTGTTGCAGAACTCGCAGCAGTTTGAGCTGGATGAGGGGAGACACATCACCGATTTCATCGAGGAAGAGAGTTCCTCCTTCAGCTGCCTGAAAGAGACCGGGTTTGTCGCGTGTCGCCCCGGTGAACGCGCCTTTCACGTGGCCGAACAGTTCGCTTTCCAGCAGGCTTTCCGGAATTGCGGAGCAGTTGACTGCAATGAAGGGATGATCGCGGCGGTCGCTGACGGAATGGATGGCGCTGGCGGCGAGTTCCTTTCCGGTTCCGGATTCGCCGCTGACGAACACCGTGACTTCGCTTTGTGCAGCCAGTCTGAGTTTGCGGAAGACTTCCTGCATCACGTTACTGTTTCCGGTCATGCGTTCGAACGCATCCCGTTGCCGTGTCTGTTCCTGCAACAGTGAAATCTTCTCGTTGGCAAGCACGAATTCCGTCAGGTCCGTGAAACAGCCGACAGCACCCTGCAGGATGTTGTCGTGATCGAACAGCATTCGGACATTGCCATGGATGTAGAGTTCCCTGCCGTCTTTGGAGAGCAGTCGGCATTCCTGGCTGCAGACACCGTCTTGCGGGCAATTTTCCGGCGTTGCCATTAATTCTTTGAGCGAGGCAAACCCTTTGCAGTTTTGTCCCTCCAGCATCGTGCACGGCTGTCCTGCGACTTCCGCGGACGAGTAACCGGTGATCCGTTCTGCCCCCGCGCTCCAGGCGACGAACTGTCCCTGAGCGTCGACAGTGAAGAACCCTGCGCCCACCGCATCGACAACGCGGCCGAGTATTGAAGGGTCTTTTTGAAAATCCAGTTCCATGCGGTCGGCTTTTCACAGGTCGAACAAGTGCGTGCCAGTCTGGGCATGCTAAACCGAATCTGCCCTGCTGCCCAGTCAACGTGTGCAGTGGCCGGATTCCCTGACTTCTCACGGGTTGGGTCAACTGCAACGCCGACGGTTGCTATGATCATGCCGTGCGGTCGGTCGTGATGTCGGCTGGAACACGGTGGCGGCGTGCGATCTTGATGGGGCACCGGGGGCGGGTCATGTTTCGTAATGCGATGGTTCGAACTGTGCTGGTGCTGTGTGTGATGCAGGTGCATTCCAGCGGATTTGCGCAACAGAATGTTCAGCGTGATCTCACCTGGATTCGTCGCGGTGATCGAGAACTCAAGCTGGATATTTACCAGGCCGGTTCTTACGCCGAAGCAGACCGGCCGCTGGTGATCTGGATTCACGGTGGTGCCTGGCGTGCTGGCTCCAAAGACCGTGTGCCGATCCTGGGATGGCTGCAGCACGGATTTGCGATTGCCAGCGTGGAATACCGTCTCAGTCCCGAAGCGAAGTTCCCCGCGCAGCTGCATGACCTGCATGCAGCAATTCGATTCTGTCGTCGCAACGCTGGGCGGTATGGATTTGATCCCCAACGATTCGTGGTGGCAGGGGCATCGGCGGGCGGTCACCTGGCAGCGTTGACCGGAGTGTCGTCCGACGTTCCGGAACTGCTTGGCAAAGAAGACTCGAACGCGGACTCGAAGGGGGAGAGTTCCGGAGTGCAGGCCATCGTCTCATTCTATGGTGCTTCCAATCTGCAGACCATCTTGTCTCAGTCCACCCCGCATGGGTTAAGTGTGCGAGTGCCGGCCCTGCAATTGTTGTTAGGGGGGCAGCCTGACGAAAAGGTGACCCTGGCGCGGCTTGCCAGCCCCGTGGTGCATGTGGATTCCGACGACCCGCCACTGTGGCTGATTCATGGCGATGCCGATCCACAAATGCCTCCACAGCAGTCTTTGGAACTCAAGCAGGTTTACGAGAAGCACGGTTGTGCGGTGACGTTGCAGATGTTGCCCGGTTCTGTGCATGGCGGGGCGGAGTTCTACTCAGCCGCTCGGTTGGCGGAGCTGGCTGATCAGCTTCATGTGGTCCTGCGGACACCGGACGAAATTCTCCGGCAAGGTCGATAGCGGGGGCACTGCCATTCGTAACAGTGACGGCAGTGGTGTGCAAGGCGGTGCACTGTGCGGCATTGCAGCGGCCGCATGGTCATTCCGACGGGATCAGATCCGGCGGGTGTGCATTGTTCACGAGTTTTCCTGGGCGTCAGCTGACGGGGAAAACGGACCGGCCGCGTGGTGGTGCAAAAAATCGGGAATGGGTACACTTTTCCGCAGCGGTCTGCTGTGCATGCAGGCCACCCACCCGGAAGCGATGAACAGACTTCGTTTCACGGCTACCTCGTGAAGGACCTGATGATGGTTGAAATGTTATCTCGCCGGCTGCTGCTGGCTCTGTTGGTTTTGGGGATTCAGGCTGCTGGTGTGGCTCGACCTGCGGAAGCGGATGAGAAGCCAATTCGCGCTTTGCTGGTGATCGGTGGATGCTGTCACGACTACGCTGCGCAGCAGAAGTTGCTGACGGAGGGGATCTCGAAGCGAGCGAATGTCGAGTGGACGATCAGCTACGACCCGGACACCGGTACGAATCACCTGAATCCGTGGTACGGAAAGGAAGACTGGTCGGAAGGGTTTGACGTGGTGGTGCACGATGAATGTTCTGCCAACGTCAAGGACATTGCCACAGTGCAAAAGATTCTGAAGCCGCATCGTGACGGACTGCCGGCCGTTGTGTTGCACTGCGGCATGCACAGCTACCGAACGGAGGGGTATCCGCAGACCACACCGTGGTTCGATTTCACCGGCCTTGCCAGCACTGGTCACGGCCCCAAGAAACCCATCGACATTACCTTTGTCAGTGAGCAGCACCCGATCACTCAGGGACTGAGTAACTGGCGAACGGAAGATGAGGAGCTGTACAACAACTCCAACGGACGTTTGCTGGAGACGGCGGAACCGCTGGCGACCGGATTCCAGAAATGGTCCGGAAAGAACGGCAAGGAAAACGAGGCGAATGCCGTGGTCGCGTGGACGAATCGCTACAACGGTGGGACCCGAGTCTTTTCCACCACACTCGGCCACAACAACGTGACTGTGGGCGACGATCGTTATCTGGATCTGGTGACTCGCGGACTGCTGTGGTCTGTCGGGCGGCTGGAAAAGACGGCTGCAAAACCATCTGCCGATCAATAAATCAACTGCCGATCAGTCAACCAACGGCCATCAGGGAATGTCAAGCAGGATTCCCGGCCGTCGGTTGGGCAGTGCTGCAGGCTGTTGTTGCCTGTTGTTTCCTGTTGTTGCCCGTTGGAACCGTCTGGTCTCCGCAGATCTCCACTCCTGCAGCGCCGGCAGTCATCAACCAACTGGTGTGCAACGCCGGCTCGTTACCAACTTATTTTGCATCACTTTGTCTGTCCTTTGGCGATCCACGCCGGTTCGCCGCGATCGTCGATATCTTTGAGGAACTGAATACGCATGTCCGCTGAACAACTGACTCTCAAGGGAAACATCAATCACTCCGTCGTGTTCTGGTGTTTCAACATCGCCGGCGAATGTTGGGATATGGAAAAGACCTGCGAAGTTGCGGTCAGTCTGGGTTGCAAGTCCATCGAGATTTGTGAGCCGGAAGACTGGCCAATCCTGAAGAAGCACGGGCTGATCTGTGCACTGGCTCCCAACAATATGCCGGGCGAACCATTTGTGAAGGGGCTGAACAACCCGGCCTACCATGATGAAGTCAAGGCGGGCACGCGGAAGATGATCGACGCCTGTGCGGAATACGGCTTCCCGAACGTGATCGCGTTCACCGGCTATAAATGGAAGAACGCAGAAGATCCGACCAGTGGCGAAATCAGTCCTGAAGAAGGTGCGGCCAACTGCGTGGAGGCGTTGCAGGAGTTGGCAGTTTACGCGGAGGAAAAGGGGGTGACGATTTGTCTGGAGCACCTGAACACTCGGGACGGCAGTCATCCGATGAAGGGGCATCCCGGCTACCAGGGCGACGACATCGACTATGTGGCCGACATCGTTCGCCGCGTCGGATCTCCACGCGTGAAACTGTTGTTCGACATTTACCATGTGCAGCTGATGAATGGGGACGTCATGCGGCGTCTGGAGCAGTGCATCGATGTGATCGGTCATGTTCATACCGCGGGCAATCCTGGCCGTTGTGAGCTGGACGAAAACCAGGAAATCAATTTTCCACCGATCCTGCGCAAGCTGGTTGAGCTGGGCTATGAGGGATACGTTGGGCATGAATTTATTCCCACGCGGGACCCACTGGCTGGACTGCGACAGGCTGTGGAACTCTGCGACGTGTGACCGGGTGCTCATGAGTTGCGTTGAGGGATCGCGTGGTTGATGCACGCAACCGCATGAGCGAGCCCGTCGCAGAACCCTGTTGAACACTCGATCCGTCTCGCGCAGTGGCGAGGCGGATTTTTTGTTGGCGACGGCGGCTGTTCAGTGCATGGGCAGCGACTGTTTCGCGGGATGACTCGCAGGCTGGTGCGGAAATGCACGGGAGGGGAAATCCGATGGACCAGGAAGCGATGCATCCCGGGATGGCGCTGGCGTTTGGCCTGGGAACGATTTTGGTTCTCGGCGTGGTCGCACTGGTCCTGTTTCGCGGATTTGAAAAGCTGGCCCGGTCTTCGTTGCAGCGGTGTTATCAGAAGTTGCCGGAATCACAGGGGGATCAGCTGGTGACAATTCGGTTCACCACCCACCACGGCCTGATTGCCTGGTTTACTTCGATCCCACATGAAGTGACGCTGCCACCGGAGGCGGCTCAAGTTCTGCTGAACAGACTGCTGCGGTTCAATTTGACCTGGGGATTATTGACGTGGGGAGCTTTGTTTCTGCCGATTTTTTCTGTTGTCAGCTATTTCTCTCAGCGGCGAGTCATTTCGTTGGGTTCGACCGCGGCGGCACCGGGATCGCCGCAGGAAACCGCGGGTGACGAATCTGAGGCAGATCGTGGTCATTGTCAGCAGCCGGAAGATGGGCTGCGTGCCACAGCAGATGCAACGGAGTCATCGGCGGGAACGGCATTTCGTCGGCTCATTGGGGCACTGGCTGCCTTCCTGAGCGTCGTCTTCGGCGTGGCGTCGGTCGTGAGTTTGACTCTGGGCGAGTTTGAATCCGGGATCGGCGCGATCCTGCTGAGCCTGCTGCTGGGCAGCACCGCCCGTGACTGGCTTCGCCGAGGCGACCGGACGGGAGGCTGAACGATGACTCAGGATTGGTCATCGCAATCCGGGAGTTTCGGACCCTGGGGATGGCGGGGAATTCGAATGATGGGACAGGGGAAACTGCCGTGAAATCGAGGTCTTTTCGCGACGTGCTGACGCAACTGCTGCCAACATTGTCTTGCGGTTTTGGCTTTTGGGCTGGCGGCATCATTGGTGTGCGATTTGGGCTGCAGGCTGGCTTTGAAACGGCCACGGTAGCCGGCTACGCGATTGGCGTCATTTCCGGTGCAGTGATTGGTTCGTCTGTCGGGCTGCTGTGGCAGCGTTGGCTGCGAGCTCGCTGAGCGGAAATTTCCGCAGTCTTTTGCGGGGTTTCGCGAGCTGTCCCGGAGTGTTATCCTTGCGGTGGATGGAGTGCTCGCCGACGAAGTGTTTCCGGTGGGCAGAGACAGTTTGTGGCCCATCCACCCACCACGATCACGGATCTTCGGGGAGTCCTGTCCGATGCTGACCCTGAGAAGACAACGCAACGATCGCCAGTCCAGAGTTTCCAGACGCGGGACATTGCGGGCTGGACTGTGCTCGCTTGGCGGCCTGACTTTGCCGGGACTGCTGCGGCTGCGTGCTGCAGCTGCCCAGACGGGCCGCCATTTGAAGTCCCGTTCGGTCATTGTCCTGAACTGTCAGGGGGGAGCGACTCAGTTTGAGACCTTCGACCCCAAGATGGCGGCACCGGTGGAGATTCGCAGTATTACGGGCGAAGTCAGTACTCGACTGCCGGGCGTCACGTTCGGCGGAACGTTACCCGGGATCGCATCCTGTGCAGATCAGATGGCAGTGGTGCGGTCATATCGTCATGGAATTTCGTCGCATGGTCCGGCGGCGATGCACGTGATGGCCGGTGGAAATCCAACCGGTGCGATGATGGGGGCATTGTATTCCCGAGTCGCCGGACTGACCAATAATGTGACCGGCCTGCCGCGGAACATTGTGGTGACGTCGCAGTGCATCGATCAGCAGCACGGCAAGCTGTATCGCAATACGGACCGAGTTTCTCAGCATGGCACTTTACCGGCCGCATACAGACCGTTTGACCCCAGTGCAGGCGGCGAGATTCTGGAGAACATGACGCTGCAGTTGGCCACAGACCGAATGCAGAATCGTCGCGGGTTGTTGCAGCAGCTGGACGGGCTGCGACGTGGGCTTGAAGTGAGCGGGAAGCTGGAAGCTGCGGATCAGTTTCAGCAGCAGGCGTTCGACGTTCTGGCTCGCGGTGTTTCGGACGCCTTTGATCTGAGTGGAGAATCGGCAGAGACGTTGGCTGCGTACGATACCAGCTCGTGTCAGCCTGGTGAGGCGGTCAAGCGAAGAAACTCCTACGCCGCACAGTTCTCGCCGGTCGCACTGGGGCATCAGTTATTGCTGGCTCGTCGTCTGTGCGAGGCTGGCTGCGGATTTGTGACCGTGACCTGTCCCGGCTGGGACATGCATGGTGGTGGCAAGGAATTCCGGATGGACGACGGCGTGGCCACACTGACTCCTGCGCTTGACCGAGCCGTGAGTGCCCTGATTCGCGATATTTCACAGCGGGGGTTGAGTGACGAGATTTTACTTGTGATCACTGGCGAGTTCGGCAGGACGCCTCGGATTAATGCGAACGGGGGACGGGATCACTGGGGGAATCTGTGTCCGCTTGTCTTTGTTGGAGGCGGATTGAGGATGGGTCAGGTCATTGGGCAGTCGGACCGAATCGGGGGAGAACCGGCAACGGATCCCATCAGCAGTGCTGACGTACTGGCAACTGTGATGCATTCCCTGTTTGATATTCCGGAATTGCGACTGGTCACGGGAATCCCGGCGGATGTGGAGCGAGTCATCACGGGCGGTCAGCCGATACGGGAACTGATCTGAAACAGGTAATTCGAGCGCGAAGCCGCAGTCAAGTTGACATGCAGTTTGCGTCGTTCCACACTGGGTTCACCATTCATTTGTCATCGTTGTCTTTGTTGAAGAGGGTGTATTGATGGGAATTTCATCTCGTATTTCACGGCGAGGATTTGTTCAGACGGCCGCTGCTGCAGGCAGCGCGGCGATTCTGTCTCGGAATCCGGGGCACGCCGCCGGTTATCGATCTCCCAATGAACGACCGGTTTTTGCCACAATCGGACTCCGAAATCAGGGCTGGGCGATTACCAATAAGTCATTCCGTTTCGCAGATTTCGCGGCCATGGCGGATGTGGACGCCAACGTTCTGGGGCAAAACCTGGAGAAGGCCGAGAAGGCTCAGAAGAAGAAGCCTGACGGCTACAACGACTACCGTAAGATTCTGGAGCGGGATGATATTGATGCCGTCATGATTGCCACACCGGACCACTGGCACACGAAAGTGGCTGTGGAAGCAATGTATGCGGGAAAGGACGTCTACTGCGAAAAGCCACTGACACTGACAATCGCGGAAGGAAAGCTGATTGAGAAGGTGGTGAAGGAGACGGGACGCGTGTTCCAGGTAGGAACGATGCAACGTACCGAATCCAGCCAGCGTTTCCTGCAGGCTGTTGCACTCGTCAAGGCCGGCCGAATTGGCACCGTGAAGAAAGTCACCTGTGGCATCAATGGAATGTCTGCTTCTCCTGTGATCCCGACGGTCGCGGTTCCCGAAGGACTGGACTGGGATTTCTGGCTGGGACCGGCACCCGAAGTGCCGTACCGAGCACTGCCGGAAATGCGCACGGGGTACGGTGGTGGAGTTCCGCTGTACAGCAACGCGCACTACGCGTTCCGTAACTGGCATGAGTACTCCGGTGGCAAGCTGACCGACTGGGGGGCGCATCATGTGGACATTGCCTGCTGGGCACTTGGCGCGACCGAAACCGGGCCATCCAGCATCACGCCGCTGCAGTATGAACTGCCGGTCGAATACAAGGACGGGCACCCGACCGTCGCTGATCAATACAACGCGGCGACATCATTTCGAATTCAGGCAGCAATGCCTGGCGATGTTGAAATGATCATCACCAGTGAGGGCGACAATGGAATTCTGTTTGAAGGGACTGAGGGACGATTCTTTGTGAATCGTGGCAAGATTACGGGGCGGCCTGTTGAAGACCTGGCATCGAATCCACTGCCGGAAGGAGCCATTGAGGATGTGTACGGTGGTCCCGTCAGTGCAAATCACACCGCCAACTTCATTGAAGGAATGCAGGCTCGAAAGCAACCGATTTCGGATGTCTGGTCGCATAACCGGATGCTGGAGATTTGCCACCTGTCGAATATTGCAATGCGGCTTGGACGAGCGCTGAAGTGGAATCCTGTGAAACGCGAGATTGTCGGAGATGATCAGGCCAATGCCTTTCTGTCCCGCGAGAGTCGAAAAGGTTTCGAAGTTGAGGTTTAGAAACCGACCGACGAATCGGTGATGCGTGCTTGTTTTCTTAGGGTGGACCCGAATGGTTCGCCCTTTTTTTTCCCAAAAGGTCGCAACTGCCGGAATTTTGGTGCACCAATCCACTGGCTGAAACGGGATTACCCGATTTCGGCGTTAATTGCACAAGTCAGCCCGTAGAAAACGTTTGTTCAATGTTTGAAACACAGACAGATTGTTGAGCACCGGCTGTTGTGCGCAACTATCGGACTCTGATGTGGTCTTTTCCTGATTGGGCTAATTCGACTGTCTTGACAGTGTGCTACTCGACGCATTGGGAGGTCGTTGCACAGACGTTTGTCTCAATCCGGGAGTTCTCAGTGTCTTATTGGTACAGATTTCACTTGTCGGAAAAGACCGGCACGAATCCGTCAAGAAAACAGAGCATGGAACCAGTGGTTTGGCATGAGAGGTGCGATGCTGCATAGGAGTGGATGGGTGTGAGTCCGACCTCAATTCGGCCGCCCCTACGAGTAAGCGTGCGTTTAGTATCGCTGTTCCTTGCAAATTCATTGTGTCCAGTGGGTGTCTCTTTTCTCGGATTCCCTCTGGCCAAAATGGCTCCTCCGAAAGTCTTGTTCATGACAAAGCCACCCGAAGACTCCCAG
>JAFMMM010000509.1 GCA_017859815.1 Planctomycetota bacterium | reverse complement strand
CCGGTGCCACCCACCTTTGCGGTGCCACCCACCGTTTTCGGTGCCACCCACCGTGGAATGTCAACATGGTGCCTGGCACCCAATTCGGCCAGCGATCCGAAATTGCGGTTTCTAAGGGTCGGGCGGGCTGCCCGACGCCGGGTGCAGGCGGATCGCCTGCCGGGGACAGGCACTGTTTGCTATGTTCCGTCGGCTTGCCGTGTTGCGAAAAGGCAACACGGTGCAACCACCGTTCGCTGTTTTCAGTTCAGTGGCGGCGGATTGACTACTCGATTCAGTGAGGGGAGCCGCTTGATGGCCCTTTTGGGTTGCGCGATTGCGCGGCTGCGGAATTCGGGTTGCACGGGAGATCAGGGAGGGACCAGTGGGTGGTTTTTGTCAACATACCGGCTGTTCAAAAAACTGTTGTGGCCCGTTTGAATCGCTGACAGTGAACTGTATTTTTGGTTGCCCAATTCAAGCAGGCAAATCCCGGAGGCCATGTTTCCGGATCAGAAATACGGAGCGGAAAATGTCGAAAACGGCAGCGATTGAGGCGGAACCAATCGAGACGAACAACTCAGCTCGCGAGCGAGCCGCAGAAGGTTTGCTGATTGTCGACTTCGCGATTCTGGCTGCCCTGGTTGAAATGCAGCAGCATTTGCAGGAGCGTTATTTCTATCTCCTGCTGGCAAGCTTTTCGATCGTCAATACTCTTTCGACATTCCTGTGGCCTGAGTTCCGCAAGCGGCTTCCGAACCCACTGATTATCGTAGGTTGTTATTTGGTGGGTCTGGTTCCGGGGACCGTGTTCAAAGTCATGCTGCAGTCTTCTGGTTCGCTGGGAGGGGGCGTGATCGCTTTCGTTCTGGGCACCGCTGTGACTGCGTCTTTGCTGGCCAGAAGGTTAAACCGCGGTCGGGTGCAGACGGCCTGACTGGAACGCTCAGTCCTCCGCTGCGGCGTGATGCTGCCTGATCAGACGGTGTCGGTGCCCGCTGCCGGTGTTGACGGATCACTGTGCGAATCAGGTGCTGGTTTTTGTCCGAGCCCGCAGACAGCCAATGGCCATACAGCCGATCAAGGCTCCCAGCACATCAATTGTCCAGTCGAACCATTCGTCCGTACTTACTCGCTGCAGCTGACCACCCAGTTGAATGAATTCCTGGGCGATTGCGACGACAGTAGTCAGCAGGAATGCCGGCAGTGTGACCTTCTGAAAGCCGCTTGCGGTTTTTTGCATGATGCTCATCAGCATCGCGGACAGAACCGCATACAGCAGCAGATGCATCAGCACGTGAGCCGCGGGTGTTTTGAACAACCAGTCGAACACCGCTGCACTTTGTGGAGTCAGGCGACTGAAACCGAACATCGGAAACAGGATGCCGGCGATCCAGAGCACAACCAGCAGGTGCAGCTTGCCGAATTTGCGATGGGGACGGTTCATGAAACTGCTGGCGATGATCTGAAAATGTCTGTGATGTGACTGCGAGGGGAACGCCTGTGCGATACCGTCCTGCTGAAGACGGAAGACGTTGATTTGCAAAAGTCGGAGTCCTTGCGGGCGCGGATGATGTCACGTCTCGGGAATATCCGTGAGACAGCGCGCTCACCCTGCTGGAAGGCTCGATCGTATCACAAAGATTGGTCGGTGAGCATTCGGCTACGTGTGTTTTGCGTTGTGCCAGTTCCGGCACGATACGGAGTTAGCGAGATCAATCCTCGCTTAAGACGAAGTGCATTCCCGGTTCAGCGGCGATCAGCCGTAGGGATCGCAGGACAGGGGGGCTAATTCGCCAGGCCGGTTCGGTCCCCTCCGCATCGGGCTCTGCGAGCATCTGCAGGGACGACCTGCACTCGGCAGCTCGAGAAATCTGCCCATTCCCCAAAGATGTGTCCGGCGGGTACTCCCAGTTGTTGGGCCGCATACAAACGTCGCCGGCCGGGTGCGGGTGCACTGCAGTAGCGGTCACTGTGTTCAGACCGGAGGGATCGAGCGGCCAGAACACCGCGATTCTTCGGCGTCTGTCAGGACGCGATACCCAAGTGACCAGGAATTACTGCTGTCGGCAGATGGCTGCCAGTCGCTGCTGCAGATCGCAAGGGCGAATTTGCGATCACCAGTGTTCTGTTGCCTGTGGGAGGATTACGTCATCCGGCTCGGGCACTTCCAACTCCTCCGCAGCAACTTCGGCGAGGCGGTGCATAGCCGGTTCGAGGTCCTGCCAGTGTTCGCTGTCGTCGCGGGATTTGAATGCCGCCCATGCAGCATCTCAATAACTGGTAATCGCCCCGTTTCACGCAACGAGGTGTCAAATGCCGCAAGGCGGATGGAATCGGGAATAACAGGTCATCCCTGTCGCTGTCGAGTCTGCTCTCAGTGGCAATTCCATCACGTCAGACATTGTTATGCAGATCTGTTCGGGGCTGTCGTCCGGACGGACGGACCGCGGGCATTGTGCCAAAAATCGTTCCGAATTTTCAGGCTGCGTTGGGCGAGGCGAACATAACAAAGCCGAACAACAGCAACGCATCAACGGCGAACCGTGGGTTCCCTCCACTCTGGCATCGTCTTTTGTTGACGCCGAATTCGCGGTCGTTTGGCCCCGCAGGTTTCTCCCATTTTTGCCATGAGTGATTTGGTGACGATATCTGGGTTGCGTGACGCGTTGATCGACGGGCATCCTTTGCTGATTCACGATTTTTTTGCCAGGAACCCGCTCATGCCAATCCAGAATCCCCGCTTCCTGAAACTCCTGCGCGTGTTCAGCATGATTGAAGGCACGTCAACGCTGATCCTGTTTGGAATCGCGATGCCGCTGAAATACATGGCCGGGATGCCGATGGCTGTTCGGATTGTGGGTTCTCTGCACGGATTCCTGTTCGTCGGGCTGGCCATCCTGTTCGCGATGGCCGTGCGGATGGTGCCGCTACCTGCAGGACTGGCTTTTCGCGGCATTCTGGCCTCAATTATGCCATTCGGCCCATTCGTGTTTGATCGCCGACTCAAAGACCTGTCCGGCTGAGCCCTGCCCGCCGGCTTCGCTCGACTGGCCCGCCGGAACGGCGGTTTGTGCCTCTGGCGACTGGCGCCGTGGCCGGGTGGTTCGTTGACCACGCCGGTGCGTCATGCCGGTGCCATCCCCCCCAATTCGGCCGGCGAGCCGAAATTGCGG